>JAVBTG010000143.1:0-6086 GCA_031556275.1 Opitutales bacterium
GTAGGCTTGGCGGTTAATACCATGAGCGAGGCGAGCACAGCGCAAGAAAAGCCCGCGACATCCCACAAGGACGCCGTGCGGACGGTCTATCCCATCCTGTTCGCGCTGGGGCTCTCGCACATGCTCAACGACACGATGCAGTCGCTCATCCCCTCGATCTATCCGCTGTTGCAGGCGGGGTTCGGGCTGAGTTTTTTGCAGGTCGGGCTGATTACTTTTACGAATCAATTGACGGCCTCGCTGTTGCAACCCCTCGTGGGCATGTACACCGACAAGCGGCCGCACCCCTACTCGCTCGTGCTGGGGATGGTGATGACATTTGTCGGCATTATTTTGCTGGCGAGCGCGGGACATTATTGGACGGTGCTTATCGCCGTCGCGTTCGTCGGGGCGGGCTCTTCGGTGTTTCACCCCGAAGCCTCGCGCATCACTTATATGGCTTCGGGCGGACGGCGCGGGCTCGGGCAGTCTATTTTCCAGCTCGGCGGCAACGCGGGCAGCTCGCTGGGGCCGCTCTTGGCCGCCCTTATTATCACGCCGTTCGGACGGCAGAATGTGGCGTGGTTTTCGCTTCTGGCGATTCCCGCCATCTGGTTCATGTTCGTGTCGGGGCGCTGGTACAAGCAGCACCGCCTGCTCGCCGCGCAACGGCAAAAGGCCTCCCTCGCCCCCGCGCTCGTGCCGCGCCCCAACTGCTCGCCGCGGCGGGTCAAGTTTTCGCTCGTTATTTTGCTGACACTGGTCTTCTCCAAGAATTTTTATCTGGCGAGCATGACGAGCTATTTTACGTTTTACCTGATGCGCAAGTTCGGCGTGGACAAGCAATTCGCCCAGATTTATCTGTTCGTGTTTTTGTTCTCCGTCGCGCTGGGCACGCTGCTCGGCGGGCCGCTGGGCGACCGCATCGGCCGAAAGTATGTCATTTGGATTTCGATTTTGGGGGCCGCGCCCTTCACGCTCGCCCTGCCCTATGTGGGGCTGGTGGCGACGGGCGTTTTGGCGGTGATCATCGGCGTTGTCATCGCCTCGGCGTTCTCCGCCATCATCATTTACGCGCAGGAGCTTGTGCCCGGGAAAATAGGCATGATCGCGGGGCTTTTCTTCGGGTTCGCCTTCGGCATGGGCGGGCTGGGCGCCGCCGTACTGGGCTGGCTCGCCGACCGCACGAGCATCGAGTTCGTCTATCAGGTGTGCGCGTTTTTGCCGCTGCTGGGGCTGCTGACCGTGCTGCTGCCGAACATAGAGCTGGCGCGGCGTCCGGCGAAGTGAAGAGCTTTTGAAAATTGACTTTTAGGGAAAATCCGATTGACTCGCAAATACGGGTGTGTAGGATAAATCTTTTAAGACCGATTCTTATGGCGTGGTAGCTCAGTCGGTAGAGCAGAGGACTGAAAATCCTTGTGTCGGCGGTTCGATTCCGCCCCTCGCCACCATTTTAAAAAACCCGCTTTCCGAGAGGAAAAGCGGGTTTTTTTGGGCTCAATTTGGATTCGATAGGATTCGATTAACGCACGCAGTGGCGTTTGATGTAGTCGGCCACGCGGGCGGAGGAGGCTTCCATGCGGGCGCGCTGCATCGGTTTTTGCTTGAGGGCTTCCAAAGAGGGGTCGGTCGGGTGGACGCCTATGGCCTGCTCGATCGTCTCGGGGAATTTGGCGGGGCTGGCCGTGGCGAGGACGACCGTCGTGCCCTCGGCGAAAGGTTCCGCGAAGGCGCAAGCGGTGTGCGGGTCGAGGATGTAGCGGTATTTTTCGTAGACGGCGCGGATGACGTCGGGAATGCGCGCGTCGTCCATGCGGCTGGCCGAGAAACCGTCGGCGGCGAAGTTTTCAAAGACGTATTTGCCCGCGCGCTTAAAGGTTTCCATGACGGCGCGCACTTTTTCGGGGGCGCAGCCCTCGGCGAAGTAGAGGAAGCGCTCGAAGTTCGACGCCACCTGGATGTCCATCGAAGGCGCGAGGCTCGGTTTCACTTCGCCCACCTGGTAGACGCCCGTCGTGAACAGGCGGTGGAGGATGTCGTTTTGGTTGGTGGCCACGCGCAGGGTCGCTATCGGCAGGCCCATTTTTCGGGCGAGCCAGCCCGCGAGGATGTTGCCGAAGTTTCCCGTCGGCACGACAAAATGCACTCCCTTTTCGCGCGCGGCTTTGGGCAGGCGCAGCCACGCCCAGAAATAGTAGACGCACTGGGCGAGGATGCGGGCGATGTTGATGGAATTGACGGCGGAAAGCGAACAGTCCTGTTTAAAAGCGCGGTCGCCGAACAGCTCTTTGACGATGTCTTGGGCGTCGTCAAACGTGCCGTCGATCGCGATGGGGAAAACGTTCGAGGCCCCTGTGCAGGTCATCTGCCGCTCCTGCAGGGGCGAGACGCGTCCGTAGGGGTACAAGATGAAGATGGCGGCTCCCTTTTTGCCGAGCATGCCGTGAATCGCCGCCGAGCCCGTGTCGCCGGATGTCGCCCCGAGGATGTTGATGGCGTGGCCCGTCCGCGTGATTTGCGCCTCGTAAAATTCGCCCAGCAGCTGGAGCGCGAAGTCTTTGAACGCGAGTGTCGGGCCGTGGAAGAGTTCCAAGACGTGCGTGGCGTCGTCCAGTTGTTTTAAGGGCGCGATTTCTTGGGCGGTGAAGCGGACGTAGGCGCGTTTCACCATGGCGTCCAGCTGATCCTTCGTGAAATCGCCCTCGACGAATGGCCACAGGAATTCGCGGCACAAATCCGGATAGGACAGCGATTCCCAGTCTTTGAGGTTTCCCGAGAAGTCGGGGAGCGATTCGGGCAGGTACAGGCCGCCGTCCGGGGCAAGGCCCTGCGCCACGCATTGGGCGAAGCTCTGAGGGGTGCTTTGGCTGCGGGTCGAGATATAGCGCATGGCGGTCGGATGAAAAACAGATTTTCGCGAAACGGCGGTGTTTTGTCCACCCTTTTGGCGGAAACCGTCAGTTCTCAATTTGCCGCATGCGCGCCTGCAAGCGCTCCAACACGTCCTCGCGAAGCCCCATGTCTTCCAGGCTATTGCAATAAAACCCGAGTTCTTCCATGACGGTTTTTCCGTTGACCGCCATGCGGCCGAACAATACCCGCGCGACGCCATTGTAATTGAACCTCAGTAATTTTTCATCGGTGACGGAAAATTCGCTGCGCACCTCGCCATAGATCACAAAAACCGTTATCCAGACGTCGGTGTCATGGCGCAGTGCGTCTTCCCGTATGATCTCGCCCTTCATGTTGGCGATCTTGCCTATGGAAGCGGTCACGCCCGCCAGATAGCGCGGGGCGGGCCGCGCCTCGTTCAAAAACAAATCCCTATTCATTCGGAGCAATTCCCCAAAATAGGAATACTTGGGCAATGGTTTCAGGAGTTTTTTTTGCGGGGAGACGTAGCCTAATTGCAGGTAGATGAGATTGGGCTCGTTCAGATCGGTGGGCCCGCCGAAAAAATGGCGCTCCTCCTCCAGCGTGAAGGGTGTGTCCGCCTTCAGCTTTTCCAGCAACTCACGCGCCAGCCTGATTCCGGCTTCGCACATCGCCTCGTGGGAAGGCGCCTTTTCGGCGGCGCACCCCGCGAGCGTGACGGACAAAAAAAGCAGGAAGATGCGGATGGTTTTCATTGTTTGATCGTCTGGCAATATGGCGGCGCTCCAAGGAAAATTCAACGGCAAATATCCCCTTGCTTGCGCTTGCCGGAAAAATAGGGGCGCAAAAAAGGCCGCGAAATTTTTCTGCGCGGCCTTTTTGCGAGAATGAGAGACTATCGCCTACTTCGCGTTGAGGTCGAAGGCTTCGTGAACGGCGTTGGCGGCCTTGTCGGCCTCCTCGGGCAGAATCGCCACCGCGATCTTGATCTCGGAAGTGGAGATCATGAGGATGTTGACGCTGTTTTTCGCCAGGACCGAAAAGAACTTGGCCGCCACGCCCGAGTGCGAGCGCATGCCCACGCCGACGACGGAGAGCTTCGCCACGTCGTACGAAGGGTCGAGCTTGCCGCCGCCGAGTTCCTTGAACAGCGCGGTCATGGTGGCCTCGGCTTTCTTCAAATCGTCACGGTGGACGGTGAAGCTGAGGTTGGCGCGGCCGCCGCGGCCGACGTTCTGAATGATCATGTCGACGATGACGCCCGCTTCGCCCAGGCGTTCGAACAAGAGCGCGGCCATGCCCGGCTTGTCGGGCAGCTCGCTGACCGTGATCTTGGCTTGGTTTTTGTCGACGGCGATGCCGCTGACGACGATGTCTTCCATGGAGGGTGCTTCGGCTTTCACAAGGGTTCCTGGGTTGTCGTTAAAACTGGATCGGACTTCAAATTGGACGTTGAATTTTTGGGCGAATTCGACGGAGCGCGCCTGCATGACCTTCGAGCCCGCCGCCGCCATCTCGAGGAGTTCCTCGTAAGAGACCGCTTCGATCTTGCGGGCTAGGGGCACGAGGCGCGGGTCCGCGGTGTAGATGCCGTCGACGTCGGTGAAAATCTGGCAGGCGTCGGCTTTGAGGGCGTAGGCCAAGGCGATCGCGGTGAGGTCGGACCCGCCGCGGCCCAGCGTCGTCATTTCGCCCTTGCGGCTGACGCCCTGGAAGCCCGCGACGATCACGACTTTGCCAGCGTCCAGCTGGGCGCGGATGTCCCCGCCCGAAATGTCGAGGATGCGGGCCTTCGTGTGCATCATGTCCGTGACGATGCCTGCCTGCGCGCCCGTGCGGGACACCGCAGGGACGCCGAGGGACTGCAATGCGATCGCCGTCAGCGCGATCGTCTCCTGCTCGCCCACCGTCAAGAGCATGTCCATCTCGCGCTGGTCCGGCTCAGGATTGAGCGTTTTGGCCCTGCCTATCAGTTCGTTGGTGACCCCGCTGCGCGCGGAGACCACCACGACGAGCTGGTTGCCCTCGTCGCGGAGCTTTTTGATTTTCTGGGCGACGTTCAGGATGCGGTCGGTGTTGCCGACCGAAGTGCCGCCGTATTTTTGGACAATCAGTGCCATGTCGTTTGGTCCAGCCTGACGGGCTGGGCGCCGTTTCGAGATTCGGGTTTTAAGGGTTTATATGCAACAAATCCTCAAAGATAAAGCCACGCAAATTCTCTCGGCTGAGTCAAATAAAAACACGGGATATCCCCTCTGCGGCGGTCGGATTGCTGAAAAAGCCTTCATTATTGTGCTGACAGGAAGAAAAAAGGTTTTAGCATGAAAGGCGAAATACCTTTGGCAAAGCTCTTTTTTGACGCTTATGCCGACTCACCCCCACTCGATATCCCCTATGAACGCCCAACAGCGCATTTACACCGCCATTTCCGGAAAAACCCCCGACCGCGTGCCCGTCGTCCCCAAAATGTGGGTCGATTTGGCCGCCAACATCACGGGCACCCCCCTCACCGATATCGTGACGAGCCCGGAAACGGCCTTGGACGTCATGACACGGGCCGGTCTGGAATGCGGGCTGGACGCCGTGCGCATGTGGCATTTCCCCGCCAAAAAGATCAAAAACGAGGGCGGCAAAGTCATCGAGACCGAGGAGGACGGCACTCCCATCGGCGCGGTCGACATGCTCGGCGGCCTCGTCACGCATCTGAGCGACCCAAAGCGTTTCCGGCTGGAAGACCCCTACATGATGGCCCACCATCATTACTGGAGCGCGGAAAAACCCATCATCGAATCGGCCGCGGACGCCGCGCGCATGTACGTCCCCACGCGGGCGGACTACCGGGCGTTCGGTTGGGAGGACCGCATGAAAAAGCAGATGGAAAAGGCGGGCGATAAACTTGAAATTATCGGCGACTGCGACTGCCCCACCCTCGCCTTCTACATCGCCTTTCGCGGCATGGACAACGCGCTGATCGACCTGCTGGAGGAGCCGGAAATGGTCGAGGCCGTCATGGACAAGGCCACCGACATCGCCATAGAACGCGCCAAGTTCAACTTGGACATCGGCTTAAAAGTCCTGCGACTGAACGACTCGGCGGCCAATATGTCGGTGATTTCGCCCGCGATGTGGCGGCAGTTCATCAAGCCGCGCTTCAAGCGTTTCTGCGACGAGGTCCACGCCTACGATGCCGCGGCGCGCGTGTACTGCCACATCTGCGGCAACGTCATGCC
>JAVBTG010000164.1:0-4616 GCA_031556275.1 Opitutales bacterium
GCGCGACGTCGCGCGCTGGAAGGCCCCTGTCGTTCGTTAGCGCGGGCTGTAGCGCCGCGCGATGCTCTCGGGCGAGGGCATCCGCCAGCGGTTTTCCTCCAGCGTCTCGTGCGCGGACAAAAAAAGCGTGTCGCCGCGCTCGATTTTTTCGCATTCATCCACGACGGCGCGGTCAAGCCCGCGCAGGGGCATGTCGCACCGCACGAGCCGACCATCCTGCAGGACACCGGCCCACTCAAAGCGGCCCTTGAGTTTGGCAAAGGGCGTGGAAAGCCGCATCGGCACAGGCTCCGAGGGCAAAGGCCGGGAGAGCCGGTCACTCCACGCGGCCCAGTGGAATTTCAGCTCGCCGATCTGCCGCCACAGATGGCGGTTGGCGTCTTTGAGCGAGGGCGGCGGCGCCCACACGCGCACCTCGTGCGGCCAGTATTTCGCGCCGCCCAAAACAGGGCAGGGGAACTCCCCCCAGTAAGGCCCCCAGCGGTGCAAAAGCTTTTTTTGGCTGACGGCGTCGGACACCTCCTGCAAGGCCGTCGCCGTCTCGCGCAAGGCCGGTTCGAGTACCAGCAACAATCCGCCCGGTACGAGCATGCGTTTTAGGCGCAGGATATACGCCACGCGCCCCTCCACATCCATGCCGCCCCACACCTCGTTCAGCGCGAATCCGGCGATGATCAGGTCGTAAGGCCCTTCCTCCTCCGCCTGTTTTTTTAAAAACACAGGCAGGCTGCGCGCGATGCTTTTCTCAAAGGAAATACCAGAGAGATGTTGTTGATTTTCCCGAATCAGGCCCGCAAAGCATTCGAGCGCGCGCGGCGAGTGGTCGAGCCCTGTGATCCGCACGGTCTTCGCCCCGCCGCGCTCGCGCAAAAGCTGGGAGGCCGCGATACCGCTGGCCCCCGGCCCCGCGCCGACGTCGAGGATTTTTGGGTTTTCCCCGCCATTCCACCCGCGCAGTTCCAGCACCTCCGCCAACGCAATCCTCGCCCGCGCCCAGCTTTGCGGGAAGAAAAAGCACCCGTAGGCCGCGAGCGCGTTTTTGTCGGCAAAATAATCGTCAAACTTCCCCGCCCGCCCGACGGTGAAGCGGTCGCTGAGCGCCTGCACGGCCGTTTCGAGGGTTTGGGCGCGGGCGTCGAAGCGTTTTAACCACGCCTGTTCGAGCCAGTCGGGATACGCGCGGATGGGGGGCGGTTGCATCGTGTTTGCCCCATCTTAAATGGGAGGGCCCTCCAAATGAAGCGGGAAATCTCACAAAACGCTTGGACAATTTCGCGCATTTGGCGCATCATGGGGTTCTATGGCAAAGAAAGTCGATCTCGATTTGGTGAAGGCGATCCTCCAGCGCAACGACATGGACGTGCGTCTGGTCTCGCAGATTTTGGAGGAAATCAACGTGGAGCTCGCGGCGATGGAGGAGGAGAAGGAAAAAGTCCCCGCCGTGAAGAAGCAGTACGTCTTCGTGCTGTCGGACCCCAAGGGCGAGCTCGAGGGCAAGGACTTCACCGGCTGGGTCGCGCAAATCCCGGAGGAAGACTCGCCGTTCGTCGCCGAGGAACGCCTGTTCCGCTCGGCCTACGAGTACAACGTGACCCCCAAGGGCCGCCGCATGCCGGTGAAGACGGTGGCCGAAGTGTGCGAATTCGTCTCCCCGCGCGTGATGAAGGAGCAAAACCTGTGGGTGCGCACCCGCGAGCCTGTCTACGTCCTGCGCACCTCCGGCAAAATCCCGACCGTGGACATGAAAGTCCGCAACGAGGAATAGTTCGTTTTATCCCCTGTCGCCGCGCAAAAAATCCCCATAAAAAAGAGGACGCATAATGCGTCCTCTTTTTTTATGGGGAACTGCCAGGCGCGCCGTCAATCCGCGGAAGCGTCCGTCCTTATGATGAGCGTGACATCCTCGGTCGTCGCGTTGTTCGCGCCGTTGGAAACCTCGCAACGGTAAGACACCGTCTCGTTCCCGTTTGCCGGGCACACGTAGCAGCTGCTCTCGGTGGCGCCCGCCAGTTCCGCCCAGTTCTCGCCGTCTTCGGACACGTACCATTTGTATTGCAGATCCGCGCCCGCGGCGTTGACCTGCAGGATGATGTCTTCGTCCGCGCTCACCTCAAAGGTGTTCATGACCCCGGTCACCGGCTTTCCGCCGTTCAGGCATTCGACAGCGTCGAGCTGGATGGCGTCGAATGCGTTTGACGACGATATGGGACCTACAAACAATGTCCAGCCGGAATAGTTCCCGGCGGACATCCATATCATCCCGTCAGTGAGATAGATCATGTCAGACCCCAAAAGGTCGGGAACATTCAAACCCGAAACCGTGCCGTCGGGCAGCAAAGTCGACACGCTGCTGCCATGGCTATAACCGCCCAGCGACGTGCCGCTTCCCCCCGTATATGTATATCCTTCCCAGAACTCAATGCCGCCCACCGCCTTGCAGGCTTTGCCCGCTATCGTCCCCGTGGCCCTGTACACGCCTCCGCTGCCGGTCTCATCGAATGCGACGACAATGTTGCTTAGGTTGTACGCTTTGCTTTGTACGTTGAATTTCACAGTCATGACCGCGACATTGGGGCCTTTTTTCGCGTAAGTGTATGCGGCATAATGATCAGTGAATACTGTCGCATTATCTGGATAAAGCTCCACGGAGCATTTATTGCCATGAGAGATGGTCACACGCACCTTTTGGGCCCATTTATCCCCGCTGCCATAGTCATTGTCCAGGTACAAAGAAAGCTCATTGTTTAAGCCCAGGCTTTTGGGGGCGCTGTCCGCCGAAATTGCCGTCATGCGCCCCTGCGCGGAAGATGTGATAACGTAAGAACCCTGTTTATATTTTATCGTGCCGGTAAATGCGCCGAAAGTGGTTTCCGGATAGGGGTAGTCCGGGTCGTAATTCGGGTCGAACACAACGTTACCCTGGGCGGAGACCGAGTAACCATCCACCGTCAACGCTGTCAAGCTGACCGTTACCGTCCAAGGATCTGTCCGCTTGTATGAATAAGTGGTATTCCGCAAAAAGTCATATCGATTGTCGTCGTCGATTATCGTGCAGGCGGTGGCGCTTGTGGCGAGTATTCTCAACCGGTAACGCAAATACATCTGGGGGGCTGACACATCCAGAAAAAACTGGGTGCCCGTCAGGCTTGTGGGCGCGGGCGAGGCCAGCATTTTAACGGTGAGCGCGCCAGTGGGCAGTTCGCCGCCGTCGTTGTACACCTTGCAATGGTATTGGACGGTGTTGCCCTTCACCAAGTCGTCCTTCGTCAGCTTGTATGTGGCCGCCGTGGCCTTGGCGATCGCCTGGGCCGTGCCGCCGTTGATGCTGCGGTACCATTGATATTTGGGCGCGTAGCCCGTGGCCTTCACCGTCAGCGTGGCGGGGTATTCGACAAAACAGTCGACCGTCTTGTCGATCGACGTGAAATCGGCCGCCGCGCTGCCCGCGTAGGTCTGCTGGTACGACGCCTGGGTGATGCCGACGGCCGCGCGCACGGTCCAACCGACCGCGCTTGTCGTTACGATGTTGCCGATGCCGTTGCTCCACACCTTGCAGCGCACCTTGGCGCCTGCGGGGTACTTGTTTACGCCGAAGGACAGGGTGGCGATGGTTGCCCCGTTAATCGTTACCCATTCTTTTGTCTTGGGGTCATAAAACTCCCACTGGTATTGCAGTTCGTAGCCCTTGGCTGTCACGGTGTAAGTGACCGCGCCGCCTTCATACCCGATCGCCGCCTTGGGCTGCGCGCTAATGACAGCCTGGGCCCGCACCACGAGAGTGGCCGCGCGGCTGATGGCCGAAGAGGGCGGGTTGTTCTTGGGCGTGGCCGCGTTGGAAACGGTGCAGCGGTATTGGTTGCCGCTCAAGGTTACGGCGGGCTTACTCACCTTGAGCGTTTGCGTGGCGCCCGCCGCTTTCCAGGTTGCGCCGCCGTTGGACGACACCTCCCATTTGTACGTGAGCTTGGCGGGGTTGCCGCTCAAGGCCGTCGGCGTCACCGTAAATTCCGCGATCCCCGTGTTCGCGCAGATGATATCTGAGGGCAACCCGTTGCCTTCCAGCTCGGCCATCTGCATCTTGGTGATCGTGATATCATCCGAATACTCCGTTCCCGCCGTGTTCGTCACCGCGCAGCGGTAGGTCTTGTTGAAATCCTCCGGCGTAAGTATCGGTGTCGTGTAAGTGGCCGCGACGGCCTTGTCGATCGCCTTCCAGGTGGTGCCGTCCGTCGTCGATTCCCATTGGTACTTGATGGCCGTTCCCTTCGCCGTCACGGCGAAGACCGCCTTGTAATTGGCGAGCGCCAGCCCCGGGTATTCCGCCTGGCTGAACGCGTGGGGATTGTGCGTCTTGGCAAAGTCTACCGTCGTGCGCGCGCACAACGTCACCGCGATGTCCTTGGACACGGCGACCTGGGGGGTATCGCTTTTGTCGCTGCCATTCCATACATAGCAACGGTATTTTATGCCCTTCACAAAATCGGCGGCGTTGATATCCAGCGTCAATGTGGCCTCGGGCTCGTCAACGGTGCCACGTTTGGAGAAGGTCCATTTCTTGGTGGCGGGATTGTAAACTTCCCAGGCGTACACGATCGATTTGTCAGCCGTCGCCTTCA
>JAVBTG010000055.1:0-5925 GCA_031556275.1 Opitutales bacterium
AAGCATACCCCACTCCCATCGCCGCATTTTTACTGGCGGCTGCTTCCATGCTCGGATTCGCGCACGCGGCCGACGTCACCTCGGCGGCGACGTTTAACCCGACCACCGGCAGTTGGACCGATTCGGCCAGCTGGACGATCACCGGAACCGCTCCGGCGGACGGGCTACCCGGCGCCGATTCCTCCGCGACGATCGGCAGCGGCAAGACCGCTAACCTCACATCCGGCGTGGCCAATGTCGGCCAGCTTTTTGTGCGCGGCGGCACGCTCAACATCACGGGCGCGACCCTCAACGCCAATGCGGGCGCCACGGCTTACGGACAATGGGCCATAGGCACTGCCAGTGAAACTTCAACCCTTTATATCGGCACGGGCGGGAAGCTTTATAACACTAAGGCCAACATCACACTTGGAGCGGGCAACAATTCGACAAACCTGATCGACCTCGACGGCGGTACTTTTGAAGTGGGCGCCAATCGCATCATGTTCGGCATGGGCACGGGCGCCGAGGCAAACCGTGCAATCACAACGCTGCGCATCCGCAATAACGGCACGTTCACTTCGAGCGGAAACACCACCATCAATGTCGGCCGCGACGCCTACTCCAACGGCGCCTTGGAATTGCTCGGCGGCACGTTTTACACCATCGGGCTGGTGACGATCGGCGACAATACCGCGACATCCGTGGGCACCGCCAATATCAGCAGCGGTTCCTTCACGTCGGGAGCCCTTTCAGTTGGGGACGTTGGCACGGGCACGATGGTCATTTCCCAGGTCGGCGCGGGTGTTGTCACTAATGTGAAGGCCGCGAGCATTACTGTTGGCAATTCGGGGACCGGTTCGTTGACGATGACCGGGGGGAATATCAATTCCACGGGTGCTGTCATTGTCGGAAGTGCCGTCGCAGGCACAGGCTCGCTTGCCATTTCGGGAGGTGTGTTTACCTCGCTGGGATTGACGGTTGGCAACAATGGCAAAGGTGAGATGGAAATTTCCGGCGCTTCCACAAAGGTTACGGCCTCCGCAATCTCCGTCGGCGCTTCGAATTCCGGTTTGTTGACGATCACCGGAGGAGAGGTGAAATCCACCGGAAATTTCATCATCGGCAACAACGTCACCGGCGTGGGTTCGGTTGACATTTCCGGGGGTGAATTAACCACGGGGGGAATGACGGTCGGCAGTTTGGGCACCGGCGAGATGAAAATTTCCGGCGCGTCCACGAAAGTCACGGCCGCTTCAATGGTCGTCGGCGGGTCGGGAAAGGGCTCGTTGTCGATTACCGGAGGGGACGTCAAATCTAACGGGACTGTCATTGTGGGCAGCACCGAGGGTTCTAATGGTGTGGGCGCCCTCACTGTCTCCGGCACGGGCACCAAATTTACCGTGGCTACGGGCGGGATCCTTCTCGGGCAAAGTAGCTACAACGAGAGCCTCGCGAATATTTCAACCCTCACGGTTTCCGACAATGCCCAAGTTGACATCCAGGCCGGCAACTTGATCATCGGCGCGCAAAAGGGGCTTGTTATCAACGGATCGGGCGATTCGGCCACCGCTTCCTACACTGCGGGGGGAAGCGCCGCGGCCACTATCAGCGGAGCGACCGTCAATCTCGCAACCGGTCTGGTGAATATCGGCGTCAGTTCCACCGGTTCGTTGACCATGAACAACGCCACGCTTAACTCCGCCGACAAGGTAAGCTCCATGATCGGCGGAAACGCCCGTTACGACAACCCCGACAACGCCAAGGTATTCAATACCCCCGCAGGCGAGGGCTCGCTCGTCATGACTAATTCCACATGGAAAATGGGCGACGCCTCCACCAACACGGACACCCGCTTACTTGTCGCCCAGACGGGAACCGGTTCGCTGGTGCTCAACGACAGTTCTATCACGGGGCTGTTGCGCCTGCAGATCGGCAACTATTATTTTCGGGAATTGGCCGTCGACGCGGCGACTTATGGCGGCGACAAGGTCAGTGCCATGCTTGGTCGCGGCACGGGCTCCGTGGTGCTCAACGGCAACTCTTCCATTGTTCTGAATTCGGCAAGCCAGGAGGTTGCCGTCGGCGTTGGCGCGACGGGCTCGTTAACCATCAACGGCGGAGAGTTTTCGACCGCGGGGAATATCCGTTTGGGCGATAACGCCAATGTGACGCTCTCCGTGTCCTCTGGCGGGAAAATGACGGCCACTCCGACGAGCTATTCCGGTAACGGCCTCTTCATTCAGACAGGCGGCATGGTGAAGGCGAACGCCCTGCTTGTCGCCAGCGGCGTCAACGGCACCGTCTCGGGGTCGTCCGGCGTGATGTCCAATGGTGCGGCCACGATTTCCGGCGGCTCGCTGGAAGTCAAGCAACTCTTTCTCGGGGCGGATTCTTCGCTTTCCAGCGGCCTGCTGGCTGTCTCCAACAACGCTTCCGTCCGCATCACCGGGGATTTTCGCGTCTTGAACGGTGGCGAGTTGCGCTTCATGCTCGAAGGAGCGTCGTTCGGCTCGGCCCCCATCATCAACGCCGCCGGTGCGTCATTCGGCAATATGAAGAGAGAGGGGAAATATGTGATCGACATGTCCGCCTACGCGGCCACCGAAAACCAGACGATCACCCTGATGTCGTACACCGGGAAGCCGGGCGCTTCGGGCGATATCCAGTTCACGATCGAGGGCCTCGACGAGTCCAAATATGCGTTCACGCTGGATGATATCGTGTGGGGCGCCACCAGCCTGACGGCGTCCGTTTTTTACATCCCAGAATCGTCCGCCGCCGCTGGTTTATTCGGGCTGTTCGCGCTGGCGTTCGTCGTCCGCCGCCGCCGGAAGTAATCTTACGGCATTCTTTGAAAAGCGCCCGCGAAACTCGCGGGTGCTTTTTTGCGTGCGGATTCCGTGGACAGCGCCCGCGGGATCGGTTTTAATCCGAAGCAGCTATGAGGCTTTTATCGAAATGGTCATGGATCTGCGCGGCGTGCGCCGCGTTACTGTGCCTGAGCGCCTGCGGGCACGGGAAGGGGATGCACATGCGGCTGGACTACTCGACGCCGCAGGCGGCCAAAACGACCGACGAGCGCATTTCAAAGGAGCTCACGCCGCCACAGCGGCTTGAGTTTTATCAAAGCGTGGGAGTGCTCGCCGTGAGGGATTTGGACCAAGCGGCGCGGCAAAATCTTTCCGACATTAGCAGCTTATTGCTCATGGCGGCAAAGGAAGGTGTGGCCTCCTCCAAATCTTCCTACGAGACGGCGGACACCTCCGCCATGTCGCGCGCCTTCATGCAGGAGCGTTTCGGCGGCAAAACCCCGAGCCAGATTGTCGCCCACGCCCAAAAGGAAGCCGACACGCGCCAGAGCGAGGGGATGCAGGCGATGGAGACGTTTTGGAAACTCGTGAACCAATACGGACAGGCCGCGGAAAAGGCGGGGTGGTAGTTAGGATATGTCTTCAAATTCCGCACGGTGTCTACTTGGTCGGATTTGGGTGTCGGCTAAACGCCGACAATGCTTCGCATCGGCTGCTAACGCATCCGCCCGCTCCGCGCGCTTGCAAATAGCGCGCTTCATGGCCATTTTTTCGTTTTCTCAACTCGGAAATACTCACAATGCATCGGCTCGAAAGCCGGAAAAATGGCTCAAAACCGCCCTTCGTATCCACCATGCGGAATTTGAAGACACACCCTAGCTTTCCATTGCGCAGGGCACCATCGCGGCGACGCTCATGCCGTGGATGATTTTTTTGTCGGCGGGGCAGACGGTGGCGAGCGCGCCACCGAGTTTCGCCGCGCCGTTTTCCACAAAATAGTAGGGGCAAATCCGCGCGCGGCCTTCCATCGGGCGGGCGATACCGGCGTCGTCGTAGACCGCGTGCGTTACGCGGGCGGGTTTGGCGAAGCGCTGGAGGATATAGGGGTGCGCGTGCGCCTCGGCCAATGCCGTTTTCAGCGCCGCCGCCCACACTGTGGACGGCACGTCGCTGCCCAGCGTGACGGAGCGCGCGCCCCACGCGCGTTCGTTGAAGCCGCTGAGTTTTAAAATATAGTCGCGCTGTTTTTGCGAGGCGTTTATCAACGGTTCCCAGTCGGAGAGCGGGAGATTATCGACGGGCGGGGCGTTGAGAAAAAGATGCGGGGGCAGTGGATGCGCCACGGGCTCGACGAGCCAAGTTTCGGGGATGATGGACTCCAGCGTGCGCAGGTGTTTTTCCCCGAGGGCCTCGCGCCAGAAAGGCTTTAGGCACGGATGATGGAAGAAGGCGAAGGCCAATTTTTCTTCCTGAAAGGCGCGCATGGGCGGCGAGACGCGCAATGCGCCTGTGGCTTCGCCGCGCAGCAGCGCGTCGCGGGCGGGGAGTTTTTCCACATCGAACAGTTCAAAAAAACGGTAAATGGCGCGGGGGCGCGCGGTTCCTTTCGGCGTGTCGATTTCAACGCCCATTCCGTCCGCCGTCGGGCGCAGGTCTTCGGCCTTGCACACGCGCACGGCCGGGCCGCCCGATGCTGTGAGGCGCTGGGCCAGCCACTCAAATTCGGGGCGGTAGGTGTCCGCCTCTTGCGACACCGCCACGGCGACGGGAAGGGCGGGGTCGGCTTTTTGCAAGTTGTCTATCAATCGGGCGAAACCTTCGATCATTCCGTCGGCCCCGCCGACAATGGGGGCGTTGGATGCGGCGTAAAGTTCCCCCAAAAATCCCGTCAGCCCCACGCCGCCCGGCACGCTGTCCAGTTCCGTCAGCGCGAAGCCGTTTTCGGTGATGAGCAGGTCCGGGCGCAGGATGGCGGGCGTCAGTCCTTTCAGCCCTCTTTTACGCGCGTGCGCGATAAGCCATGCCGGCTTGCCGCGGTCGAGCCATTCGGCGGCCCACGGGGCGCGCAACAGGGCGTTTCTCAAGAGGGATTTTTCTTTATCCGATTGGAGGTAAAGCGTTTCCAACGCGCGGTAAAAGGCGAACGAAGCGTCCCCGATGGCCTCGATCTGCGCGAGTTGCTCCTTGGAAAGCGCAAACGGGGAGGGGCTGAGCCGCCACGTCTTGTCCGCAAACAAGTCCGTCCGCGCAAAGGCGTTTTCCAAAGTGGCTGCGGCAATGGCTGGCATAAACGTGTCTTTTCAAGATGCCGCATCCGCGTCTTGGACGCAAATGAACTCGGCATATTTTTTTCGGGTTTTTCGTTTAAAAAAAATGCCGTTTGCTTCGGCAAATGATTTTCATTAGGATGTCAGAGCGCGCATGAAAATTCCCGTCGTCAAGAACACGGTCACAAACTATCTATCCATGGGGGTTCGCCTATTGCAGGGGATTCTCGTCGTTCGCTGGCTGTTCGAATGTTTGGGGGCGAATTACTACGGTATGTGGGGGCTCTTGTGGAGCTTTTTCTCCTACGCGCTGCTGCTGGATTTCGGCTTCGGGGTGTCGGCCCAGAAATACACGGCCAACGGCACTTACGAAAAGGACATCGGCCATTACAACCGCATCATCTCGACGGTTTTTTCATTTCATCTGGCGATGGCGGGGATTGTCGCGTTGGGAACCTACGCCGCCTCGTTCTTTCTCGGTCCCTTGTTGAACGTGACGGATCCCGTGGAGCTGGAGACTTGCCGGACGGCCTTTTTGATATTCGGACTTGGGTCGGCCGTCATTTTCCCGATGGGTATGTTCTCGGAAGTATTGGTGGGGTTGCACCGTATGTATGTGCGCAACTACATCAACACGATTTCCAAACTGATCGAGCTGGTCAGCGTGATAGCGCTGCTCATGCTGGGTGGGCGACTGATAAGTCTCGTCATTTTGACGGTCGTCCTCGGGCTGCTCACCAACGCGACGATGGCGGCGTATGTGCGGCAGGCGATTCCGGGCTTTCGTCTGCGCCTGAAGATCGACATGCCGACGTGCCGCGAGATCGCCCATTTCAGTCTCTTTGCCTACCTCAACGCCGTCGCGC
>JAVBTG010000109.1:0-13811 GCA_031556275.1 Opitutales bacterium
CGAGCACGAAGTCGATGTCCTTGTCGCCGCGACCGGAGAGGTTGACCAGAATGTCCTGCGTGGGGCGCTCCTTCGCGAGCTTGATCGCGTAGGCGACGGCGTGCGCGCTTTCGAGCGCGGGGATGATGCCCTCCATGCGCGAGAGGCGGAAGAAGGCGTCGATCGCCTCCTCGTCGCCGATTGAGACGGCGATCGTGCGGCCGATCGAATTGAGGTAGGCGTGCTCCGGGCCGACCGACGGATAATCAAGGCCGCTGGCGACGGAGTAGACTTCGCCGGGTTCGCCCTTGTCGTCCTTGATCATGATGGAATTGAAACCGTGCATCACGCCTTCGGTGCCGTAGGAGAGCGACGCCGCGTTCTGGCCGTATGTGGAGCCGCGGCCGTGCGGCTCGACGCCGTACAGCTCGACCGGATCGTCCAAGAAGCCCGAAAAGATGCCCATCGAGTTGGAGCCGCCGCCGACGCAGGCGACCACGTTGTCGGGCAATTCTCCCGTCATCTGCAAAAACTGCTCGCGCGCCTCGACGCCGACGATGTGCTGGAATTCGCGCACCATCAGCGGGAACGGGTGCGGGCCGACGACGGAGCCGATGCAGTAGATCGAGTTGACGGGGTCTTTGAGATAAGAGTCAAAAGCGGAGTCGACTGCTTCCTTCAGGGTCTTCGCGCCGAAGGAGACGGGAACGATCTTCGCGCCCAGAATTTTCATGCGCGCGACGTTCGGGGCCTCCTTCGCGATGTCGACTTCGCCCATGTGGATTTCCGTCTCGATGCCGAAGAACGCGCCCGCCGTCGCGAGCGCCACCCCGTGCTGGCCCGCGCCCGTTTCGGCGATGAGCTTTTTCTTGCCCAAGTGGCGGGCCAAAAGGGCCTCGCCCATGCAGTGGTTGAGCTTGTGCGCGCCCGTGTGGTTGAGATCCTCGCGCTTGAGATAAATGCGGGCCCCGCCGATTTTGGTGCTGAGGTTTTTGCAATAATAGACGGGCGTCGGGCGGCCTTGGAAATGCGTGCGGATCTGGCGCAGCTCGCTGATGAAGTCGTGGCTGCGGCAGATCACCTGGTAGGCCTGCGAGATCTCGTCCATCTGCTTTTGCAGTTCGGGCGGGATGAAGGAACCTCCGAATTTGCCGAAAAAGCCCTTTTCGTCGGGCACGAGTTTGCGCATGGGGAGGCGGGCCTTGAGTTTTTCGTCCATATAGGTTACATATTATGAGACTTCGTCGTTGAAAAGAAAATCCAAATTTTGACATGGCACAGGATCCGGAATTTGAAATCGCCTTCTTTGAGTCCGTGCTGCGGATGCACGGGGGCGACGTGCGCGCGCTGACGCAACTGGGGCATTTGTACACCTCCCGGGGCGACATCGACGAGGGGTTGGCCGTGGACCGCAAGCTCGCGCGGCTGCGGCCGAAGGATCCCCTCGTGCATTACAATCTGGCCTGCTCGCTTTCCTTGAAACGCCAAAAGACGCAGGCCGTGCGGGCGCTGCGCCGCGCCGTGGCGCTGGGCTATGCCGACGCCGAATATTTGAGCGAGGACCCCGATCTGGCGCCCTTGCATGATTTGAAATCGTTCAAGGAACTGCTTGAAGCGCTTCAAGTGGCGCAGGCGCAGGAGTGAATTTTTAATTTTTATTTCAATTTCTGTTTTTATTTTCATTTTTATGAGCGACAGCAACCACACATGTCAGGCAAAGGTGTTTCCGCCGACACAGACGCAAGCGCCGCTCAACGCGCTTCAGGAGGAAATCCTAAAACTCAAGCGGGAGCGCAACGCCGTCATTTTGGTGCACAACTACCAGATCGAGGAGATTCAGCGCGTGGGCGACTTTATCGGCGACTCGCTCGGGCTTTCCTACAAGGCAGCGGAGGCCAAGGACGCGGACGTCATCGTCTTTTGCGGCGTGCATTTCATGGCGGAGACCGCCAAGATTTTGAACCCCGGCAAGACGGTGCTCTTGCCCGACATGAGCGCGGGGTGTTCCCTCTCCGACTCCTGCCCCGCCGAGGCGCTGGCCGCGTACCAGAAGGAGCACCCGGGGTTGTACACGGTCGCCTACATCAACTGCTCCGCCGCCGTGAAAACGTTGAGCGACGTGATTGTGACGAGCGGCAACGCGGAAAAAATCGTGCGGCAGATTCCGCAGGACAGAGAGATTCTTTTTGTGCCGGATCAAAATTTGGGCCAATGGGTCATGGAACGCACAGGACGAAAGATGCACCTGTGGCCGGGCAACTGCCACGTGCACATGCGTTTCACAACGGAGCTCGTCGCCAATTTGCGCGAGCAGTTTCCGAACGCGCCCGTCGTGGCGCACCCCGAGTGCGCGACCGCCGTGCGCGAGGCCGCGGACGAAGTGTGCAGCACCGAACGCATGATCGCGTATTGCCGCGAAAACCCCGCCGACACGTTTATTATTATCACCGAGCCCGACATGATCCACCGCCTGCGCCGCGAGGTGCCGGGCAAGACGTTCGTCTGCGGCATGTCCGAGCGCAGGCGTTCGGACTGCGAGTGTTTTCACTGCGAATACATGAAGCGAAACACGCTGGAAAAACTGCGCGACTGCCTCAAAAACAACGCCCCCGAAATCTCCCTGCCCGCCGAGGTGATCGAGAAGGCGCGCGCCCCCATCCTGCGGATGTTGGAGTGGAGCAAGTAGCGTGCGATGAACGCGCCACTCTCGATCGAGGAGCGTTCCAAGATCACCTACAAGTACGAGGTGCTACGCAGCCCCTTCACCGGCATCATCACGGAGGGGTGGCAGACGTTCGCGCTGCTGGTAGCGATCCGCGTGTTCGACGCGCCGGAGATGTTCAAATCCGTCATCGCCTCGGCCAACGCGATCGGCAACCTGATCACGCCCCTCGTGCTCTACATGGTCAGCCGCACCACGCGCACGACCGCCCAGCTGCTGACGATGCTGTGGGTGGCGGTGGGAATCACCTTTGTGTGCGCGGCCTTTTGGCCGGGGCTCTGGGGTTTCACGTTTTGGATATTGGTCGGGCAATTGCTGGCGGCGCAGGTATCCCCCTTTATCCTGCTGATTTATTCGAAAAACTTTAAGCCCACGGAGCGCGGCAGCAAGCTCTCCCTGGCGTTCATGCTCACCGCCGTTTCGGGCGCCGTGTTTTGCTTGGTGTCGGGGCGGCTGTTGGACGACAACATCGGCCTTTACAAGGCCCTCTTTCTCATGATGGCGGGGGCCGCGCTGACCGCCGCCGCGCTGTATCGCAAAGTGCCCAGCGAGCCCCCGCAGTCCGCCGCCATGCGGCACCCGTTCGGGAATTTTCGGTATGCCTTTTTGGACAGGCTGTTCGGGCGGCTGCTCGTGAGCTGGGCGTTCATGGGGCTGGCCAATTTGATGATGCTGCCGTTGCGCGTGGAATACATGGCGAACCCCGCGTACGGGTTGAATCTTTCCAACGAGCGGATCGCCATCGTCACCGTCATGCTGCCCGCGGTCGCGCGCATGCTCAGCACACATCTGTGGGGACGGCTGTTTGACCGGGTGAATTTTTTGGCGCTGCGGGCGGCCGTGAACACGATCTTCATGCTGAGCATCGCGCTGTTTTTCAACACGCAGTCTTATTTCTGGCTGTGCGTGAGCTCACTGCTGATCGGTATGGCGTTCGGCGGCGGCGGCGTCATGTGGACGCTGTGGGTGACGAAGATCGCCCCGCCTGAAAAAGTGCCCGCCTACATGAGCGTGCACATGTCCCTGACGGGCGTGCGCGGGGTCATCGCGCCGTTCCTCGGGTTCTACCTGATCGGGCACTTCACACCGCCGCAGGTGAGCTACGTGGCGATCGGGCTGATCGTGCTGTCGATGTGGGGGTTTTCCGGGGCGCGCGGGGAGTTGGCGGCGCGGGTGAAGACAGTGGATAGCACGAACAACGGCTAATTTCTGAGGCCGAAGAGCATTTGCAGGACGCTTGTCAGGTATTTGCCGTAGCGCGGCGGTTTTCCGTCCTCAAAAATGATGGTGCTGCGGCTTTTGTTGGCGTCGATCAGTTCTTTGGCGTAGCCGAGCAGACGGACATCGCCGGGCTTGCGCGCGGGGACCTCGGCCGCCGTCTTCGGCGTGAAGCACAGGGGCATCGCGTACCATGAAAAATCGACGTCCCACGCGACGACGCCGGAAGGAGGAACGGGCTTTGTGAGCAGGGCCGGATTGCGCAGGACGAAGTCCGGAATTTTGGACGTATATACACGCAATGCGAAGGCGCGCGGAATGTTTCCCATGTGCGCGCGATAGCCTTGGAATTTGCCCGTGCGCGCCTTTTCGAAAATTTCCAACGGATCCATCCCGATAAGGTTGATGCCGTTGTACACGCCGTGGTGGTTGGGGCCGCCCGTCTTGCTCCAGTCGTACCACGACTGGAAATGGTTGGTGAGGCGCACGCCTATCTCGAAGTGCAGGTGCGTTTGCGAAACCGGAATGACGTAGCCGCCCGCGCTGCGCCCCATCGTGCCTAGGCGTGTGCCCGCCGCCACCTGCTCGCCCTTGGTCAGATTGCCGTCGAGACTGGCGAGATGGGCGTAAAGCGTGTAGAGCTGCAATCCGCCGAAATCGTGCTCCAAGACGACATAGTAGCCGTAGCCGCTGTTGCCCGGGTATTTGTTGAGGTAGGCGACGGTGCCGGGAAGCGCGGCGTAGACGGGATCCGTCACGCGGCCGCGGCGGTCGTGCTGGACGGGCTTCATGTCCAGCCCCTCGTGAAAGCGGTAACCGTTGTTGCGCACGCTGCCGAAAAGGCCGGAGGTCGTCTCGTTGCCGGGCGTCGGCTCAATGTAGCGGTCGATCGCGGCGCCCGTGAAAAAGGCCGTGTTGGGCGTCGGCCAGCGGGGCGCCGGGTTGGGGGCGGCGGCGCCGTGGAGGTTCAGGCACAGCAGGCTCGCCAGGACAACGGACGGCAGGTGAAAATGTTTTCTCACAGCAGACTTATTAAGACGCGCGTGTGTGATCCCGGTCGTCTTTAAATTATCTTTCGGCGAGCGCCTTGCGGTATTTGGCGCAGGATTCTTTCAAGTCCCAGACGAAGTTCGCGACCTTGTCCTCGTCCATATCCAGGAACATATAGAGCGTGCCTTGGATCGGCCCGTCAATCACGCGGGCCGCAACCGGCTTGCCGTCGACCAACAGGAACAGGCGCAAGCCCTGGTAGCCGACGGTGTTTTGAAACAACGCGTTGGATGCCCTGCCAAGGACGTCGATTTGGATACACAGGCCCAGATCGACGCGCGCCAATTCGATGTTGGCGATGTCCCCCTCGCTGATGATCGGGTTCGGATTAATATAATAGTCCGTCTGCGTGCTCGGCATCGTGATCTTCATGCTGGGCCGGTTAAAGCGCTTCCCGTCATCAACCGCCTGCAAGTGCAAACGCGCCGTCTGTTTCGGCTTGGGCACCGTGCTGCACCCGGTGACAAGGAAGGCGGCGCACAAAAGCAGCGGCAACAAAAACAGCTTCACATAACGCCCAAAAACGTGAGAAGTACGCATACCAAAAAGAGTGCCACCGCCGCGGTGGTTCTTCAAGGAAAAATCAATCCGCGAACTGCGGAAGGTGCGGTTGGATGCGTAGTAAAATTTCGGGCGTGAGCGCGGCTACTTTGACGGAATACTCCGCCTTGGTCGCCGTGTGGAGGTAGGGCTGA
Source organism: Opitutales bacterium (assembly GCA_031556275.1). GTDB lineage: Bacteria > Verrucomicrobiota > Verrucomicrobiia > Opitutales > JAKPNF01 > JAKPNF01. The sequence continues at coordinate 5,665 of JAVBTG010000109.1, forward strand.
ATGCCCTTTTTGGCGGCGCCCACCGCGCGCAGGACGCGGCGGCGCTCCAGCGTGAGCGCAAGCATCTGCACCAGCGCGAGGCGATCCTCGTCCGCCGTGTCGTCCAGGGCTGCGTAGAGGGCCGTGAACATTTCCTCCGCGCCCGCCAGTTCCTGTTCGCGGGCCTGTTTGCGCGATTCGGCTTGGGCGGCCACCACCCGCGTCCAGCGGCCAAGCACCTCGCCCACGGGGGCGTTCTGCTCGGTCAACCCGGCCTCCAGATAGTCGAGTCGCTCCAGCGTTTCGCCCTCGCCGCGCAAAATGAATGATATCACGCGGTCGCCCTCTTGAAAAGGGTTGCCGGTGAGCGCGCAGACGCGGGCGAGCGATTTGGTGTTCCAATCCATATTTATAAGTGCCTGAACAAAGTGAAAGCTACAAATTGAGGGTGTGTTTGAAAATTCAAACACATCGGCTGCTCGGCCAGTTTTGGCCCCTTTTTCGGTTCCTCGCCTCGACGATGTTCTACATCGCCTCGGCTCGAAACCCGAAAAATTGACTCAAAACCGTCTATCGCATCCTCGGTTTCAATTTCCAAACACACCCTAGGGGAAGAAACAGCCCGACGCAAGACGGCCTTTCACACCCGCCACATGCAACGCACCATCGCCATCGGAGATGTCCACGGCTGCCGTGCCGAACTGGAGGATCTCTTGGCAAAAGTTTCCCCCGGGGCGGACGACCGCGTCGTTTTTTTGGGCGATTTGGTGAACCGGGGGCCGGACAGCCTCGGGGTCTTTGACGTGCTGGCGACACTGAAAAATTGGACGTGCGTTTTGGGCAACCACGAGTGGCGGCTGCTTTCCTTGCGCGGCGGCGACGGCAAGGCGAAGATCAGGGCGTCCGACAAGGAGCTGGCGCAAAAACTGCGCCCCGGCGACTGGGATATTATCGCGCGCATGCCGATCACTTTTTTCGATCCGGAGTTACAGACGGTTTTTGTGCACGGCGGATTTTTGCCGGACACGCCGTGGCAGACGCAGCCCGCGGAAGTCGTCACGCGCATTCAGGTGGTCGACGAGCAAGGGCGGCCGCGCAAACGTTCCGAGTGCCCCGCGTGCCCGCCGTGGGCGGATCTGTGGCACCACGAGACCCCCTTTGTCATTTACGGACACACCCCCCGCCCCCAGGTGGACGCGCGGCCCCCCGCGCGGGGCATTGATACCGGTTGCGTCTACGGGGGACATCTGACAGCCTATGTGTTGCCCGAAGGACGCCTCGTGCAGGTGCCCGCGCGCGAAAAATACGTTTTATGAGCAAATCCGAAAACCAGACCGTCGCGCAGTTGCGCGGCATCGCCGTCGGCGAAAAGCAGCCCTTCGGCGGCATTTTTTTGCTGCGCAAGGCCGCCGTCAAAAAGGCGAAAAACGGCAACGACTTTCTCTCGCTGGAATTCGGCGACCGCACCGGCAGTTTTCAGGCCAACTGCTGGGGCGACTCGCCCGCCTACCCCGCCCTGTCGCAGGCAAAGGAAGGGGACATTGTGCGCATCGGCGGAGTGAGCGACCATTACCGCGACGCGTTCAGCCCGAATTTGCGGGCAGCGCAAGTGTTGGATGAGAAGGAGGCGGAAGAACTGGGCGCACTCGACGGATTGTTAAAAGTTTCGCCGGAAGACCCCGAGGCGCTGTGGGATGAGTTTTCGCGGCTGACGGACGGAATGGCGAACGAGGGGCTGCGCCTGACCGTGCGCGCCGTCATGGAGGAATGCCAAGGCGCGTTTCGCACGGCCCCCGCCGCCGTCAGCATGCACCAGGCTTATCGATTTGGACTCTTGGAGCACACCGTCCATGTGGCGCGCGTGGGCAAGGCGCTGCTGCCGCTTTATCCCGAGGTGGAGCCGAGCCTCGCGATGGCGGGATGCCTGCTGCACGACATCGGCAAGGTGATCGAGTACGCGGGCGGGCTCGTCCAGACGCGCACGCGCCAGGGGCGTTTGCTGGGCCATGTGGTGCTCGGCTACAAGCTCGTGCGATCGGCGGCGTTGCGCGTGCAGAAAAAATTTCCCGAAAAAATCAACGCCGACACGATCGAGCGGCTGGAGCACATCGTCCTGAGCCATCAGGGCGAACTGGAATGGGGCGCCGCCGTGTTGGCGTGCACGCCGGAGGCCCTCTTTGTCTCGCTGGCGGATAATTTCGACGCGAAAATGTCGATGGCGCAGGAGGCGTTGCGCGACGCGCCGCAGGGCACGGAGCTTTCCGAATTCATGAAGGGGCTTGGCGTGCAGCTGCTGCTGACGCGGCCCGTGTTGGCGGACGGGGCCGAGGCAAAGGAACAACAAGAAAATCTTCTTTAAGGCATATGCAAATTCTTTCCATGCTGCTGTGCGAGGCCGCCGCCGACTATCAGGGAAAACTCTGCGTGATGGGGGCGTTTGACACGATCCGCGCGCGGCGCTTCCCGATGATGCAGCCGCACTGCGCGCTCGCCATGCGGTTTTTGTTCCGCCCGGGCGACGAGGGGGAGCACCGCTTCACCGTCACGCTGATCGACCCCGACGGCAACCGCGTCATCCCCGAGCGGGGCGAGCCGGTCTTCAATTTTTCGCTGAAAGATTTTCCGCGGGGGCGGTATTTTGTTTCGCAGAATTTTGTCATCAATTTGCAGGGGCTGCCGCTGCCGAGACCCGCGTGCTATTCCTTCGACCTGACGCATAACGGCGAGATTGTCGCGCGTGTGCCGCTATTGGTGCAGGAGGTGGACGCTCAGGACGCGCCCCCACATATTTCCTGATTTTTCCATGTACGAAAAATATTTCAAACGGGCGTTGGATTTCCTCCTGAGTCTCGTGCTGATCCTGGCCCTCTCGCCGATTTTCACGGTCGTTTTTATATAGGAGCGGCTCAAGCTCGGAAACCCCGCCCTGTTCGTGCAGGCACGCCCCGGAAAGGACGGGAAAATTTTTCGCGTGCGGAAATTTCGCACGATGACAAACGCGCGCGACACCGGGGGAATTTTGCTACCAGACAGCCAACGCAGCACTGCCTTGGGGCGTTTTTTGCGCAAAACGAGTCTCGACGAGATCCCGCAGTTGTTCAACGTGCTTTTGGGGGACATGTCGTTCGTCGGGCCAAGGCCCCTGCTGGTGGAATATCTGCCGCATTACCAGGGGGAGGATGCGCTGCGGCACCGCGTGCGCCCGGGCATTACTGGACTCGCGCAAGTCAGCGGGCGCAATGAGATTACATGGAGGCGGAAATTTGACTGCGATTTGCGGTATGTGCGCAATGTCACCTTTGCCGGTGATGTGAAAATATTTCTACTGACGATCAAAAAGGTGTTCGCGGGTTCCGGAATCCAATCCATCCCGCAAGAGCTGCCGATGCACAAGGATCCGAACTATATGGGGCACGACGACAGCGGGAAGGATGCATAAAAAGGCGTCCGGAAAATCCGGACGCCTTTGCAACAAAACAATACGGAAGAGAAATTAGAGGGCTCCGTGCATGTCGCCGTCCGCGAGGAATTTCTCGTGCATGGCGAAGGCTTTGGAGAGGGTGTGCGGGGTCTGGCCGCTGTTGCCCTTTTCGTGCAGGTAGCGCGACAAGTCCTCGCGGTAGTCGGGGTGGGCACAGTGGGCGATGATCGCCTCTGCCCGTTCGCGCGGGCTTTTGCCGCGCAGGTCGGCCACGCCCTGCTCCGTGATGATGATCTGCACCGAGTGCTCGGAGTGGTCGACGTGGCTGGCCATGGGAACGATCGTCGAGATCTTGCCGCCCTTCGTGATGGAGGGGCCGGAGAAGATCGAGCTATAGGCGTTGCGGGTGAAATCCCCCGAGCCGCCGATGCCGTTCATGAGCTTGGTGCCCAAAATCTGCGAACTGTTGACGTTGCCGAAGATGTCGACCTCGATCGGGGTGTTGATGCTGACGACGCCGATGCGGCGCGCCACTTCGGGGCTGTTCGAGATTTCCTGCGGGCGAAGCACGAGGTGCTTTTTGAACTCGTCGATATTGTCGTAGACGATTTTGAGGGCGTCGGGCGAGAGCGTGAGCGATGTGGCGCTGCCCATTTTTATTTTACCCGACTGGATGAGGTCGACGACGGAGTCTTGGATGACTTCCGAGTACATGTCGAATGCAGGAATGTCCTTGTGGCGACCGAGCGAGCCGAGCACCGCGTTGGCGATGTTACCCACGCCCGATTGCAACGGCAGGAAGGACGAGGGAATGCGGCCCAAGCGCAGCTCGCTCGCCAGAAATTCCGCCACGCGCTCGCCGATTTGATCGCTGACAGGGTCGGTCTCGCGAAAAGCCTTCACCTCGTCCTCGGCGTGGGTCTCGACGATGCCGACGATTTTCGAGGGGTCGATCTTGACGACGGGGGAACCGCAGCGGTCTCCCGCCGCGTAGACGGCGATTTCGCGGCGGTTGGGCGGGTTAAGCGGCTCGTAAATGTCGTGGATGCCGCGCAGCTGCTTGCTGTGGTAGGAATTCAGCTCGATGATGACCTTGTCGGCCATCGCCAGCGAGGTGGGCGCCGTGCCGACGGAGGTCGTCAGGACGATCTCGCCGTTCTCGCTCACCTCGCACGCCTCGACGATCGCCCAATGGATGGGGCCCAAAAAGCCATAGCGCATGAACTGCGGGGTCAGCGACAAGTGCATGTCGAAATACTGCGCGTTGCCCGAATTGGCGCTGGCGCGGAACGAGGCGTTCGACTGGTAGGGCGTGCGCCAGCCGATGGCGTCGGCGCGGGCGAGCATGCCGTCGAGCGAGTCGCCCGTGGAGGCTCCGGTGATGATGTTCACCTTAAAGGGCTTGCCTTGGGCGTGCAGGGCCTCGGCGCGGGCCGCGATGGCCTTAGGCACCACTTTGCAGGCGCCCGCAGGGGTGAAACCGCTAAAGCCGATTGTCTGGCCGTTTTGGATGAGGGCGGCAGCCTCGTCGGCTGTCAGGATGGGAAACGTGGCGGACATGGAAACGTTATAACGAGATGGCGTATGGATTGTGGCAAAAAACCGCGCCGCCATTGAAAATTCAAGGGCGGCGCGTGTTCTTTTTTAAAAAATTCCCTTATTTCAGGGTGATGAGAGCCTGTCCCTCTTGGACACTGTCCCCGGGCTTGACGACGACGGAGGCGACTTCGCCCGCGGCGGAGGCCACGACGTAGGTGTTCATCTTCATCGCCTCGAGGGTGGCGACTTTCTGGCCAGCGGCCACTTTCGCGCCGACGGCCACGTCGATCGAGACGACGACCGCGGTCAGGGGGGCGACGATGGTGTTGGCACCGGCCGGGGCGGCCGCGGGTTTCGGGGCGGCGGGCACCGGAGCCGGAGCTGCGGGAGCCGCGGGGGCGGCCGCGCGAACCGGGGCGGGAGCGGAGGCCACGGGAGCCGTGGAACTGCCGAGCGTTTCAACCGTGACGTCGTATGTTTTGCCGTCGACCGTAATGCGGAGTTGTTTCATTGGAATTTTGGGTAAATAAGGTGGGTGTGAATTCGTTTTTTAGATGCGCGGATGGTGCGAGTTGAACAAACGCGCGCGGCCCTCGATGCTCCAGGCGTCGGGGACGCTGCGGAAGGATACCACGCGCACGGGGGCGCCCAGCATCTCGTAGGCGGCCGCCGAGAGCACCGCGATCAGCACCGACTCGTCGACCGGCAAAGCGGGCGCGAGCGCGGTGGCGTGGTGCGCGTTGAGCACGGGCGCGGCGGGTTCGGGCTTTTTTTCCTCCGTCTTGGCGCACTTGTTCGCGGCCGCTTTGCGCAACAGCACGAAGGCCGTGAACGCGAGCACCGCGAGAAGGATGCCGATAAGGATGTTGACCGAAGTCGGGTTCGCGAGGGCAAGCAATGACATGGGCGAATCTGCTAAGGGTTAGAGCGGCATGTTGCCGTGTTTCTTGGCAGGGCGAAGCACGCGCTTGTTGAGCGTGGCGCGCAGGGCCTTGCCGAGGACCGCCCGCGTCTGCGAGGGCTCGATCACGTCCGTCACCACCCCGCGGCGGGCCGCCTGGTAGGGGGACATGAACTTGTCGTTGTACTCGGCCTCGAGCTCGGCGCGCATCGCGGCCGGATCGGCCGCCGTCTTGAGCTCCTTGCCGAAGAGCACGTTGACGGCGCCGGACGCGCCCATGACGGCGATCTCGGCGCTGGGCCAGGCGAACACGAAGTCCGCGCCGAGGTCCTTGCTGCACATGGCCATGTAGGAACCGCCGTAGGACTTGCGCAGGATCAGGCTGATCTTGGGCACGGTGGCGGAGGCGTAGGCGAAGAGCATCTTCGCGCCGTGGCGGATGATGCCGCCACGTTCCTGGGCGAGGCCCGGCATGAAGCCCGGGACGTCCACGAGGTTGACCAAGGGAATGTTGTAGGCGTTGCAGGTGCGGATAAAGCGCGCGCCCTTGTCGGACGAGTCGATGTCGAGCGTGCCCGCCTTGAAGGAGGAACGGTTGGCCAGAATGCCGACGACCACGCCCTGAATGCGGCCGAAGCCCACGATCAGGTTGCGGGCGAAGCCCTGATGGACTTCGAGGAAGTCGCCGCTGTCGACGACGTTGGCGATGACCGCGTCCATGTCGAGCGGCTGGCGGGCCGTGTCGGGGACGATTTCCTCAAAGAACTTGTGTTCGGTCAGGTCTATCGCCTGGTCGAGGTTGTGCGGGGGCTCCGCCATGTTGTTCGAGGGCAAAAACGACATCAGGCGCTTGGTGAGCTCGATGGCCTCGGCGTCCGTCTGCGTGACGAAATGGACGTTGCCGCTGACCGTCGCGTGGGCGTCGGCGCTGGCGAACTGGTCGAGCGAGGCGGATTCGCCCGTCGCCGCCTTGATGACCTGAGGGCCGCAGATGAACATGTTGGCGTTTTCGCGCGTCATGATCACGAAGTCCGTCAGCGCGGGCGAATAGGCCGCGCCGCCGGCGCAGGTGCCCGCGATGATCGAGACCTGCGTGCAGACGCCCGACATCTCGACGTTCTTGTAAAACACCTTGCCGTAGCCGGTCAAGGCGTCGACGGCTTCCTGAATGCGCGCGCCGCCCGAGTCGTTCACGCCGACGACGGGGATGCCGTTTTCGAGCGCGTAATCCTGAATGGCGACGATTTTTTGCGCGTGGCGCAGGCCGAGCGAACCGCCGCCGACCATGAAGTCCTGCGAGTAGGCGGCCACTTGGCGGCCGTTCACGGTGCCGATGCCGGTGATGACGCCGTCCGTGACGTACTTTTTGTCGGCCATGCCGAAGTCGACGCAGGTGTGCTCGACAAAGGCGCCGAATTCGATAAAGCTGCCCGCGTCGAAAAGGCGCTCCAGACGCTCGCGCGCCGTCAGCAGGCCCTTTTCATGGCGCTCGGCGATTTTCTTGTCGCCGCCGCTGGCCAGAATTTCCTTGCGCTTGGCGCGCATACGTTCGAGGAGTTTGGGATCGATAGCCATACGATTTTAAAATGGTGTCGGGTGAAAGGAATTGAAAATGGCTTAGTGGCCGCAGCAGCCGCAGTGGGAGCCTTCGGCGGGCACGCAGAACTCCGTCAGCACGCCCTGCGTGGACTTGGGGTGCAAGAAGGCGATCAGCTTGTTGCCCGCGCCGGGGCGGCCCTTTTCGTCGATCAGGCGCACGCCGTTGTCGACGGCCTGCTTGAGCTGGTTGTCCAAGTTGTCGGTCGCGAACGCGACGTGGTGGACCCCTCCGTTGGGGTTTTTCTCCAAAAATTTGGCGATCGGGCTGTCTTCCGACGTGGGCTCGAGCAGCTCGATATGGGTGCCGCCGACGTCAAAAAAAGCGGTGCGCACCTTCTGGGAGGGGATTTCTTCCTTGCCTTCGCAGGTCAGGCCGAGGACTTTTTCGTAATAGGGGATGGCTTCGTCGAGGGATTTGACCGCGATGCCGAGATGATCGATTTTGGAGAGCATGGTTTTAGGAAAAAGAGCGCCGCGACTGAAAAGCCAAAAGCGGCATCCGCCCATTTTAAAGAATCGCCCCGCGCAAAGTCAAATCCCTTAAAAAACTTTTTGAATACCATTCTAAAATTGACACGCAAGGACGGATGCGAGAGATTAAACTTTTCCGCCGTTTGGCGACGGGTTGGTAGGTTTCATTTCCCTCTTCACACTACGAAACTCTGAAAGACAGCAACAGCAAAAACTCCCTCTAGGGGGAATTCCCAA
>JAVBTG010000123.1:0-6474 GCA_031556275.1 Opitutales bacterium
CGGCGAAGGGCGGCTGATCGCCGACATCCGCCAATGGCTCGGCGAAACCGCGCCTGCCGCCCCCGAAGGCCCGGGCGACGACTGCGCCGTGTTGGAAAGCGCGCCGGGGAAAACGCTTTTCACCATCGATTCCGTCGTGTACGGGCGGCATTTTGACAAAAACGTTTCCGCCGAACAGGCGGGGGCGAAACTCCTCAAACGCAACGTCAGCGACATCGCCGCGATGGGGGGAGCCCCAACCTGCGCCGTCGTCGCCATCACCTGCGGCAAAGACCTCTCGCGCGCATGGCTCGAGGGCTTTTGCCGGGGCATGGCCGCCGGCGCGAAGGCATGGGGCGTGCGCCTCGTCGGCGGGGATATTTCGGGGGCGAGCGAAGGGACGTTCAGCGCGTCGATGGCGCTTTTGGGCCACGCGGAAAAACCCCTGTTGCGCACGGGCGCGGCCGAGGGAGATTTTATTTTTGTCACCGGCGAACTCGGCGGCAGCCTCACCGGGTGGCATTTTGACTTTGTCCCGCGCGTGCGCGAAGGCGCGTGGCTGGCCGCACACGCGCGGCCCTCCTCCATGATGGACCTGACCGACGGCCTCGCCAAAGACCTCCCGGATCTGATCCCCGAGGGCTGCGACGCTTTTTTGGACACGGCGATCCTGCCCCTGCGCACCCCGGTCACCTCGCTCGGGCAGGCCCTCTGCGACGGCGAGGATTACGAGCTGCTGTTTACTTTGCCGAAAGCGCATCTCCATAAACTCGACGATTGGAACACGGCTTTCCCGCAAACCCGCCTCACCCGCATCGGGCGCATGCAGACGGCGTCGGATCCCCAAAAAACAAAACGCCTTCGGGATAAAACCACTGGACAACCGCTGGACGTCGAAGGCTTCTCCCATTTCTAAAATGCCCGCTTCACCGTAAAACATGGACATTTTGAAACAGCTTGCCGACGGCGTCGCCAGCGCTTCCCCCGAAGAAACCGCGCGGCTCGCCGCAGCCTTGGCGCCAGTATTGCCGCCCGATTGCACACTCGCCCTCTATGGCGACTTAGGCGTGGGCAAAACAACCTTTGTGCGCGGGCTGGCAAAGGCATGGGGTGTGCAAGGCCACATCACAAGCCCGTCGTTCGGCCTCTACAATATCCATCAGGGCACGCGCCGCCAGCTCATCCACCTCGACGCCTACCGTCTGAGCAGCCCGGACGATTTCGACACCCTCATGCTGGAGGAGTTTTTAAAATCCCCGTGGTGCCTCGCAATCGAATGGCCGCAAAATATTGCGGGGGCACTCCCTCGAGAAGCCATCGCCCTCGAGCTGTCCATCCTCCCCGACACGCGGCATTTTATTCGCCTGAAAAGTGGGAACTAAAAAGACGCCTCGCCATCTAACGGGTTGACCTTTGCCTGTTTTTTTCGTTTCATGAAAAAACGTTTTAGCCGAATATAATCCCCAAAGCAAAAACACACCATGAGATATCCCCTATTTCGTTTTCTCGGCAGGACGGCTCTGGCGCTTGTCGCGGCCGTCTGCCTGATTTCGGTTTTGCGGGCCGCCCCCGTGGATTACGAGGAGCCCGTCTATAATTATGCCTATTTTACGAAAAAATCGGGCAAATGGGAGACTGCCACCAACTGGACCAAAAAAACGCTCCCCGGTCCGGAAAACATCGTGATGATCCGCGACAACGCGGGCGCGAGCATTTCCTCAAAGGTAGCCCCCATCGAGGCCATGCATCTGGGCGGCAAGGGCGTTTCCGTGCTCACCATCAGCACAGGCGGCGAGCTTGGGGTGCGCAACAAAATCCGCATCGGGCGCACCGACCCGGACACGGAGGGCTTGCTCGTGCTCGACGGCGGCACCTTGCGCATGGCGGACGCCCACCTCAATGTCGGCGAAAGCGCGACGTGCTCCAGCCGCGGGCTGGCCGTTTTTAAGTCAGGCACCTTTGAGGGCGGCATCACGATCGGGAGCCCTCTGCCCAACACGGGCGTGGGGACGCTGAGCATCATCGGCTCCGCCCCGACCGTGCAGGCGAAAAGCAAACGCGATATTTTTTTGACGACCCCTTATGCCTGCGTTGAATTCGTGTTGGACGCCGAGGGGGTTGCCACGCTCGACTTTACGGCCTCCGGCGTGAGAATCGCGAAGGGCGCCCGTGTCCGCATCGACGGTGCCGCCTACGCGGGAAAACCGCGCAACATTGTTTTGATCGGCTCAAAAATCGTAAAAGACGGCGGCGCCGTCATCGAATGCGTGAACTTCCCGGAAGGCTACTTGGCCAGCGCCGCGTTTGAAAACCAGCGCGGGCTGGTTTTGAAGATAAAAGGAAAATAAAACAAACTATCCATGATGAACCACCGCCTATTTCATTTTTTCACCACGGCCGCTCTGGCGTTCGCCGCGACCGCCTGCCTAATTCCTGTTTTGCGGGCCGCTCCGGTGGATTACACGGAGCGAGACTATAACTATCTCACTTTCCTCAAGAAAGCGGGGAAATGGGAGACGGCCGCCAACTGGACCAACAAGACGCTCCCCGGCCCGGAAAACACCATAATGATCCGCAACAACGCGGGGGCCAGCATTTCCTCCAAAGTGGAGCCCATCGACGGAATGCATCTGGGCGGCAAGGGCATCTCGGTGCTGACCATCAGCCCCGGAGGCGAGCTTGAGGTGCGCCGAAAGATCCGCATCGGCCGCACCGACCCGAACACGGAGGGCCTGCTCGTGCTCGAAGGCGGCACTTTACGCATGGCGAACGCCCGCCTCAATGTCGGCGAAAGCGCGACCCATTCCAGCCGCGGGCTGGCGATGTTCAAATCGGGCACGTTCGAGGGCGGCATCACGATCGGCAGCGAGCTGCCCAACACGGGCGTGGGGACGCTGAGCATCATCGGCTCCGCGCCGAAAGTGCAGGCCAAAAGCAAGCGCGACACTTTTCTGACCACCCCCTATGCCTGCGTCGAATTCGTGTTGGACGCCGAGGGATGCGCCACCCTCGACTTCACGGCCGCCAGCGTCAAGATCGCCAAGGGCGCGCGCGTGCGCATCGACGGCGCCGCCTATGCGGGAAAACCGGGCACCATTGTCCTGATCGACTCGAAATTCGCGAAAGACGAGGGTGCCGCAATCGAATGCGTGAATTTCCCCGAAGCTTATTCGGCCAGCGCCGCCTTTGAAAAAGGGCGCGGGCTTGTCCTGAAAATAAAAGGAAAGTGAGCGATCCCTTATGAAACATCGCCCGTTTCATTTGTTCACTACGGCCGCTCTGGCGTTCGCCGCGACCGTCTGCCTGACTGCGCTTGTGCGGGCCGCTCCGGTGGATTATGAGGAGCCTGATTTCCACTACACCGCCTTTACGAAAAAAGCGGGCAAATGGGAAACCGCCTCCAATTGGACAAAAAAAGCCGTCCCTAGTTTGGAAAACACGGTGGTCATCCGCGACAACAACGGCGTGAGCGTTTCCTCGAAAGTCGCTTCCATCACCGGAATGCACCTCGGCGGCAAAGGCAATTCCGTGCTTACCATCAGCACCGGCGGCGAGCTTGAACTGCAAAAACGGATCCGCATCGGCCGCAACGAGCCGAACACGGAGGGGGTGCTTGTGCTCGACGGCGGCATTTTGCGCACCGGCCTCGGCAACAACGACAGCACCGGGCACCGCCTCAATATCGGCGAAAGCATGACGCATTCCAGTCGAGGGCGGGCGATATTCAATTCGGGCACATTTGAAGGCGGCATCTGCATCGGGAGCGCCATGCCCAACACGGGCGTGGGGACGTTGAGCATCATCGGCTCCGCGCCGACGGTTCGGGCAAAGAACAAGCGCGACGCTTTCTATGCGCATCCTTTTGCCTGCATCGAATTCATGCTGGACGCAGAGGGATGCGCCACGCTCGATTTTACGGCCGCCAGCGTCAAAATCGCGAAGGGGGCCAGCATCCGCATCGACGGCGGCGCCCATGCGGAAAAATCGCGCAGCATCGTTCTGATTGATTCGAAAAACGCGAAAGACGAGGGTGCCACGATCGAATGCGTGAATTTTCCGGAGGGCTACTCGGCCAATGCAGCGTTTGACAAACAGCGCGGGCTGGTTCTGAAGATAAAGGCAAAGTAAGTAAGCCCGTTGCACGGCCCGCAAAAAAGACCTTCCGCTCGGAAGGTCTTTTTGTTTTGCAAGGATGCTTTTTTGATTCCCCGCTTATTTGTATTCCGGCGCGTCCTCGGCGGCGGTCGGTTCGGGCGTCTCTAAAGGCTCGGCGGGCACGGCCAGCGTCGCTTCGACCTTGGCCAAGGGGGCCTCCGCTTCGGCCGGTTCGTGAGCTTCCTCCGCGGCGTCGGCCTTGTCTTGGGCGGCCGCCTCGGCCTCGACCTGCTTGAGTTTGGCGGCGGCCATCGGCGGCGGCGCAAAGAGGCGCCCGTCGCCGAACTCCGTCACAAACCCTTCCGAGACCAGCCAGTGCAAATCCTTCAGCAACGCGGAAAGCCGTTCGGCGTTGGGGTTGACGGCAGCCGGAGCTGGGGCGGCTTCGGGCGCAACCGCGGGTTCCTGCGCGTCCCCCGAAGAAGGCTCCACCGTCTCCTGCGATTCCGCCGTGACCGTGGCGTCCTGCAGGGGCGCTTTTTCCGCCGCCGGGGCCTCGGGGACGATGCCCAAAAACTTTTCGGGCAATTCCTTGGCGAACACGTTGGGATGCTTTTCGATGAAATCGATGAGCTCCTGCAAATTCTTGGCGAAAACGGTCTGTTCGTCGCGGAAGCGGCGCTTGACCGCGCACACAAACGAGACGCCCTTCGAGCCGCGCTTGTACAGGCCGAACTTCATGCGGCGCAACCGGCCGCGCAGGTTGTTCGCGGTCACCAGCGGGAAACGGCGCTGCTGCTCCAGCACAAACTCCACCGAGCGGCGCAACGCGCCCTGCGGCAGCTGGTCCAACTGGCGGCCCGGCAGGCGCGCCTCCGTCGTCTCGCGCACGATTTTGTCCTTCGCGGTGGAAAGCAAATACGCGCGGGCGGCGTTGACACCGTCAAAGGCGGGGGCCGTCTCGCCTTCCGCCGTGTCCTTCACCGTGTAGCGGACGCTCTTTTTCATTTTCTCGAGCCACGCGTTGACGGAGTCGGGATTCTTGTCCAGCTCGATCTGTGCGGCGAAACGCTCGAACGACATGTGCGCATAGCGCTCGGCGTGGTGCGCGCGCAACAATTCCTGATAGCGGTGGTAATTGGGCGGGGCGATCAGTTCGCCCGAAAGCGTCGACTTGTTGACGCCCACGAACGAACCCTTGGGCGCCTCGATCTCGATTTCCTCGACCGTGAAGAAACGGTCCAGATGGTTTTTGCACACGTGAGCCACGGCGGCCTCTTCCGTTTCAAAGACAAGGCCGTCGGGAACGCTCTGGAAAAGTTTGACGGCAATTTCGCCGCCGCGCGCGGGCAAGGGCGTGAGCACCGCCACGAAACGCTCGGGCTTTTCCAAGATCAAGTGCGCCACCTCGAACAGCTCGTAGGTGCGGCAGGCATTGCGGATCGCTTTGGTCAGGGCGCGAAACGCCGAATCCTCGGGATAGAACATCACCTCCACCGTCGGCTTGAAAACAGGCGGCTCAAAAGAGCGCGGCGGCCCGAAGCGCCCCGGTCCGCGGCGATCGTCCTGCGAAAAACGCGGCCCGCGCGAACGTTCGTCCCCTTCCCTGCGCGGGGGGCGGTCGCCCTCGGTGCGCGGCCCGCGCGGGCCGCCGGGGCGGCGGTCGGAAGTAAATCCACCTTGGCGACGATCCTGAGAGAAACCGCCGCGACGGTCCTGCCGCGCCTCGAAACGCCCGCGCGGCGGCCGGCGGTCGTCCCCGTGCTCGCGCTCGTGGCGCATAGGAGGCTGCACGGGCTTGCCTGTCGTCCACGAGGGACCGAAGCTCAGATCCTTGAGCGAGCTCAAATCGACAGAAGGTTTCGTTTCTTCGGCGGCCTTTTCGGGCGCGCCGTCTTGGGTGTCGTCGGACATAGGGCTAAAACAAAAGAATACCTGCAGGGGAAAAAGTAGACGTCATTATAATGACTTTGAATTTGCGCGCACAAATCAAATCATGCGCGGCGCGTTTATAATTTTGGCACAATTTTCCTTGATTACGAATGCGCTTCATGCATAAATAAGCCTTTATCGCCTTGCTCGGGTGGTGGAATTGGTAGACACGTACGCTTGAGGTGCGTATGCCGAAAGGTGTAAGGGTTCAAGTCCCTTCCCGAGCACCATTTTATTAGGCCCCCGTTTTCATTCGGAAGCGGGGGCCTTTTTTGTGCGCCACCAAAGAAAACACAGGCAGAGATCGCCTTTATGCCCTTATGCCGTAAAGCAATTGCGCCATTAGACACACCAAAACAAGCGACACGGCAAAAGACAAAGAAAAGAAACACAAATTCCTCTTTGGATTTTCGTTATTCAGGCACCAAAAAAGCAAAAAATACGACAAGCATCCGATCAATGTCGCGG
>JAVBTG010000024.1:0-12708 GCA_031556275.1 Opitutales bacterium
ATAGGCGGCATAGCAGTGTTCCCAAAAATAGACCCCTCGCTCAAAAACGACCGCGCAACCGAGGCGCTCAACCCGCAGACGCTCGTGCTGCGCGCGATCCGCGCGATCAAGCAGGCGGCCCCGGGTCTGCCGATTTTTTCCGACATCGCGCTCGACCCTTACACGAGCCACGGCCACGACGGCGTCTTGACTGCCGACGGCACCGACGTCGCCAACGACGGCACCGTCGCCATTTTGCGCGAAATGGCCGTCTTGCACGCCGAGGCGGGCGCGGACTTTGTCGCCCCCTCCGACATGATGGACGGCCGCATTGAGGCCATCCGCGAGGCTCTCGACGACGCGGGCTTTCAGCAAACCGGCATCATGGCCTATTCCGCCAAATTCGCCTCCGCCTACTACGGCCCCTTCCGTGACGCCGTCGGTTCATCCAAAGGCGCGCCGCTGGACAAGCGCACCTACCAACTCTCATGGGGCAACCGCCGCGAGGCCCTGCGCGAAGCCCTCCTAGACGAGGACGAAGGCGCGGACATCCTCATGGTGAAGCCTGCCTTGCCTTACCTCGACATCCTGCGCGAACTCCGCGCCCGCACCGACTTGCCGCTGGCCGCCTACCAAGTTTCCGGCGAATACGCCCAAATCATGGCCGCCGCCCAAAACGGCTGGCTCGACCTCAAAAACGCCCGCGATGAGGCCCTCACCGCCATCTTCCGCAGCGGGGCGGATTTTATCTTCACCTACTTTGCGGAGACGGTGGCGAAGGAGATGAAAGGTTGATAGGGCGATATTGGGGAAAGCTTTTCTGAAGAAAAGTTTTCCCCAAGCCCCTTTCAAAAGACTTTAGGTGTGGGATTTGTTTAGGGGACTGCGCTGTGTTATGAAAGCGAAAAGGACTTGGCTCGCAAACGAGCCAAGTCCTTTTCGCTTTAACAGTCTCTATCGTGCGGCTAGAGCCGCACGATACGGGGTGAGGTCGATTTTTCGAGAAATATTGACAAAGCGTACGTTATTGCGTACGCTTTTAGTAGAGAGATCAACAGATGACGACACTCACCGCAACTGACGCGCGCAAGCGCATGTACACGCTCATTGACGAGATCGCCAATGGCAGCGAGCCTGTTGTGATCGCGGGCAAGCGCGCCAACGCCGTCATGGTTTCCGAGGCGGATTGGAAGGCGATCATGGAGACGCTGTACCTTACCTCCATCAAAGGCATGCGCGAGAGCATTGTGGCGGGAATGAGGATTCCCGTTTCCAAATGCTCCAAAAAGTTGGATTGGTAGTCCTCTTCGCCATGGCCTATACGCTTGTTTACACCTCGCAAGCCCGCAAAGACGCAAAAAAAGTCGCGTCAGGCGGTTTGAAAGAAAAGGCGCTTTCGTTGTTGGCAATTTTAGAGCGTAACCCGTTTCAGGATCCCCCGCCCTACGAGGCGCTCATAGGCGATTTGACGGGGGCATACTCTCGCCGTATCAACATCCAGCATCGCCTTGTGTATCAAGTGTACAAGCAGGAGAAGATCGTGAAGATCCTCCGCATGTGGACGCATTCTGAATGAGGCAATAGACGTAGTTCAAAACGGCTGGCTCGACCTCAAAAACGTCCGCGACGAGGCCTCACCGCCATCTTCCGTAGCGGCGCAGACTTTATCTTCACTTACTTTGCGGAGGCGTATGCGAAGGATTTGGCCGTTCCCTGACTTTTACTTCCAGCGCGGCGAGATGAAGTAAAAAGTCTTATTTTTTAGCGCTGCTTTTAATCCTTCATAATCGGGCTTTACTTCCGTGAAAGAATGGACCGTATTAGAGCTGTTCATTACGGTGGTGTATGTTTTTGCACCGGTGTACTTATAATGGCCACCAAACTCCAACTTATCGCCTGTCACGTATTCTTTTTCACTTGTTGGAATGATATGTATGATATTATTGCGGAAAGATGTTCCGTGGTCCGATAGATTGCTGCGTACAAGAATTCCATCTCCGGGAATTATTTGTAGGATTAGAAGATCGCCCCTAAGTGTATATGCCTCATAAATAGCGCCTTTTTTGGGTCGAGTGTCGCCTATGCTACATATGAGATCGAGGCTCCCTGATGGATGTGATATTGCGCCGAGATATTTCTCGTATAGTTCGTCATAAATTGTTTGTTCTTCTGCGCGACAAGTTTCATTTATGATATTAAATAATGAGAGAGGTGGCAAGCTTCTTGCATCAGCGATATCTTTGTCTGCTTCTAAAAAATCTACAACTTTCTTGAGAGATTTTAGCTTTTCTGTGGTTGTTACACTAGGCATGGATTTTATTCCGTATGAGGTCGCGGCTTTTTTATGAGCACGTTGATAAGCGGCTACTAGATCCTCGCTTGTTTCAGGAACATTTTCGAAAGACTTAAGTGTTAGCAAAGACAGAAAACGTTTTGTGGCGGTGGCGTCCCCTTGCGTGGCGGCCTTGGCATACCAATGTAAGGCTTTTTCGCTGTCTTGAGGAATGGCTCTTACCACTTTGTCCAAATCAGCGTATTTTAATTTAGAGACAAAACTGTTCGGTTTTGTGCTTGATTGGGCGCGTGCGTGATAACCATCAGAAGTGAGTGTTAGGACAACATTTGGCCCGCCCAAATAATAAATATCTCCTAGAAATGTTTGTGCGACAACGTCACCTTCTTTGGCTGCATCCATTAGCTGAGTGGTGAATGTAGGCAGGGGGATGGCCGGCTTGGTTGGTTTTGGTGCTGGGGTGGCGAGAGAATAATTGTTCGCAGAGGTTGCATTTTGACAGCCAGAAAATGTTAAGGCAAATAGCCCTAAAAGAAAAATATGGAGAATTTCTGCGATTGTTTTTTTCATAAATATTTTTGGGATGTCTGTGATTTTCTGTTGGTGGGTTCCGTGATTTTAAGCTCTGTTTAGTGATATAGCTTAAAGCTTCTCCAATATCATTCTCGCATATCCGGCAGTTGTTCCGGTTTCGTCCAGATCGCTGGCTTTTTTCAAAAATGATTTTGCTTTCTGGACGTCTTTTATATCGGGATGGCTATTGTCAAGATCGGCATAAATGAGGCCCAAGTTAAATGCCGAGTTGGATTGGTTTCTTTTGTGAGATTTTCTGGCCTCTTCTTGCTCGTTCTTTAGCTCTTTTTCTTCCGGTTCCCTTAGATTGAATTCATGTAGGTTTATGGGATTTCCAAGGGCGTCTTGCGCTTTAATTCCAAAATATAAGTACTCTCCTTTTGGAAGTGTGTCTCTGTATCTGAATGTCTGGCGGGTCGAGATGAAAAGTTTTCTGGAAGGCTTTTCCTTCGTGTAATTTTGATTCACTTCTACTATCACTCCTTCTTGAAAACGATTTGAGCCAAAGCCGAAACTTATAATTTTGGTCACGACAAAGAAGTTAGGATTATCGAGTGTATACGTTTTTCCATCTTCAGGTGTTGTACCATTGTGCAACGCCAATTGGTCTAAAGGTATTTGCGAGTGCATTCTTTTCGGATGATATGGCGGTGGCGGTGTTTCGCTTTGCAGAGATGCCTCAAACCATTTGATGGCCTTACGAATATCTTTTGGAAATTTAATATTCGGATTGTCCCCCTGATACCAATGTCCTAGGACGTTTTGAGAACTCGCCGATCCTTTTTCCGCCGCCAATCGCGTCCAGTAAACATCTTCGCAAGAATCGATACAAAAAATGGACATTCGGTTCATGGCGGCGACATTACCTTCTTTAGCTTTTGCGATCACATCTTGAGTGTCAAAAACCAATCCTTGACTGCGATAGCGCCCTGTGATTTTGCCGATTTCCGCTTCGGATAAAGATGGCTCTTCGGTAGACGCAATGGCTGACAGGAAAGATAACGAGACGCAGAATATAAACGCGGCAAGAGTGGAATCGGTATGTTTTTTCATGACTGATAAAGGGGCTAGGGTTGGTATTTGTTTTGGGGCTGGGTGACCGAAAAAATAATACAATCATCCAAACACTTTTCCCAGAAAACTTCTATTTTTCGTGCGAGTGAAATTGTCTGGATAATAGTAACCCCGGCGCGAGGGATTGTATTTGATAGGAAATTCGAGGTGCAGGACCATAAATTCCAGATCGCGCAGGATGGTTTTTCGCGAAACGTCCAGTGTTTCGGCCAGTGTGCGCGAGTTTGGGTATTTTTTTTTGGGAGATTAGCTTGTGAATGACGGACATTCGGCGCAACGGCGCGCGGGTGGTTGGGGTTTACTTATTCATGCGGCCCGAGAGAGAGGACAGACGTTGGGTGTTAAAACAGTTATTGGCTGTTTTATGTATTTTCTCTCTTTGGGGTGTGTGCGTTTGAAAAAAGGCAGATTTTTGCAAATACAGATTCTAGCAACCCATGTAGGACAACGGCTGTCCTACCTGATTTATTTTTGAAGAAATATCGGTTGAAAGCGTTTTTGGATGATCCATAATTCCAATAATGTTTCCAGATTCCACATTGCCGCGCATTCCCGACTATGAGCTTGCGCGCGAAATCGGACGGGGAGCCTTTGGACGCGTGTTTTTGGCGCGTTCCAAACGCGGCGAATGGCGGGCGGTGAAAGTAATCGAACAGGCGAAAAACCGCTTCAAAAACCACGAGAAAAACGCCGCTGCCTTATATCTACGCTCGCGTGGCTCGTTTGGCAAAGGCGTGATCGCGATAGAGGACTTTCATGAATTGGGCGACGGCACCATCTATTATGTGATGCCTTTGGCCGACCCTGTCGGTGAGGTGAAGGACCCGCAAGACCCCGCATGGCGGCCCATGACGCTAGAGGCCTATGTGGAAAAATGTCGCGCACAGCCGGGGTGGTTTTCCATTGCCGAAGTGCGGGCCTTGATGAAACCCTTGCTGGAAGGGCTGGCGTTTTTGGAAGAAGCGGGGCTATGCCACCGCGACATCAAGCCATCCAACATCCTCTTTATAAAAGGCGTGCCGACGCTGGCGGACATAAGTTTGCTGGAAATCGCCGACGAAAATGCCTCTGCTTACGGCACCGATTATTTTCGCAAGCCAGCCTCCATGAGCTGCAACCCCGATTATTGGAGTCTGTCGGGCGTGCTTTTTTATATTTTAAGCGGCAAAAGCCCTCAGTTTTGGAACTGGAGCAATCACTGGAAGCCGCCGCAGGGAAATTTTCATACCGACACACAAAAAGAGTACCAGCGTCTGCGCAGTCTAATCCTCAACCGTTCCACGACTCTGCAGTCGCGCGAGCAATACCGTAGTGCGATTGAATTTCGCAATGAAGTGTTGGGGCGAATGTCTTTTCTCAAAAAGAAAAAGATATTTTTATGGGCCGCTGTCGCATTGGTTTTTTTGGGAATTTACACGGTCGCGCTATTGAAATTTTCGGCACCGGATCCTTATCCTGAAATATTGCCGCTTTTCCCAAAAGTAGACCGTGCGCATTCGCTTGAAGGCATAATCCGCACTTACACGCCCTATTGCCTGAGGGAGGATGAAGCTGATTATGAGACATTGAAAAATAAGGCCTATCAATACGCTGTAGACGCAAATGTTCCGCAAATTTTGGAATTCTGCCAAGAAAAGGCCCGCGCAAATAAGAAGCCGCCTGAGGGGAAGGATGCGCCGTCTGCGTTATTGTTGGAATTTTTGAAACTACCCTATGATGATATGAAGTTTGCCGTATCTTTTCTTGCCGCGACAAAACAAAATGACAAATATTTTTCGAGACAAGAGTGGGCTATTTTACTGATCAAAACTTTTTACGAGAACCCGAATCGCTATAAACTCATAAGTGGGGCTTCCGAAATTTTTCATCGTTTGCACAAAGATTATCCGGATCTAATAGATGCAGGACCCCGAACAACTTGCTCTTACGATGGCGGGAATCATCCAAGTCTAAAAGATCTTTTCACCCCAACACCTCCGCCAGTTCATCCTTAAACGGCGGTTCATCGGCGATTTTTTCGAGAAGTTGTGTGAATTTGTATTTCTCGTTGTCCACCGTGGCGCGGGGGATGGCGAGTTCGGCGGCGATGGCTTCGGGGGATTTTTCCTCGACGGTGCGCATGTGGAAGATCATTGCCATGCGGGGGGAGCAGCGTTTTTTGGCGGCGTCCAGAATTTCGGCGTGGAGGGCTGCGATGGCGCAGGCGCGTTCGGCTTCGCACATGGCGTCCAGTTGCGTGGCGGCGGCGTCCGGCGGTTCTAAGGGCGTTTTTAGCGCGTTTTCGAGGTAGCAGACGCGGTTGTCGTGTTTTTTATCCTTAATCTGCTCCCAGACGATGCGCCAGACTATCCCGCGTAGGTATGGATGGAAGCGGCCTTTGCTTGTGTCGTAGGCGGCCGCTTTGCCCATGAGTACCTTGAAAATGTTGGCGACTGTTTCGTCAATTAAGGCATCGGAGGGCTTCCAGTTGTATTTGCGGAAGCGCACGATGGTGCAGGCGCGGATGAAGTTCAGATAAATGCCGTGAAACGTGCGCCACGATTTTTCCCAGAGCATCCTGCTTTGCGCGTCCGGGCCAAGGGCCATGCGGCCGATGGCGGTGCGCGGGGTGTCGGGGATGCCGGACATAGGCGAAGGCGGGCACGGCTCAGGCTTGGGCTTGAGTGAGGGCGATATGTCGGTTGTTTTGCGAAAAACTCATAGTTCCGTAGCCGTCCGCTTCACTTGCAGGAGTTGCGCAGTTTTTGGAGCGTGAGTTCCGCGTTTTGGATCGTCCTTTCTGCTTTTTCGCGCTGATCCACGCCGTATTGCTCCCTACCTTGGATGTTCCCGGGAAGCGTGTTTAGAGCTCTGGGGCGTTTCGACCAAAATTCGGCCGTGCGCATGTCCGCCTCGGCCTTTTTGATATCTGCCTTGGCTTTCAGCCATTCCTGCTGTTGGCGCTCGTCGAGGCGGCTGAACACCTCGTCGTCCGTGTATCGGGTTTCGACGTTGGCCGGGGCACGTGAGTTTGTCACGGATTTTAACAACGATTTTCCATGATCGGTGAAAGCGACATATGCGACGGCTCCCAATACCAAGACCGCAAGCAGTGCTTCTGATGAAAATTTCATGGTGTGTGTTACTTGTATGGATAAAACCCAAGGGTGCGCCTTCGCTTTGCAATGATGCCAATTGTACGGCCGATGACAAGATATTGTTTGCGCCCTTCGGCTATACGAAAGGAGGTGTGGCCATATTTTCTCACATACACAAAAAGACCCCGGATTGGGGTCTTTTTTGTGTCAAATACGAATTGAGCGCCCAGCTCACACCCAGTCGCGCCGACGCCATGCCAAGGCGCGGGCGATTTCGCGGGCAAAGAAGGGGCCGCGGTAGATCATGCCGGTGTAGATTTGAACGAGGTGCGCGCCGGCGTCCATGAGGCGGCCGGCGTCTTCCGTGTTCCTGATGCCGCCGCAGCCGATCAGGGGGAGTTTGCCGCAGGTGCGACGCCCGATATAGCGCACGATGTCGAAGGACTGGCGCGTGAGCGGGCGGCCGGAGAGCCCCCCCGTTTCGGCGGGGAGCTTGTAACGGGGCGGGCGGGCGATGGTGGTGTTCGTCGCGATGATGCCCGAAAAACCGTTGTCCTGAATCGTGGCCAAAATGGAGTCGATCTCCGGGTAGGTCAGGTCCGGTGCGATTTTCAAGAGCAGCGGCAGCGGTTCCTTGCCGAGCTTCTTGGCGCGGTCGCGGTTCGTCTTTTGCAGGTGGCCCAAGAGTTCCGGCAGATAGTTGCCGCCTTGAAGCTTGCGCAACTCGGGCGTGTTGGGGCTGCTGACGTTGACGGCGACATAGTCCGCGTGGTCGGCCATCGCTTGGAAAGAGGCGGTGTAGTCCTCGGCGGCTTGGTCGATGGGGACGACCTTGGACTTGCCGATATTGATCCCGAGGGGGAGATGGCGCTTGCGCCAGCGCAGATCGGACTTTAGACGAGCTGCCACGATCTCCGCGCCCTCGTTGGGGAAGCCCATGCGGTTGATGACGGCCTCCTCGGCGGGTATGCGGAACACGCGGGGGCGCGGGTTGCCGGGCTGCTTGAGGGCCGTCACCGTGCCGATTTCCACGAAACCGAAGCCCACGGCGTCGAGCACGTGCCACGCCACGGCGTCTTTGTCGAAACCCGCCGCCACGCCCACGTGATTGGGAAAGTCGATGCCGAACAGGCGCACCGGCCTGTCGCCCGCGCGGTTGTAGCGCCGCATGAGGGCCGGCAGCGGCCCCGTCTTCGCGAGCACGCGCAGGGCGAGCAGGGCCATTTCATGGGCCTTTTCGGGATCCTGACGGAAGAAGAGCGGCTTGCAGACCTTTTCGTAGAGCGTGTCCATCTTGAAGGTGTAAACATCCCAAAAATAGCCCTCGAAGGCAAGGCTGTGTTTTGCGCCTTTCGAGGTGCACAAAAGGGCATTTTTGCATACGAGATTGACAAAGTGCCTAAAAAGCTATTTTGCGGAATAAGGACACATTACTTTTTTTATGTCGAAATCCTCTCCGAAATTGAATTGGTGCGTCGCAAAGGTCTCAAAAGACCTGAACTGGTGGGTCGCCGAAACGAGCGATCCCGTCCATTGGGACACGGACGGCCTGAGCATCATAGACCCCCGCCAAGCGGGCCATATTATCGACCTGATGGAGCCGCTGCGCGACTACGGGTTGCAGGCCGACATCATCGAGGCCGCGTTTTTCCCCTTCGCGATCGATTCGCAACTGCCCGAAAAGCGGCTCAAACTCGTCCGCGTGACGGACAATGTCCTCGAATCCGAGGAATCCCTGTTCTGGTTGCCCGACTCGCTCGACGAGGAAAAAAGCCCCT
The DNA here is from genome assembly GCA_031556275.1 of Opitutales bacterium. Lineage (GTDB taxonomy): Bacteria > Verrucomicrobiota > Verrucomicrobiia > Opitutales > JAKPNF01 > JAKPNF01. The sequence continues at coordinate 8,775 of JAVBTG010000024.1, forward strand.
ACGCCGACTTCCTCGACCACATCACCAAGGTGCGCGTGAAAATGCTCAACTCCGTCTTCGACTTCGAGCAGCGCCTGACGGTGGACGACCTTGAGGACGAGATCCGCGAGGACCACCACAACGCCTTTTTGGAGGGCCGCACGATCCACGCCTTCCGCGAGATCACCGACATTTTGGAATACGTGCCGCAGGGCTACGAGCTCGACGACGGCGCGGAAGAAGCCAAGCCCGACAAGGACGAGGAGCCCGAGGAGGAGATCCCCGAGATCGGCGACGAGTTCCCCGAGGCCGAGGAGGACGAGTCCCTTGAGCAGGACGAGACCATGAAATGGGACGAGGAAGAGGAAAAGAAGGAGGAGGAAGAGGAGGAAAACTACATCCCGCCGCTCCAGCCGGAGGAGGGGGACGACACCCTTTTCGCCTCGAAGGACGACGATGACGACGACTCCCCCCGCAAGGGCAAAAAGGCCGCGAAAAAGAAAGAGGCGCCCGCAAAGAAAAAGGAAGCCCCCGCGAAGCCCAAGAAACGCAAATAACGCGTTCACAAAAAAGCCGCCCAATTCGGGCGGCTTTTTTGTGTATGAGCGTGAGCGCAGCTTGTTATTCGCTCTTGGAATCCTCCGCCTTTTGGGCGAACTTTTCCAGCAAGGCGTAGGCGCGCTTCGCGGCCTCGGCGGGGTCCTCGAGCAGGCCCGCCGCCAACAGGGCGTTGTCGTAGAGCTGGCCCGCGATAAAGGCGGCCGTGTCCGGATGGCCGGCGCGCAGGGTTTCAAGGTTTTTGATCAACGGGTGGCGCGGGTTGACTTGCAGGACCACAGGCGCGGACATGGGTGCCTCGTGCTGGCCGGAGGCCGACTGCATGGCCTTCATCATCCGCCGCATCTGCGGGGTCATCATGCGGTCGCCGCTCATGGCGACGACGGGGGAGCCGACGAGCCGCTCGCTGGCGGAAACGGCGCTGACTTTCGCGGCCCCGAGGGTGTCCTTCAGCCACGCGCAGAGGCTTTCCGCCGTGCTTTTTTCGAGTGGGGCGTCCGTGCCTTCCGTCGGGGCCGCCTCGAGGTTGAGGTCGTCGCGGTCGATCGAGAACAGCGGCTTTTCAGCGAATTTGCCCAAGCGTAAAAACACCCACTCGTCCACCGGATCGTGCGCGAAGAGCACCTCGATGCCGCGCGCCTTCAGCCCCTCGAGATAGGGGCTGTTTTCGGCGGCCTCGCGGCCGCCCGTGGCGATGAGATAGTAGATGTCCTTTTGATCCTGCCGCATGCGCGAGACGTATTCCTCAAGGCTCGTGAGTTTGCCTTTTTCGAGCGCGGAGGATTCGAAGCGCATCAGGTGCGCCAAGGCGTCCTGCTGGCCGCTGTCGGTGGCGACGCCTTCTTTCAGGAAAATGCCGAACATGCGCCAGATTTTTTCGTACTTTTCGGCGTCTTTTTTGGCCGTGTCCTGCAAAAATTTGACGAAGCGCTTCGAGATGACTTGGTTGAGTTTGGCGATCAGCGCGCTCTCCTGGATCGTCTCGCGCGAGATGTTCAGCGGCAAGTCCGCGCTGTCGACGACGCCTTTGACAAAGCGCATCCATTCCGGCAGCAGTTTTTTGGGCGCGGGGTCGATCAGCACTTTTTTGCAATACAGCGCGACGGACGGCTCCATGCGCGTGAGGCCCATGGCCTCGGGGTTGCTGCCGGGCACAAAGAGCAGGGAGTTGACCGCCAAGGGCGCGTCCGCCGAAAAATGGAACCACGCCATCGGGTCGTCCCACGCCTGCGTTTGGAATTTGTAAAACTCCTTGGCCTTCTCGTCGGTGATCTCGGCGCGGGGTTTCAGCCACAGCGCCTCCTGCGTGTTCACGCGCTCGCCGTTGAGCAGCACGGGGAAGGCGACGAAGCTGGAGTAGTGCGACAGGATCGCCTTCACGCGGTCGGCCTTGGAGAACTCCTTGTACTCGTCCTTGAGGGTGGCGACGATCTTGCTGCCGCGCCCCTGGCCATCGGCGGCCTCGATCGTGTAGGAGCCCGAGCCGTCGCTGGCCCAGATCAGCCCCTCGGCGTCGGGCTTCCACGAGTGCGTGCACACCCGCACGTCTTTCGCCACCATGAAGACACTGTAAAAGCCCACGCCAAACTGCCCGATGAGGGACTCGTTGGCGGCCTCGCCGGATTGCTTGAGGGCCTCCAAAAACGCCTTCGAGCCGGAATGGGCGATCGTGCCGATATTCTGCACAAGCTCTTCGCGGGTGAATCCGATGCCGGTGTCGGCGATCGTGATCGTGCCCGCCGTCTCGTCCGTCGAGATCGAGATTTCGAGCGGCTTGTCGGCCTCGAAAACGTTCTTCTGCTTCAGTTGCGTGTGGCGCAGTTTTTCCAGCGCGTCGGAGGCGTTGGAAACCAGCTCGCGCAGGAAAATTTCCTTCTCGGTGTAGAGGGAGTGGACGACGATGTCGAGCACCTTGCGCACCTCGGCTTGGAACTCGTGTTTTTCAGGTTTGTTTTCGCTCATGGAACGTTGGGTTTTTATAAAAACGATTCGCGTTGGCGGCGGACTGCCCGCCGTAAAAATTGGTGCCCGAGGGGGGACTTGAACCCCCACGGCCTTGCGGCCAACGGATTTTAAGTCCGCTACGTCTACCATTCCGCCACTCGGGCCCGGATGAACGGGAAATGTTTATTTTTAGCCGCCGTCCCGAGAAGCGGCAAGGAGATATTGGGCGGTGTTCGAGGTAAAGGCGGGCGGATTTTTTCAGGGAGGGTACTTGAAAAACGATTCCGTCCACCTTAGGGTGTGAATGTCGCCCGCGTTTGCCGGCGATTGACAATTTTCCCCAATGCAACCCCTTGAGGCCGCCTTGCCCCTATCCCGTCGCTGCGCCGATACGCCGCAGAGGCTGGGTTTTTTGGGCGGCTCGTTCGACCCGATCCATTCGGGGCACTTGGCGCTGGCCCGCGCGGCCAAGGAGCAACTGGGGCTGGATTGCGTGTACTTTATTCCCGCAGGGCAGGCCCCGCTCAAGGACGCCGTGTGCGCGGGCGCGCGCCATCGGCTGGCGATGACGAAATTGGCGATTGGCGGCGAACCCGGGATGGACGTCTTGGACTGGGAGATCGAGGCGGGCGGCATTTCTTACACGATCGACACGGCTCGTCGCCTGCGCGCGCGCTGGCCCAAGGTGCGTTTGTTCTGGCTTGTCGGGGCCGACCAGCTCGACCAGTTCATGAAATGGAAGCAGCCTGAAAAGCTCGCGTCTTTGCTGGAGCTCGCATGGGCCGACCGTCCCGGAAGCCCGACCGCCGCGCCGGGCGATCTGCCCGCCGCCCTAAAACTCCACCGCATCGACGGGCTGTGCCTGCCCGAGGCCTCGCGCGACGTGCGGGCCATGTGCGCGCGGGGGGAGGACGTTTCATTTTTATTGCCTGTCGTCGTCAATCAATACATTAAAGAACATAATCTCTATCGTGAAAAAACCGATGCCTGAAACACCGTCCAACCCGTCGAAAACCATTGAACAACTGAGGGACTGCCTGCGCGTGCTCGACGACAAAAAGGCCGCCGACATTCAAGTGATCGAGGTGGGGGATCTCTCGAGCCTGACGGATTATGTGGTGCTCGCCTCCGCCACGTCCGAGCCGCACCTGCGCGCCCTGCGCGGGGAGCTTTCGAAGGTGATCAAGGACGCGGGCATCCCGCTTGTGGGCGTGGACTATTCCACGGAGAGCGGTTGGCTGGTGGTGGACGCGTTCGACTTCATGATCCACGTGTTCTTGCCTGCCATGCGCGAATCCTACCGTCTGGAAGGCATGTGGCGGACGGCGCCGCAACTGGATGTGGACGGCCTGCTGGGCGCGCAGCAGACGCCGCAAAAACCCGCGGCCCCCACGCGTAAGAAGGCGATCAAAAAGCCCGCCGCCGCTCCGAAGAAGCCCGCGTCCAAAAAAGT
>JAVBTG010000040.1:0-39096 GCA_031556275.1 Opitutales bacterium
GAAACGCCGTGCGAGCAGGAATACGTCGCCAAAATCCCGCCCGGCGAGAGCATCCGCAGCGCGCGCAGATTCAATTCCTTGTACCCGCGCAACGCGCCGGGCACGGCCTGCTTCCCCCGCGCGAACGAAGGGGGATCCAAAATAATCAGATCAAACTGCCGGTCGCGATTCGCCGTGAACCAGTCAAACATGTTGGCCTCAACCGCCTCGACGGTGAGGCCGTTGTGCGCGGCGTTGCGGGTCGTCGCGGCCACGCAGTCGGCGGAAATGTCGACCGCCAACACCTCTTTCGCCCCCGCCTTGGCGCATTGCAGGGCGAAGCCGCCTTGGTTGCAAAACCCGTCGAGCACGCGCCGCCCTTTGGCGTAGCGGGCGACGTTCAGATGTTGAAAACGCTGGTCGAGGAAGAACCCCGTCTTCTGCGCTCCCGGCAAATCGAGCCAATAGGAAACGCCCTCCACCTCCACCCAGCGCGGCTCCCACGTCTTGCCGCTGACAGTGCGCACGACGGGCGTCAGCCCCTCGTACCGCCGCGCAGGCGCGTCGTTGCGGATGATAATGTCCTCCGGTGAAAAAAGCTCTTTTAGCGCCGCGCAAACCGTGTCCAACGCCTTGTCCATCGCGAGCGTGAGCGTCTGCACGACCAGCGTGCCGCCGAAGCGGTCGACGACGAGGCCCGGCAGGTGGTCGGCCTCCGACCACACGATCCGCCCTGTTGTCATTCCAACAGGTCGTCGCCGTATGCACGCGCCGATCGCGGAGAGAAAAAAGTCCTTGTCCAACCGCTCAACGACCGAGCGCGAGACGCGCCGCCACACGATCTGCGATTTGCCGTTGTAAACGCCCGTGCCCAGCGAGCGGTTGCGCGCGTCGAACAACTCCGCCAGCGACCCGTCGCAGCTTTCGGGAAAACGCTCCTGCACCTCGGAGGAAAACACCCACGGATGCCCGCGCAACACGCGGGGAAAAGGCAAATTCTTCAATCGCAGTCGCAACATGGCTTAAAAACAAAAAGATGAAAAAAGAAAACTTCCAAAACCCGACTCACACGGCCTTCTTAAAAAGCCACGCGGAAAACCCGAGCATCGCCACGACCGGAATCCACGCCGCCAAAAACGGCGCGATCAGCCCGTTGGAGCCGAGCATCGTGCAGATATTGGCCAAAATATAAAACGCCAGAAACAACCCCGCCGATTTGGAGACGCCCACCATCGGGTTGGTGCGCACGCCCGCCACCGCGTACGGCACGGCGATCCCCACGACCACAAGGCACACAAAGGGATTCGACAATATGCCGTGGTACTGCACCAGATAGCTGAGCAAACGCGGGTTGTCCTTGGCCGGAATCGCCTTCAGCACGCTCGTGATCTCAAAAAACGAAAGGTCTTTCGGACGCTTGATGAGCGTCTGCATCAGATCCGGCCCCTCCTTCCAATCCGGGTGCGATTTTTCCTTAAAAGTGACCGCGCGCACCGGCTCGCCGCTGACAGGGTCAAACGTCATCTCCCGCCCGTTGAGCAGCACCCAGTGGTGGTCCACGTCGTCGTAATAGGCCTCGTCGGCGGTGGTGCGCGAGACTTCCCTGCCCTGCGGATCCTTCTGGTACACGCTCACGCCAAACCCGCGGTACGCGTACTGGCTGAACGAGTTCATCATCCACAGCCGCCCCTCGCGGCGGTTGTCAAACCCCAGCTGCGAGACAAGCCCCACCCTGTGACTGCTGCCCTTTTCGCGCGCCTGCGCCGCGAATTCCAAATTGTCCTTGAAGTGGCGCGACTGCTCCACCGAAATCGGCACGAGCCACGCGTTGAGCGCCAGCATCACCAGCGCCAAAAGTCCGCCCGCCACAAACAGCGGGGCCGCGATGCGCCACAGCGTTATCCCGACGGCCCGCATCGCGATAATTTCTTGGTTGCGGTGCAGCTGCCCCATGCAAAACAGCACGGAGATCAGCAAGCTCACCGGCATCACGATCGGCAGCAGGCTCGGGGTCAGCGCCACGTAATACCACAGCATCTCCCCCACCGAGGCGTCGGCGTTGAGCAGCTGGTGCAAGGAGGTGTTCGCGTCGACCAGCATCAGCACGCCCAAGGTGGCCCCCAAAGAGAGGCCGAATATCTTGAGCCATTCGCCAAATATGTACCGATCGAGCAATCGCATGAAAAAAACAAGCATAGGCGGCACGCCCCCAAAAGTCAGCCCCAAAAGCCCGCGCACACCGCCCCATTTGTGCTTTTCTCATTCGCGCGGCACCGCTAATATACATCCTGTTTTACCCCTGTCATGCCCAAAGAACTGCGCCCCGCCGAACAATGGAACACCCGCTTGGGTGCCATTCTCGCCGTCGCGGGCAGCGCGGTCGGGCTGGGCAATTTTTTGCGTTTTCCGGGGCAGGTGGCGATGTACGGCGGCGGCTCGTTCATGATCGCCTACGCAGTCTCCTTCATGCTGATCGGCATCCCTCTGTGCCTCGCGGAGTGGACGATGGGGCGCTACGGCGGCGCGCGCGGTTTTCACAGTTCCTCCGGCGTCCTCTCCTGCGTGCTGCGCCATCCGATAGGGAAATACATCGGCGTCATCAACATCATGGTGCCGATCTGCCTGTTCATGTATTACGCCTGCATCGAGGCGTGGACGCTGGGCTACGCCGTCAACGCCATGCGCGGGGAGCTGCATTTTGAGACCATCGATCAGGCGCAGGCGTATTTTGCGAACTTCGTCGGGCTGTCCGAAAACGGGGCGGCCGCCGCCGCCAATCTCGACACGGCGGGCGTCTTTCTGGTGGCCGTCATCTTCATCAATTTGCTGATCCTCTGGCGCGGCCTTTCGCGCGGCATCGAGGTGTTCTGCCGCTACGCGATGCCCGCGCTCATCGTCATGGGGCTGGTCATCCTCGTGCGCGTGCTGACGCTGGGCACCCCCGACGCCGCGCACCCCGACCGCAACGTCGACAGCGGCCTCGGCTTCATGTGGAACCCGGCCAAGACCGTGCTGGAAACGCGCCAAACGCCCGAAAGCCTCTGGACGCGCGTGCCCGCGAGGGACGGGGGCGATCTCGTCGGCCCCGTCGCCATCGCCGAGGCCCAATCGCGCGTGGACGCCTCCCCCGAGACGCTCCGCGTCACCCGCATCACGATGTGGCAACAGCTCGCCAACCCCCAACTCTGGCTGGCGGCGGCGGGGCAGGTGTTCTTCACCCTCTCCGTGGGCATGGCGACGCTGTGCACCTACGCCAGCTACCTCAAACGGCGCGACGACGTCGTGCTCGGCTCCCTCAGCAGCGCGTCGGTCAACGAGTTTTGCGAGGTGGCCTTGGGCGGGCTCATCACGCTACCGGCGGGGGTGGCCTTCCTCGGCGTGGCGAGCGTCGCGGGGATGTGCAGCTCCTTCGACCTCGGCTTCAACGTCCTGCCGCTGGTCTTCGCGCACCTGCCTTTCGGCGTCTTCTTCGCGGCGCTGTTTTTCTTCCTGCTGTTTCTGGCGGCGGCCACCAGCTCCCTCTCCATGCTCCAGCCCGGCATCGCCTTTTTGGAGGAGGCGATGGGCATAGGGCGCAAACAGTCGCTCGTCATCCTCTCCACGCTGACGGTCATGGGGTCCGGCTACTGCTTCTTTTTTTCCAAAGACCTGCACGCGATCGCAACGCTCGACTTTTGGGGCGGCAATTTTTTGGTCTTCGTGTGCGGCATGACGAATATCATCATCTTCTCGTGGTTTTTCCCCCTCAAGCGCGGATGGGAGCAAATGCAGATAGGAGCCGCCATCCGCCTGCCGAATATCTTTAAAACCATCCTGCGCTACGTCTGCCCGTGTTTTTTGCTGGTCATTTTCGTCTACTGGTTTTTCGTGAACATCTTCGGCATCGACACGGGCACCGACGCCTCCGTGCAGGTGAGCTCCTACATCCGCGACCTTTTCGTCGAGCCTAACCCCGTGTCGTGGGGCGGCATCGGCGTCATGGCGTTCTTCTTTGTTTTCGGCATCCTCGTGGTGCGCGCCTCCCCGCGCCTGCCGATGGCGCACCGCCACCACGCCCGCCTCAAACGCCCGCGCAGAAAGGCCGTTTCATCATGACGACCGGCGGCTGGATTATCATGCTCACTTCCGTCACCTTGGCGACGTGCTTCATGCTCTGGTGCCTGTGGAAAGTCTTCACAGTCGGCAACGAAGACAAGTCCGGCACGCCCGCTTCCAAAAAACCCAAGCGCGGCGACATCTCCGAGATTCCCCCGCCGCATTTGTAATTTTCCCATGCGCCTCACACACATACTTCTCTCTTCTTTTTTTCTCTGCCTGTTCTGCGGCTGCGCCTCGACGGCGCAGCACCGCGACCGCCAATACGCCAACGACTGGGACGGCGCGCTTTCGCAGCGCATCCAACAAGGCGTCATCGCTCAGGGCGACACGCGATTGATGGTCTACGTCGCCTACGGCCCGCCCTTGTATCAGCCAATCCTCACCGACCGCAACCGCGAGCGCTGGGAATACCTCGGCTCCATCAAGCCCCGCCCCGAATTGCTCAGGCCGCTGGAAACCACGTCCGTGTGCTTTTCCTCCACCAACGACGTGCGCTTTGAAAACCCCTTCCAAACGCAAAATTCGCTGAAAACCCTCGTTGTCGAATTCGACGAGCAGGGAAAAGTCGTGAGTTTCTCCCTCTTCCCCGCCCCCGCGGGCAGCCGCGTCACCCGCCCCGACTCCACAGCCTTCCGCTTGCCCGACTTACCAAAGCGGTGACTTTTTTAAAAAATCTGTCTAAGCTAGAAACCATGCATTTGCTGCGTCGTTTCCTCATTCTGTCTCTCGCGCTGTTAGGCGCGCTCCCAGCGCTGTGCGGCGCGCCCAAATATGTCATCCTCTTTGTCGGCGACGGTTTTGGCATGAACGCGCGCTCGCTCGTCGAAACGGCGATGGGCGAACCGCTTCTATTAAACTCCCTGCCCTCGCGCGCCCGGATGACAACCTCCAACGCCCTCAACGAGACGACGGACTCCGCCGCGGGCGGCACCGCCATCGCCTGCGGGGTGAAAACCGTCAACCGCGCGATAGGCGTGGACAAAGACCTAAAGCCCGTCGACAGCATCGCCACGCGCCTGCAGGCGAGGGGTTTTAAAATCGGCATGGTCAGCTCCTCCCCGCTCAACGACGCCACCCCCGCGGCCTATTACGCCCACCAAAACCACCGCAAACACCTCCGCGCCATCATCGACGAAATGGCCGCCAGCGGGTTTGAATGCTTCGGCGGCACCCCGCCCGTCCACGGCGACAAAGAACTGGACGCGCCGTCGGCAAAACTCACCCGCGATATCTGCGAGAAAAACGGCTACCTCGTCTTCGAGGGCGAAACATGCCTCGAGCAGTCCCGCCAAACGCCCTCGGATAAAAAAGTCTGCCTTTGGTTTACCCCCGACACGCCGCGCTTCAACAAGCCCGCCGAGCGCGCCACGCTGGCGGACTTCACGAAAGAGGCGATCCGCCGCCTCGACAATCCCGATGGCTTTTTTCTCATGGTGGAAAAAGGGGACATCGACTACGCCGGCCACGGCAACGACTCGGGAAAGCTCGTCTGGGAGGTGCTCGACTTCGACAAGGCCGTGAAAGTCGGGCTCGATTTCCAAAAAGAACGCCCCGATGACGTTCTCATCATCGTGACAGCCGACCACGAAACGGGCGGCCTCGAACTCGACAACCCCACCCACGAAAGCCTCGAGCGCCTCTTTCGCCAAAAGGAGGGCCTCGTCGAACTGCAAAAAACGGTCAAAAAACTCGCAAAAGAGGCAGCTGAACCGTCTCGCGAAAAAGTCGTCGCGATTTTGGAAAACGCCCTGCTTTCCGGCGAACCCCCGTTCACGCAAACCGAGCGCGCCCGCATTTGCGCCGCCTACGACAAGTACGTCGAATCCCTAAAAAAACCCACCGACGAGACGCTTTCGTGGTTTGAGACCATATACGGCAAATACTGCCCCCCCGTCGTCGAGGCCTTCCACATCCGCGACGAGCGCGCGAAAATCCGCTTCACCACCTTCCGCCACAGCAACGCCGACGTCTGGACGTCCGCCGTCGGCCCCGGCCACGAATCCTTCGCAACCCCGATGGACAACACCGACATCTCGAAAAAGATCGAGGCGATCGTGTTCCCGCAGGTAAAACAATAAAGCGAAATTTTTATTTTTTAAATCATGGGCATGATTATATCGTTGTTCCTCGCAATTGCGGGGTCTGTCGCGCTTTATCAAACATTGCACATGAGCATGGACCGGGATTGGGGCGTGATCGCATCCGTCGCGATCATGATATTGTTTTTCTTGCTCTACACAGGAATATGCGCCCTATTCGGGCTCCCCTGTTTGTTCGGTATATTGGCCTTTTTCATCGTCGGGATTTACGCATTAAAAGCCTACTTCCGCTAACCAAATAGTTCGGTCACTTCCCCCTCCATCGCGTCGCCGTGCGGTCGCACGAGTTTCACGCGGGCGAGTCGGTTGCGCAAATCGCGCGCGTCCTTGGTGATGACGCGCAAAAAATTGTCCGTCAGGCCGGGCCAATAGCCGGGGCGCGGGTTTTCAAAAAGAACCTCGACCGTTTTCCCCAAAAGGCTTTCGGCCCAACCGCGGTGCTTTTGGGCGGAGAGCCCGCGCAACACGGCGGAGCGGCGGTACCGTTCGGCCACGGGGACCGACTCCGGCATTTTCGCCGACAAAGTGCCGGGACGTTCGGAGTAGGAAAACACATGCGCGTATTGGAACGGACTTTCCAAAAAGGAACGGCAGGTTTCCTCGAATTCGTCAATCCCCTCGTGCGGGTGGCCGACCAAAATGTCGGTGCCAAGCCCGATGCCGGGAACCGATTCGGCGGCGTGCCGCGCAAAAGCCAATACTTCTTCCAACGTGTAGCGCCGCCGCATTTTCTCCAAAATTTTCGCGCTGCCCGACTGGATCGGCAGGTGCAAATACGGCAACAGCGGATGCCCCTTGTCGCGCATGCGGGCGAAAAGGCCGTCGGCGGGCACGGTCGTCGGTTCAATCGAGCTGATACGCAAACGGTCGATCCCACGCACCTGCGCCAGCGCGTCGATCAGCGCCAAAAAATCGCGTCCGCCGTGCGCGTACTGGCCGATATTGACGCCGGTGAGCACGAGCTCGCGCACGCCCCTGTGCGCCAAAGATTTCGCCTCCGCCAACGCGTCCTCCCAATCGCGACTGCGGGCGACCCCGCGCGCTTTGGGGATGATGCAGTAGGCGCAACCGAAGTTGCAGCCCTCCTGTACTTTTATGTTGGCGCGTTGCGGGAACGGCCCGGCGTTGGAAGCAAAGGGAACGCTGAAATCGCCCCGCGCCAAAGGCGCGCGCACGACCTCGGGTTTTGTCTTCTTTTTCGCGTCGCCGACGAGCCTTGGCAAATCCAGCTTGGCGTCATTTCCGACGATAAGATCAACACCAGCCCATTCTGAAAAATCCTGCGTGTCGGCCTGCGGCAGACAGCCCACGACGGCGACAAACGCCCCCGGATTGCGCGCGACGGCTTGGCGGATGCTCTGGCGGCATTTGGCCTCGGCCAGCCCCGTCACGCAACAGGTGTTGACAATCACCAAGTCGGCGGGCGTCTCCTCGGCGGCCGTTGCCCAACCCGCCTGCGTCAGCAGGTCGCGCAACAGCACGCTCTCCGCCTGATTCAGACGGCAACCGTGGGTGAGGATGCGCGCGCTACGGCCCATCATGCTTCGACACCTCGTACACCGCGTATCCGGCGCACAGGTTCGGCAGCCAACGACACGGTTTCTCCCAGTCACCGCCCAAGTAGACGCGGCGGTGAATTTTTAACGAACGCGTCTGGCAAAACTCCTCAAAAGCGGCCACGGAAACGGGGTTGCTCGGGTGCGCGGCGTACCACGGCAAGCCAGTGTTCTCGCGGACATGGGCGTGGCGGCGGCCCGCCTCCTCGTACGTCTTGCTGCGGGCGCGCTTGCCCTTCATGAGCATGTGCAGGCGGTTGCGCCAGTTGCCGTAGTTGGCGAAGCTGACCGCGAGGCGCTTGCCCACTTTCAACGCGGACTCCAGCAGTTCGCCCGGCTCGTCCAATTCCTCCAACGTGCGCGAGCACACGATCCAGTCGAAATGCACGCCCTCCTTTTCAAAAGTCGCCAACGCCTTGCGCACGTCGCCCTGCATGACAGAAACGCCGCGTTCGACGCAACCGCGCACTTTGCCCAAATCCATATCGACGCCGACGGCGCGCACCTGTTTTATTTTTTGCAAGTGCTCGAGCAAAATACCGCGACCGCATCCCAAGTCCAACACGGACGCGCCCTGCCCGATCCACTCACCCAAGATGAGCAGGTCGGTTTCGCGCTTGATGTTTTGGCGGCTGTTGGGCGCGTTCATAAGGTTAGTCTTTCAAAAAGCCGTTCACCAATCCGTGCAATGCCGGGGCGTTCACCAAAAAGGAGTCATGGCCGTAATCCATCTCGATCTCGGCGTAGCTGGCGCGTTTGCCCGCCTTCAGCATGGCGTAGGCGATCTCGCGGTTTTGGGCGGGTGGAAAGAGCCAGTCAGAAGTGAAGCCCACGACCAACGCGCGGGCCCGCATCGGCTCAAAGGCCTTCCACAGCTCGCCGTCCGGCCCGTGGAGGTCGAAGCGGTCGAGGGCGTTGGTGAAATAAATATAGGTGTTCGCGTCGAAGCGGTTGACGAAGCTTTTGCCCTGATAGCGCAGGTACTCGGCCACCTCAAAGCGGTTTTTCGCGAATTTGCGCTGCATCCCCTTGTCGGAAAGATAGGTGATGTGCGCCATCATGCGCGCGACGGAGAGGCCGACATCCGGCCCCTTTTGCGGGCCGTAATCGCCCTCCTTCCAGTCGGGATCCTGCATGATCGCGCAGCGGCCCACCTCGTTGAAGGCGATGGCCTGCGCGTTTTGGCGGGCGGTCGTCGCGAGCGCGAGCACGCGGTCCACTTTTTCGGAAAACTCTATCCCCCATTGGAGCGCCTGCATCCCGCCCATCGAGCCGCCGACCGCGCAGGCGACGCGGTTGATGCCCAAATGCCCGAACACAAGCCTGCCCTGCGCGCGCACCATGTCGCGCACGGTGATCTGTGGGAAGGCCATGTGATACGGCTTTTTCGTGCGCGGGTCGATGGATGCCGGCCCCGTGGAGCCTTGGCAGCCGCCAATGCAGTTGGAGCACACGACAAAAAAACGGTTCGTGTCGAGCGGCTTTCCGGGCCCGATCATGCGGTTCCACCAGCCGGGCTTGGCGTCGTCAAACGAATGCACTCCCGCGCAGTGGTGGTCGCCGCTCAGGGCGTGGAAGACGAGCAGCGCGTTGTCCTTCGCGACGTTGAGCTTGCCGTAGGTCTCGTAGCGCAGGGTGAATTCGGGGAGCGTTTCCCCGCTGTCGAACACGAAAGGCTCCTTCGAGACAAAGTCCTCGAAGCTCACAAGCCCGACCTCTCCTTCGGAGGGGTCGGGCATCTGGGAAGCGTCGTTCACAAAAAACGCGTTAAAAAAGCTGGCGGCCGTGCGTCCAAACAAGCCAAGGCTTATGCCTCGGCCTGCGCCAGCAGTTCGTCCGAAATGTCGAAATTGGCAAAAACGTCGTTGACGTCGTCGAGATCCTCCAGCGAGCTGATCATCTTCAAAATCTTCTTGGCGGTCTCCAAGTCGGTGATCGGGGTCTGGCTCGTGGGGATCCACGCCAGCGCCGACTCGACGGTCGGGATGCCCGCCTTGTTCAGCGCGTCGGAAATATTGTCGTAGTCCTTGATGTCGCAGAGCACTTCAAACACTTCGCCGCCCTCGTCCTTGATGTCCTCGGCTCCGGCCTCGAGGGCCACTTCCATCAGCTTGTCCTCGGAGGCGTTCTCCTTGGAGACGATGAACTGGCCCTTCTTGTTGAAGCTGAAATTGGTGAGCGCGCCCGGGCTACCGAGGTTGCCGCCGTGCTTGGTGAAGACGCTGCGCACCTCGGAGGTCGAGCGGTTCTTGTTGTCGGTCGTCGCGGTGACGACGACGCCCACGCCGGAAGCCGCGTAACCTTCGTACACCACTTCCTCGTACACGACACCCGGGATTTCGCCCGTGCCCTTTTTGATGGCGCGGTCGATGTTGTCGTTGGGCATGTTGGCGGCCTTGCCCTTGATGATGAGGGTGCGCAACCGCGCGTTGGTGGTCGGGTCGCCGCCGCTGGCACGGGCCGCGAGGGTCATTTCCTTGCTCAGGGAGCTGAAGATTTTGCCGCGCTTGGCGTCGACAGCCGCTTTGTGTCGTTTCGTGGTCGCCCACTTGCTATGTCCGGACATGTGTTGCCTTGGGTTGAGAGTTTAGAGAGAAAATACCAGTTTTCCCTCGGTTGGTAAAATCATTTGCGGGATAAATTAGCGGTTTTTACGCTTCACCTTCACGGGGGCCATGCGCTGGGCGCCGGTTCCCTTGGCGGCGGGCAAAACGGTGACCGTCGGCTCGTCGTCCTTTTTGCGGTTGGTGAGCCACTGCTGGAAGATCGTGAAGATGTTCTGCACCGTCCAGTACAGCACGAGGCCGGAGGGGAATGTGTAGCAAAACACGAGGAAAATCAGCGGCATGAACTGGAACATGCGCCGCTGCATGGGATCCGTCGTCGGCGTCGGCGCCAGCTTCATCTGGAGCATCATCGTCGCCCCCATCAAGAGCGGCATCAGGTGGATCGCGAAGCCGCCGATGTGCCCCACGGTGTCGGGCATCGAAAGGTCCTTGAACCACAGGAAGGGCGCGTAGCGCAACTCCGGCGCCGATTTGAGCATGTAAAACAGCCCGATAAAAATGGGCAGCTGGATGAACAGCGGCAGACACCCGGCCGCCGGGTTGACCTTGTGCTGTTTGAACAGCTTGATCGTCTCCTGCTGCATGCGCTGAGGGTTGTCCTTGAACTGCTCGCGGACGGCCTTGAGGGGTTCTTGGATCTTCGCCATGCGCTTGGCGGAGCGGGTCTGGATGCCGGTCAGCGGCCAGATCAAAAGTTTTATGATGATCGTCACTATAATGATCGACCAGCCCCAGCCCCACGCGGGCGAGACATGGACGATCAGCGAGTGCACCCCGATCAGCAATAGCAACATCGCCTTGGAAATAAAACTCACCCATCCGAAGCTCATCACCAGATCCTGATGCCCGCCGAGGCGGTCGAGGCGGACATACTCCTTCGGGCCGACGTAGTAGGAAACGTCGAGCGTCTGCGCCTCACCCGGGGCGATTTCCTCGCCCGCGAACGACAGCGAGGCCGCGATGCCCTTTTGCTGCGCGGACTTCTGCGCCGTAGCCTCGCCGACGACGGAGGTCTCCTGCGTGGAAGGTTCCGTCGCGGGTACGTCCACCATCTCGGACTTGGCGAACAAACGCAGGCCCTTCAACTTGCCCTTGGGCGTGATGATGGCGGCGAAAAACTGGTTGCGCACGGCGCCCCACTCAATATTGGAGCCTTCGACGACGTAAGGCTTGGCCGCGCGCGCGCCGATGCCCAAAAAGCCGCTGCTGTCCGAGAAAACCTTGACGGACTCAAACGTGTCCCCGTCGGCGTTGTAGTAGCCGAAGGAAAGCATGTCGCCGATATTGTCGCTCAAAGTCGGCGGCAACTCGCCGATATTCAGCCAGAGCACGTCGGCGGGCAACGCAGCCTGTCCGCGGTTTTCGAGCGTCGTCTTGTGCTGGATGAGATACGGCTCGGCCTCGTCGCCCACGCTCGCGATGTCGTAGGTTCGCACGATGCGCAGGCCGCTAGGCAATTCCAGCGCATAGCGCACAGAGGTGGCGGTGGCTTCCTCCAGCTTGAAATTGGCCTGAATATACGGCACGTTCGCGTTCGGGCCCATGGCGTCCAACAAGGCACCCTTGCCCAAGGCCAGCGCGCTCACGGGCGCGCCGCTGTTGAACTCGACGGCGGGCTCCGTCGTTCCGACAAAAGCGGGGAATTTTTTGAGCACCACGCGCTCGATCGCACCGCCCTTGGTGGTGAAGACGACCTGAATATAGTCGTTTTCGAGGGTGTGGGTGCCCACTTCAGTCGCTTTTGGCGCGACAAACAAGGAGTCCGCCGGAACGGTCGCGGTTATCGAGGCAGTCGGAGCCGCCTGCGGGGCGGTGGCGACCGGCTTGGGAGCGGCGGCCGCTTGCGCCGCCTGCTGCTGGGCCTGGGCCGCGCGTTGCGCCTCTAATTCCTTAGCGGAAGGCTGCCCCATAAAAAAGGCACCAGCCGCCAGCACGAGAAACAAAATACCTAAAAATGTGTTCTTTTTATCCATGAAAAACGGGGGAGCGGCCCTACGCGCATAAAAGCCCGCAGGGCCAAAAGAAGGTTCATCTTCTCATACTCCCCATTTTGGGGGCAACGCAAAAAGCGCGGGGAACTGGCCTTTCAGAAGGCCGCTCAGACGCAACAACACAGCGGAATCAGCGCTAAAAACGGCAAAGAAAGCCACAGGCACAGCCTCCTATACGGATGCTTTTCCAACAACGTGCGCCGAAAAAACCATAACAGGGCCAGCAGTATCGCGTAAACCAGCAGGTAATTGATGAAGTGCCAGACCTCCCCCTGCAGATACCCTAACGTCATGTCCAGCAGCACGGACAAAAATATTCCTACGTACTCATTTTTTTGTTTTGCATGGGCGTAATGTGTTTTTAGGGAAAGACATCACTACCGATTAGCTGACTTTGGGATGTAAAAAAAACACAGCCATATCTCCAATAAGATAAAGCCCGCCAATCCTATATTTATAGGATCAAATCCCCACTCCGGATATTCGCCAAACAGGACACAAATAGCATATCCCGCGAATATCGCCAAGCAGGCCAAGGCGGCAACTAGGATCAAGACGGCAAGAATTGCTTTCATGAATATGCTCAAGACGGGCCGAAAATATCGCCCAAAATGCTCGCTAAAAAAACACAGCCAATAGGCCAAGCCAGCAAGGCTATGAACCCGAGCCACGGTTTATCTCGGAACAAGGTGCGCCAAAACAGGAATATCACCGCCAACAGACTGCCGGAAGCCAGCCAATAAGCACTCTCACATTCGGGAAACATGGGAAACAAAAGCCCCCATAAAAAAAGCGCAAGAGGCGTTGCCGAAAGCGAAATGGCAAAATTTTTTGAGAGAGACTCTCTTCTGGAGGGCGAATCCATTGCGCATTATCCATAAATGCACAAAAAGCGGACGGCAACCTAAATGTGGCTTCGTGTCGCGCGTAGCATTATTTTCCCTTCATTTTAGGCGGCGGCACAGGATCTTCCCCGCCTGGGTTCCACGGGTGGCAGCGGGCGATCCGTTTCGTGCCCAGCCACACGCCCTTGAAAACGCCGTGCGTGAGAATCGCCTGCCGCACGTACTCCGAACAACTCGGGGTAAAACGGCACCCGGCGTTGCCCCCGAACATGTGCTGCAGGGGCGACAAAAAGAGCTGATAGCCGCGCACGCAGACGGCCGCCGCGCGGCGCGCGAAGGAAGGGGCGTTTGCCTCGGGCGCGCGCGTCATGCAACCGGGGCCTTTTTCGCCGCCGCCGCGGGCGGGGCCGGTTCCGGCGGCGGCGGGTGTTTTTCAAAATAGCGGGCGAGCTGCCCGCAGGCTTCGGCAAAACGCGCGGACAGCTCGGCATGCGAAAATTTCGCGTAACTTCGGCGGATGACAACCGACGTGTCGCACATGCGCGGCAGCAAGTCCACATGCGTGCGCAAGAGTTCCCTAAACACCCGCTTGGCGCGGTTGCGGCGCACGGCGTCGCCCACCAAATGCTTGCTGGAAATGATACCGAAACGGCGCGGAGCCCTGCCCTCAACGCGGGCGGAAAACGCCCTGCAGTTGACGCGGAACGGCCCCGCCTCGGCGAAGCGCCCCTCCTTGCGCACGGCGAGGAATTCTATGGGGTTGCGGAGCTTTTCGGCGGGATCGGGCACGGGCGGAAAAAAGGATGCGTCGTTCGGGAGATTCTACCCAAAGCCGCGGCGCGAAGCAAGATGCGTCAGGACATTCAAGGAGGGAAACCCCATTTTTTTGCGCAAAGGCTTGACGGACGGCGCGCGGCTTGCTTATATAAAACTTTTCCCACTTTTAAATCCCGTCAAACGTCATGCAACCGACCTATCGCCCTTCCAAGTTGTGCCGCGCCCGTAAGTGCGGTTTTCGCGCGCGCAAAGCCACTCGCGGTGGCCGCAAAGTCCTCCAGAACCGCCGCCGCCACGGCCGCGCCCGTCTGGCCATGTAGTCCGTTCGAAGGCCCCGCCTTCTTCGAGGCCCTGTGTCTCGCAAAAAACCCGCCAACATATGGCGGGTTTTTTGTTGGCCAAATTTAACAACAGCCCTTCCGTCAGTTCCTACTCCGCCTGCGTGATCTGACTGGCGGGCGCCCCGCACAAAACGCACGCGGCGTCGGGCCGGGCGTCCGAGATATTGCCGCAACCTTGGCAAACCCAATAGGCGCGATTTTCCAGCACGTCCGAAGCCCCGTTGAGCCATTCGGAAAGCAGGCGCACCTGCTCGCGTTCGGCAGCCGTGATGCGCTCGAACAAAACGGCCGCCCCCTCCTCCTTCGCCGCGCGCGCCGTCTTGATGAAGGCGGGGAGCATGACCGCCCCCTCAAAATCCTCCCCCTGCAAGGCCATGCGCACGCCGACCTCGATATCATGCACCGCGGGATAACTCGTTTCGGGCACGTCGATCTTCCATCCGCGCTCTCGGGCGAGGTCCTCCAACATCCGCGCGTGCAATGTCTCCGACAAGGCAACGGCGCGCAACAAACGCGAGGCCGCCTGCAGTTTTATGCGTTGCGGCTTTTGAATCTCGGCCGATGCCCCCAGCTTATCCTCCACCCCCGAGGCGTACACCTCCGCCGCCAAGGCCGCATTGCGCTCCAGCCGCAAGGCGGTGTTGAGGTTGTCGATCGTGGCCTGCTGCATGTCGTCGCGTTGGCCGCACGCGGCCCACAGCAACAACGCGCCGCCCGCCAAAAACACCGAAAACACGCGAGAAAAATGAAAGAAAGCCTGCATGAAGAAAAAGTGCCGAACGCCCTTTATTGTGCGGATATTCCCTTTCCCTTTCAATAATTTTGAAAACGGCGCAATTTGCTTGCCATCAGGGGCCTCGCACAAAGAATACGCACATGACCCGACGCCTCGCCCTATGCTTCCTAGCGGCCGCCGCCGCGTTTGCGCCGCTCAACGCCCAAACCAAGACGCCCCCCGCCGAATTGGAGCTCAAGCAGGCCATCTTTCGGGCGATCCTCGAGGAAACCGAAGCGGGCAACCCCTATGCGACCTATGAGGCGGGCAATATCATATACCTCCATGGAGGTTTTGTTTTCAACATTCCGATATCGGAGCATGGGAACACGCCCATACATCCGGATTTTGCGAAATCACAGGATGATCGCCGCCTGCGCGCCACGTATTTTGCGCAAATGGCCTTCGACGGGGGATATGATCCTGCCGCCGATTTGTTAAAGCGAATCAAGAAAGATGATACTGCGGCCATGCCCGCCCCAGCGTCCCCCCTTGGCCCCGAAGCGCTGAATCAGGCAAAGCTGCAATTCGCCAAAAAAATTTACGAAACGCTCAAGGAGCTCGCGCAAAAAGGCAACCCCTATGCCGCCAAACATCTCGCACGCTGGCTCGGCTACGAACGCCAGAATGTCTTCACCCGTTCTGAAATACCCGAGGCATCCGCCCCGAAAATCCACCCCGACCTCGCACAGCCCAAAGACACGCGCAAAAAAGCGGCGCGCACGCTTTATCTGTTCGCCGCCAAAGCGGGCGTCAACGGAGCGTGGACCAGCGCCGCCGAAACGTACGACGACCCAAAAGAAGAACTGGCCTGCCTGCGCGAGGGCGCGGCCTTTGGGGACGCCGAAAGCGCGCGCGAGCTGATAGAAAAATTGCAGCGGCAGGAAGCCCCCGATTACGCGGAAATCGCACGTCTGACACAAATGATCATAGACGCCCCGCCGTACGTCGTCGGCAACGTGATCGACGCAAGGATGAACAGCGACACATACACGTTTCGCATGGGCTTCATTTACTTTTGGGGACGCGGCGTGCCGCGCGACCCGGGAAAGGCCGTCGCGCTATGGCGTTCGGTGTTCGAGATAAATTATGAAAAGGAAGATTTCTTCCGCATGAGCGAGGGCTATCCCCACGCGGCTTCCTTCGGCGATTTGTGGATACGCAGCAACCGCGCCGAGGCCGCCGCCTGTTTGGCGTACGCCATTGAAAACGGGCTGGGCACCCCGAAAAACGCGCAGGCGGCGCAACTGCTGCGCGAGGGGATCGTCTCGCAGCTCGGCGTAAAATACCAAGCGGAAAGCATCGCGCGCCATTTTGCCGACAAGGAGCACGCCGAAGATTGGGTCATCCGCTCCGGCATGTCGGTCGACGCCCCAAAAGAACACGCCTACTGGCTCGCCGTGGCAAAAAAACTGCCGGATTCCCCCGACCGCGCCCGGCAGAAAGACCGCGTCCCTATCGTTCTGCGCATGATGGAAGATCTCGCCGAGGCGTACGCGGGGGGCGACTCCTTCTACGAAAAGGAAGCCTTTTATTGGACGCAACGGCTGGCAAACATCGACCGGCCCGGGACCCGATTCGACAAAGGCCTCTATGTCATCCGGCTCGCGGGTCGCCTGCTCTCCGGAAACGGAACCGTGAAAAACGCAGGCAAAGCCTGCGACCTGCTCAATGAAATGTATTTGCACGGAGGTTACGACATCGGCTACACGGTCGGATGGGACCCGAAGACCAAAAAAAGCCCCCCTGAAGGTTCGCAAGAGGAAAAAACAACCCTGCGCCGCCGCCGCGCGCTCGTCGCTGCCGCCTTGGCCTACTGTCTGGAAAACGGACTAGGCACGCCAAAAGACACCGAAAAGGCGAACGAGATCCGCCAACGCGCCAAAAGCGAGCTGCGGACGCAAAACGACGCCGAAGCCCTCGCCGCATACTTCGCCCCGGGCGGCGACATCGTCGTGGACGCCAAGCAATTCGCGTTTTGGAAACAGGCGGCAAAAAACCTTCCCGCCGATTAAAAATCAAAAGCGCCCAAATTCCCCCTCTTTTCAGCAGGCAATCCAAAAATTTTAACTTGCGCCGCGCCCGCCTTGCGCCTAGGATTTGAACTTTACACGCGTGTGCGCGGCCCGCACGGGCGTGTGAAGACAAGCGCCAGGGTAGCTCAGTGGTAGAGCAGAGGACTCATAAGCCTTTGGTCGGTGGTTCAACTCCACTCCCTGGCACCACTTTCCATCCAACGTCCGCCACACACATTTAACCCACAGACATCACCATGCCTCGCGAACTCATCATCCTGGAATGCTCGGAAGCCCGCAAGGAGGGCAAATCGCCCTCCCGCTACTTCTCGACCCGCAACAAGAAGCTCCAACAGGAGAAGGTCGAAAAGAAGAAGTACAACCCGGCCCTCAAGCGCCACACCCTGCACAAGGAAATCAAGGGATAATCCCCTTCCCTCCTTTCAAAAAACGGACGCCGTTCACGGTGTCCGTTTTTTTGTGCCCCAAGCGCGCGCCCCGCGCATGACCGGCACACAAAAAAGACCACGGCGCAAACCGTGGTCCTTTTGTACCCTTCCTTTAGAAACGATATCCGTTCTATAGGTAGGAATGATAGAGCGCCTGCGCGCGCTCGCGCGACTTGAGCACACGCGTGCGCAGGGAAGCACGGTAGGCCGCCATG
This sequence comes from Opitutales bacterium, assembly GCA_031556275.1. Taxonomy (GTDB): domain Bacteria; phylum Verrucomicrobiota; class Verrucomicrobiia; order Opitutales; family JAKPNF01; genus JAKPNF01. The sequence goes on from JAVBTG010000040.1 coordinate 17,708, forward strand.
TCCGCTATCGGCGAGCGCGCGACACCCGTGTCCATCGCGGCCTGCGCCACGGCGGAAGTCTCCCATTCGACCAAACGCGGGTCAAACGGCTTGGGCAAAATGTAGTCCAAGCCGAAAGAAAAGTCCTGCCCGTCGTAGGCGGCGCGCACCTCGTCCACCACTTTTTCCTTGGCCAAGGCGGCGATCGCGCGGGCGGCGGCCACCTTCATCTCCTCGTTGATGCTGGTCGCGCGCACGTCGAGCGCGCCTCGGAAAATGTAGGGGAAGCCCGAGACGTTGTTGATCTGGTTCGGGTAGTCGCTGCGGCCCGTGCCCATGATGCAGTCCGGGCGCGCCTGCTTGGCGACGCCGTACTCGATTTCCGGGTCGGGGTTGGCGCAGGCGAAAATGAGCGGGTTTTTCGCCATGCCCATGATCATTTCTGGCTTGAGCAAATCCTTTTTTGAGAGCCCCAAAAACAGGTTCGCGCCAGTCAGGGCCTCCGTCATCGTGAACTCGCGCTCTTGGGCGAAGGGGGCCTTGTACGGGTTCAAATCCTTGCGGCCCTTGTGGATCAGTCCCTTGGAGTCGAACATGAAGACGTTTTTGGGATCCACGCCGAGCAGCACGTAAAAACGCGCGCAGGCGATCCCCGCCGCCCCCGCGCCCGACACGACGACGCGGATGTCCTCCAAGCGGCGGTTGGCGATTTGGGCGCCGTTAAGCAGCCCCGCGCCCGAAATGATGGCGGTGCCGTGCTGGTCGTCGTGGAACACGGGGATTTTCATCTCCCGCTTCAGGGTCTCCTCGACGATAAAGCAGTCGGGGCCCTTGATGTCCTCCAAATTGATGCCGCCGAAGGTCGGCTCCATGGCCTTCATGATCTCGATCAGGCGCTCCGGGTCACGGGCGTCCAAATTGATGTCAAACGCGTCCACATCGGCGAAGACTTTGAACAAAACGCCCTTGCCTTCCATCACGGGCTTGCCAGCCAACGGGCCGATATCACCCAAGCCCAGCACGGCCGTGCCGTTGGAAACGACACCGACCAAGTTGCCCCGGTTAGTGTAATCGGCAGCCAAAGACGGATCCGCTTCGATCGCCAAACACGCCTCGGCGACGCCGGGCGAATAGGCCATGGAGAGGTCTTTTTGGTTGACGCAGGACTTCGTGGGCAGCGTTTCGAGCTTACCAGGACGCGGCAGGCGATGGTAATCCAACGCCTCTTGCGGTGTGAACAGTTTCATATGGCTTTTGTGAGAAGGGGACATCCATCTGAGGGACTCATCGGTCCGAAAAATGACTGTTTTTTAGACAACCTCTTTCCAAACCGAGAACCGCAGGCGAAAGCAAAGGTCTATACAATAGAAGTGCCAAATCCTTGTCAAGAATGCGGGGCCAAACCGGGGACATGAAAAAACGAATTTTCAAAATTGTTCCGACGCGCGCGCTTTATTTTTTCTTTCACGCCCAACGAAACAATCACTGGCATTCCGTGTCAGTTAAATCCATTTCATTTTAAAACAAATTTTTAAAAAACTAAAAATAACTAGATAGGAACAGCTCTTCAACACGCACGCACAAAACACACCGGCCCATCCGCCGGAGGACGCCGAGCCACCCACAAACGCAACATCCGAAAAATCGACCGCAACTTTGCACGCGCAGGCAGCCGCGGGCGACGCTAGCGCTATGCACGCACTCGGGCGCATGTGCAAAACGGCGGGCGACATCCCGGGGGCCATATCGCACTACGAGCGGGCGGCGGCGTTGGGCCATGCCCCGTCCTTCTATAATCTTGCGCTCATTTACGAACGCGATCAAGGCCCCGGGCACCCTGCCGATTGCTCCAAGGCAATCGTCTGCTTTGAAAAGGCCGAGGCCCTCGGCGACACCGACGCCCGCTGCGCCATCGGGCTCGTCTACGAGGTCGGCGGCAACGGCGTGCCCAAAGACGACGCCAAAGCGCTCGCCTGCTACGCGCTGTGCGCCGAGCGCGGCGACGCGCGCGGCATTTACTGCCTAGCCCATTGTTACGAAACGGGCCTCGGCACAAAGGCGGACGCACAAAAAGCCCTCTCCCTCTATCAACTGTCAGCGGACAAAGGATACGCCTTGGCGCATTACAGCGTCGGAATTTTCCGCCTCAAGGGCCTAGGATGCGAGGCCGACGAAATCGAGGCGGCGCGACATTTCGCGCGGGCGCAATCCAGCGGGGACCCCGAAGCCCTGCACGCGCTGGCGCGCCATTACGCCGACGGCGGCAAGGGGGTAGCCCACCCCGCAAAGGCGCTCGCCATCTATCGCGACTTGAGTCAACGCGGCGACGCGCGAGCCCTTGTCGCCTTGGGCCGGTTTTATCGCGACGGTTTCGGCCTCGAACGCGACTATATCCGCGCCGCCGAATGTTTCGGCAAGGCCGCCTTGACGCTGGATCCCGCGGGGCTGTTTTATCTGGCCCGCGCCCACGAAAAAGGCGTGGGCGTCCCCAAAGACGAGGACGCCGCATACCGCCTCTACGAACAGGCGGCGGTGAGAGGCGAACCCTCCGCCATGCTCAATCTGGGCATCTTGCTCACGCAAGGGGAGCATGTGATTCACGACCCGGCGCGCGCCTTCGCGCTCATCAAGCAAGCAGCCCAAGGCGGCGAACCGGCGGCCCTCTACAACTTGGGCGTGCACTACGCCAACGGCTTGGGCGTCGAAAAAGACCCGCGCAGGGCGTTCGATTGTTTCGCGCAAGCGGCCGAATCGGGCGCGGCGGACGGTCTGTACGCGCTGGGGGATTGCTACGAACACGGGCGCGGCACACCCCCCGACGCGCGCTCCGCGCTGGGCTATTACCGCAAGGCAGCCGATGCCGGAAACCTCGACGCCGACCTTCGCCTGGCCCACGGCTACGCGCACGGCGAACTCGGCCTGCCGCAAGACGAAGATGAAGCGTTTTTGCGCCTGCGCCGCATCGCCCAAAGCGGCCATGCCTCCGCGTTGTACGCCTTGGCGAGCGCCTTTGAGCACGGCGAAGGCTGCGCGCAGGATCCGGAAATGGCGCTGGCCTACTTCAAGGAATCCGCCGCGATGGGATACGCCCCCGCCTTCGGGAGCGTCGGCCGCTTTTACGCGGAAGGCAAAACCGGCCGCGCCTCCGATTACCCCGCCGCCCTTCGTTGGTATGAAAAAGGAATGACAAAAGGCCACGGGGAATCGGCGTTTCAGGCCGGCTTGCTCCATGAACGCGGCGCACACGGCACCCCCAAGGATTCGCGCGCGGCCGCCTGCTGCTACGAACGCGCCATCGCGCTGGGCCACGCCGAGGCCGCGCGCCGTTTGGCCGCCCTGCGGGGGAACCAAGGGACGCATGCCTGAGACGTCCGCGCGGGGCTATTCGCACCAAGGAAGTTCACGCGGCCGCGCGTGATGCTTATTTGCTTGCGGGTGGCCCGCGCACGCATTACAAAATGCCTTCGTCGATCCCCGCGCCCCACTCTGCCCATGAGAATTTTATTTCCCCTATTGGCGTTGTGCACCGCTTCAACTCTGTGCGCCGACGCCACGCCCGCCGAAATAGACACGCAAGGCGGCCCGCGCATCGGATTCCGATTCGACTTCGGGAGCGGCGAATCCGCCCTGAGCCTCGACATCGGCGAGTCGTCCCCCGGCAAGAGACTGCATACGCCGCAATGCCTCGTCAGGGGGATGACCGCCTCGCAAAGGCACACGATCACCGATGGGCCCAACCACGCGCTGACCGTTTCCAACCCCTATTACGAGTTGCGCGCGCACGCCGTGGATTCTAAATCCGACACGCAGTTCGTCTGGACCATGGAGTTCTTCGTCAAGGAAAACGGCGCTTTGCGCGAACAGCCCGCCCAGACTTACAGCGGCACCACGCGCTACGAGCGCGAGGTGTCCGACGGGCAACTCATATTCAAGGACTTCACCATCGAGGGCGACGGCCAATTCGGAAAATTGAAGCGCCGCTTCGAATGGATCACCGAGTTTGAAGTCGGCAAGACAGCCAAGGCCGAGGCCGTCCTAAGCAACGGCTATCCCATCAAGGAAATCGTGGTGCTGGACGGCGGGACCGGCTACGCCGAAGGCAGCGAAATCACTTTTCAGGACACATGGGGGCAATTCGCCATGGGAACCCTCAGCGTCAATCCCGCAACGGGAGCGGTAACCGCCGTCAACCTCACCAATCACGGCAGTAATTATTACGATATAAGCGGACATTCCATCTCGAGGAGCACGCAGGCCGACCGGCGACCGACGCCGGAGCAAAAAAAAGAATTGGAAGCCTACGAGCGGACGCGGCGACGGATCATCAGCGAGGCTAGGGCCAAGGGCGAATCGCCCGCGAAAGCCTTGGCGAAACTCGAGCAACCCGAATTCCTCAAAACACAAAATTCGATCTCGACGCCCGTCACGCAACGCAGCGTCAAATTTGAAGCCGTGCTGGACCTTGAGCACGAGAGCCCCCCGCTTGAGGCGAAACGAGGGGTCACCAACGTCACTGTCGTGCGTCCGGGCGAAGGATACGCGCGCAATGCGACCGTCGAATTCAAGGGAGAATGCGTCAAACCTGCACAGGGCCGGCTTTTTATCGGACAAGGAAGGGGATACATTCAAGGCATGCACATTTCCGTCAAGGGTTCCGGATATATTTCGCCGCCTGAAGTCGTTATCAACGACCCGGACGGCAAGGGACATTCGGCGGTTTTGCAGGCGCATCTAGAGGAAACTAGGGCCAAGTTGATGATAAAAATAACAGACCCCGGTACAAACTACCGAAGGGCCCCCGGCGTCCGGCTATTTGCAGACGGGAAGCCCGTGGGAGGTGTGAGTTTCCATGTCCAGCTTGAGAATGACGAAACCCTCGCCTCCATATCCGCGAAAAACATCCCTGCGAGCCTGTCGTCAAACGCCGTTTTACGGCTGGAAATAGAACCGCCCGCCCTCCGCGTCCAAGGTCCCATCACCAAAGCCCTCGTCGTGTACGACAAAGACGGGGAGACCATTCTCAGCCGCGAAGGCAGCACGCTTGCGCGTTCCATTGCGGACAACACCGTTTCCTGCACGGACTTCACGCAAGGCCCCGGCGGCAAGATGATGAGCAAGGAAACCACCCTTTACAAAAATCACCCGTTCGGGCGACAGGAGCTCCAAAAAATCATCCACTGTTACCTGCCGGACGGCACCGAGGATGTCGCCGCCAGGGAGGTGACGGAGCATTTTTACTACGACAAGGAAAGCGACGGAAAGGCTTACGGCAAGCTCAAGGCCAAGCGGAAGTCCGGCAACGGCCCGTGGGTTTACTATATTTACGGCAAGGACGTCTATCACGGAAAAACCATTTACCAATACCTCAGCTCTTCGTGGGACGGAAACGGCATTCCGGGCGAAGCGGGCAACGGCGTCCGCGAAACCGAACGCGACACCTTCGAGGACTACGCGCTCGGCGGCAGACGCGGGAAAGCCATTGTCGACACGTCAACCACCAAGCTGGACGGTAAAATCGTTGAAAAACACCTGTCGGTCTTCTGGAAAGACCTGAGGACTTATCCGGTGGACGGTCTCCCCCGAGAGGCCGGCGAATGGTGGGAGGTCGACATGCGATCTGCGGACGACCCAGCGCCACTTATAACAAAATATGAGGCATTTCGTGATTTTGGCATAAATCAAGGAAAGGAGAGACTTATTGTCTACCCCGACGGGACCGCATTTTTGGGGGCATACGACAAGCGCGTGACCACCATCAGCCGGGGCATCCTCAACGACGAGCGGACCGACATCGTGGAGGGAGAAATCAGCGTCACGACCACCAACGATCTCGGCAAGATTGTTTCCGAAAAGAAATTTTACCGCTCAAAGGGAAACACGGTCGAACAGACCGAGTTTGAACTGCTCAAGTCGGACGAGTTCGGCAGGCCGCTGCTGGTGCGGCACAAGGGCGATCCCACCAACACCGTCTCCTACACCTACGGCCCTTACGGGATGAACAGCCGCACCGACCGCAACGGGACGATCCGCTACACACGGGACGCCATGCGCCGCGTCAGCGAGGAGCAAATCGGCGAAGCCAAGACATCCTACGAGCGCGACGCCCTCAACCGCGTCACGCGCACGAGCGTCAACGACGTCGTCATGTCTGAAACGCAGTACGACTCCATGGACCGCGTGCGCGCCGAAAGCAACCGCTTCCAAAATGAGCTGATGAAACGCTCCTACCACTATTTCAAAAAGCCCTTCTACAACGCCACATGGACGAGCTTTTTCAATTCCGACAAAATCGCCTCCGTGGAGGAATTTTACAAGGACGGCTCGCCGTTGAGAATCTACGGCCTCGGCGTCGCCGGAGGCGCGGGCTACGCCTATGAGGTGGCTGAAGACGGCAAACGCACCACCGTCGTGACCCTCCTGAACCCCGACGGCTCACCCACAGAGGAAACCGTCCGACAGACGCAAGACTGGACGGGGCGCGCCGTTTCGATCCAAACGCCCTCCCCCGCCGGAAGCGGTGTCAGCGAAGAATCCATTTTTTATGACGCCAGCGGCCGCCCCGCGCGCGTCAGCCGCACGGGGCGGCCCGACATCCTCTACGCCTACGACAAAATGGGTCGGCTTTCAAAGAAGGCGGTCGATCTCAACGGCAACGGGCGCATTGACGAAGGGGACGAGGTCGAAACATTTGAAGTTTCATTTGTCCGGGACCCCTTTGGCGGCGCAAACCGCCGCACGCTATTCACACGCACGCGGCCCGACGGCTCCGTTGAAACGGCGCAGATGACGGCCTCGTTGGACGGCAACCGCACGCAGGTCAGCGACGCGGGCGGCAAAGTGTCCGTCACCACGGCAGCAAAGGACGGCTCCGTCGAGACCGTAACACGCCTCGATGATGGGACCTCCCTCGTCGCCACCATGCGCGACGGGCTCCTCCGGCGCGAAGTCGTCAAAAACGCCGGCGGCGAAATCATCCGCGACACGTCTTGGACATACGACGCCTTCCGCCGCCCCGCCGAGGAAACCGAGCTCAAGGACGGCCGCACGCAAACCACGCGCATGACCTATTATAACGACGGTTCGCCACGCTCCGTGAGCAGGCAGGACCAGCCGACCGTGTTTATCGCGCGCACGCCCGTGTCCGAGGAGGGAAGCACCCTCGCCCTAGTCACGGAGGACGGGCGCGCCCGCTTGTACAGCTACAACCCGCGCGGCCAACTGGTCCGTGAAGAGGGCAATGCCCTCTATCCGTCCGAATACACGCGCGACGCCGCCGGACGGCCGCTGTCCGTGAAGACGCGGCGTGCGCCCGACGGCGAACCCGACACCACGCGCTGGACATATAACACCGCGGGACTGCCAACCGTTCAAACCAATCCCGACGGCGGATCCGTGCGCTACGCCTACGACACGGCCGGACGCCTAGTTTCACGCACGTGGGCGCGCGGGGTCACCACCACCTATGCCTATGACAAGGCAGGACTGCTCGAATCGGTGCGCTATTCCGACGGTACTCCCCCCGTCGTCTTCACGCGCGACAAACGCGGGCTGCCGCTGGAAGTCGCCGATGCTTCCGGAAAACGCGCCCTGCGTCACGACGCCTTGGGACGGATCGTCCAAGAGCGCCACACCGAAGGGCCGCTGGCGGGAACCGCCGTCGAATACGCCTGCGACGAACGCGGGCGGGCGGGCCGCACCGCCCTGACATTGCCCGCGCCTTTCGTCGTGGAGCGCGCTTATGACAACGAGACGGGAAACCTCGCCCGTGTCGGCTGGGGCGACGGCAAAAACGAGCACGCTTACGCCGCTTATGAACGCGCTGACAGCGGCGAACTCAGGGGCGTCAAGCGCGCCGTCACCGGGACACAGACGACACTCTCCACACGCATAAGCCATGCCGGCAACGGGCGGCTCAGCGATGTCTATCATTATCCGATGTCCGGGACGCAGGACGGCGGTTTTCATTACACGTATGACAACACGGGGCTGTGCGTCACGGCAGGGATGCCCGGATGGTCCAAATGGACTTACGCCTACAATGCACGCCGCGAGCTGACACAGGCCGATTTAACCCCGAATGAAAAATCAACGGACAAACCCCAAGGGTTTGCCTACCTTTATGACGACTCGGGCAACCGCGTGGAAACGCATGCCGGAGAAACCCAGACGCGTTACGCAACACTGCCGGGCAACGCCTACGCCTCGACGGAATCGAAAAATCCACGCCACACGCAGACTTTCGTTTACGATGCGGACGGCAATCTGCTCGACGACGGGCGGTGGGTTTATGCGTGGGACGCGGAAAACCGCCTCGCAAGCGCGCAGGAACACTCCGAAGGGGCGGCGCGCAAACTCACGTTCGCCTATGACACGGCCAACCGGCGCGTCCAAAAAACGCTCTGGAAACGCGTCGGGCCGAAAGCACCTTGGGAACGCGTTTATGCGCGCAATTTTCTTTATGACGGCGACCGTTTGGCCGCCGAACTTGACGGCATGGACAACAACAGGACCGTGCGCACCTACGCATGGGGGGAATCCGTTCCGCTGGGGATAAGCGACGCGGCGGGAAAAACACACTTCACCCTTTACGACGGCTGCGGCAACGTCGTCGGTCTGTACCCCGGCGCAAAGGCCAAGGGATCGCTCCAAATCTGCTCGCCCTTCGGGGAAATCATTTCCAGCGGCACCTCACTGGGGGATATGCCGCTGGGGTTTTTGTCCTTGTATTTCGACGAGGAAATCGGGTTGTACTGCGCGGGCGCGCGCTATTACAGTCCGAAACTGGGGCGGTGGATCAACCGCTGCGCACAACAGCCGCAGGGCAATCCTTACCGATTCAGGGACAACCAACCGCAAATCCCACACACGGCGCTCGCGCAATAGGCCGCCGGAAAACATTCCGGCAAGGCCAAGGCACCCGCGCAGTCCGACGGCCAAAAAAGCCGCGCAAAGGCACTTGATTTTTTTCGAAGGTTTGCTAGTCTGAATCTTTACCCGTTTGTAAAAAAAGGGCCATGGTGCCCTTTTTTGACATTGTCCGATGGTGTAATGGTAGCACAAGTGACTCTGACTCACTTTGTCTAGGTTCGAATCCTAGTCGGACAACCACTTCCCCCTTTGAATACATAGGAGGGGGACAAAAGCATCTAAAAATCCCGAAACTCACTCAAGTTTCGGGATTTACTTCTTTTTAATGCCGTCCCCTTCCTGTACAGCGAAAAGACACTCTTTGGTGCGACATTCTATCGAAGAAGACTTATTTCGCCGGCAGAAAAACAGGACACGCACCAATGGGTTATGGGGCGGTTTGCATCAAATTCTTCAAAAGCCTAATTTGCTTATCATCGGGATGTAAGGAGATTACTTTCAGTTTTTTGAAGCTAACTTTTTCAATCTGAGAGGCATGCCTGAGACTTAGAATAAACGCGACTGCCTCATGCGAAAGATCGTCCAGTAGCTTAATTTTGCGCCCAAGAGTCGTCTTTTTGACTCTCATTTTATCAGCCATCGTGCGAATGCTTATATCCTCGCATCGCATCTTTTTCCTCCATTTCATAATTTGGTGCAGCCAGTGATGTTTAATCGGCCTTCCTTTCGCGTCAGATGAAGACATATTTCCGTTCCCGCCGCCCTTGCATTTCAGATCGAAGGGAGCGTATATGTGCCACTGGGAATACCCCCGGGAATTATCGACGCTGAACAATACTTCCAGGTGTCCCAATGAGGCGTATTCGGGAGTGAAAATTACAGCGAGCATGAAATCCCGTTTGCCTTCGGATTCATTTCGCAGAACTAGGACAAGCTTTTTGACCGCATGCCTCAATATTTCGCTGCGCTCTGAATCTTCCAAATGCTCTTGGAGGGCATCAAAATCCTGGAAGATCGCATTAATCTGAGACTGCCCAACCGTCTTATCACAGCCAAGAAGTGTCTGTTCGGTTTCAATTTCCCTTAGGCGCATACTTAACCTTTCTATCTCATCGGACAATTTAGAAGCTCGAGCCCGCAATGCTTCTTTCATGACCGCATTGCCTTCAAATTCCGCCAACTCATCAATTAAATTCTGAAGCAAAGCATTGTTCCTCCCGCTTTCAGCTAAAAGTCCTTTTTTCTCTTCGGCAATTCGTTCTGGATATTCATCGCCGCCCTGTTTCAATCGCCGCCGATCAATATTCTTTGCGGCTATAAAGCCAAGCGCGGAAAAAATGACAGACTCTATGATCTTTTTCCCAATCCTCGTTCTGCAGGCGCTCTGCGCATGAAACTTGTTCTTCGCGGAGCAGACATAGTACTGATAATGAGTGCCGTCTTTGCGTCGCTTCCCGGCGAACGAAGTGGTCATCATCGCCCCGCATGAACAGAACAAATATTTCTTCAACAAATGCGATCCTCTCATTCGGATATGCGAAATCTGGCAACGCTTCTGTCTCGCCAACTTTTCTTGGGTTCTTTCCCAAGCGGCACGGTCCACGAGTGCCTCATGCAACCCATCGTTGAGTTCCAATCCTTTTTCCGCAGACCACCAACAGACATAACCGGCATAAACGGGGTTTTGCAATATCTGACGGACATAATTTTCGCTGTAAGCACCACCTCCCATCGCCTCCTCTTTTCGTCCCTTTACGGTAGGCGTGGTTTTATATTTCTGCGCCATATGTGTCGCGATTTCCGAAGGACGCATCCCATCGGAAAATAATTGAAAAATCTCACGGATATGCACGGCCGCCGCCTCATCCACCACCAAAGTGCATTTCTTTTCGCCGCAAGCATACCCCGGAGGCGTTCTTCCACCCGTGCGATACCCTTGTTTGAACAGTTCATACATTGCAATCGTTATACGTTGTACGATCTGTCCACGTTCTAGCTCTGCCATTCCCGCCATCATCGTGCGGATAAAACTACCAAAGGGAGAATTATCCGGATTACAATCATTCGTGTAATGAACGCCGACACCGTAGCCTCGAATTATTTTCTCAAATTCAAAATAATCGAATTTATCGCGACTAATACGATCCAGTTTATAGCAAAGCACATAGGCAATATCCCCGTCTTGGACTCGCTTAAGCAGTGCCTGCATACCAGGTCGTCGCATATTACTTCCGGATGTTCCGGGATCTGTGAACATTTCCACCAGTTCCATGCCCGGATGCGCCGCAACATATTGATGGATAATAGATTTCTGCGCCTCTATGGAGTCAAAGACCTTGCCTCGCAACTGGAGATCCGTACTGACGCGCGCATAGCCAACAACCTTCAGGTTTCGTTTAACGACATTCATGGGTCACCTCCTTTGCTTGTGTAGCTTCGTGACATTTGACTTCTTGCGACTGCGCCCAGTCCCGACAACACCCCCTATCGCCCCTCGCATCTAACTCGCATCGACATACGCATATGGCCGTCAAGTAAACCGCCCGCGTGTTTCTTATTTTAGTTTTCATACCCTTCCAGTATAGGGATGTCTCCAAAATTCATGGAAAACCAAGCCCTCTTCTCGCCCTTTTCGCCACATGAATTACGCCTATTTCATTCTAAACCAACAAATTAATTCCTTTTTTCATTTCCTAGGGCTGTCGTCATGCTCACGACGCAAACGCCTGAATACTCCCCCCATTAGTTTATTGACGACGCCTTTCATATAGTTCGCCCGACGAAGCAATATCTCCACAAATACGCACGCCCAAAGGCTGCAAGTTGTCCTCATTCGCCCAGTATAAGCATGCTCAAAAATTGGGTTGGGGAGCAAGAGGATATGGATCGTAGGCTATCCCCTTCCATAAAGTACTGTCGCGCACAGCGATTCATGGCTTTTTATATTCGTCGACCATCATATTTCATTAAAAATCAATTACAGACGCTCGATATAGCCATGTGTCGCTTGAGACATATTTAATGCATGAAAACAACAATAATCCTCGATAACCGATCGGCTACTGGAACAGGCGCATAAGTTCGCCAGGATACAATCGCATTCCGGTCTCATCAACGAAACGCTACGAATTCTTGTAAAAAGGAAGCCAATTCTTTACAAAAACAAAATAAATTCATATCGTTAAATGAGGATACATTAACTGTATTACGAAATGAATCTTGCATCTAGACTTTATAACTTACTTAAAAAATTTGAAACCATTCCTGCGAACATGCGGTTTCGGCAGGCAATCAGTCAAATATTTTCCATCCCCGATCAAAAGTCACCTGAGATTTTTCGATCTTATGTCAGCATCATCAATCTTTCTCTAGAAGTCAAAGATCGTTTGAATGCTATCCCCGACATAAATATAGGGCTGTACGAAAAATCGCTAAACGAAATAGAAAAACATTTGGCTGCTTTTAACATAGAAAAAGATCTCGATGCGTTTAAAGGTGGCCTAAAGAACGAAAACTTCCTGGGTCTTGAGTTCATAAGTGACAAATTTGATGAAGTTGAAAAAGAAGAGGAAATTAATGAAGAAGATTTGAAAAAACTTGAGATCCAAATCGATGATTTGATTGAAACAGTAAAAAATGCAAATACATCTCCCGACTTTATTCAATTTTTAGTATCCCACCTTTTCGCAATCAAAATATCAGTACAAAACTATCGTTTTTTTGGAGCTGTCGGAATCCAAACCGCCATGGCACGAGTAATCGGAGAAGTATTCCTAGATCCTAGAGGGGCAACAACAGATGAAAAAAAGCAATCTCTCGTGCGCAAAGTATTCGACACAATTAAAGATGCGAACACTTTAATCAGTTTCGTAAGGAATGGTGTCCACGCTATTAAAGCGCTCCCGCTCGATGCCATCTCAAAATTAATGGGAGAGTAACTCCATTCCTACTATTGTATCGTAATACCTATTTATTTCCTTAGGTGTTCTCGTTCGATTCGTCTACATCCTGTCCATCGCAATCAATGACGGGGATGAATTTTGCGTGAACTTTCTCCAAATAAGGGCGAGAAGTATCCCGCGTGGCCTCATAATTTAACGATTGATTGATAAATTGAAGTCGAACGCGGGCTTTGGAGATTATTTCGGTCCATGTAAATCCCCAGACTTGAATGTTTGATTTTCCGTCATCGTATATCAATCCGGAGGGTTTATTTCGTTCATTACATTTTCGCTTCGCGTACTCATCCATTTCATTTGACACAACAATAAATTTCCAACGAGTTTTCTCAGAGAGAAAACGAGGATCCGCAGCAACAGCAATCGCATAGCTTTCCACTTGAGACAGTATTGTGGAATTAATCTTCTGGGCCGGCCGTTTTAGCTCCACCACCAGATGATCATATTCGTCGTGCCGAGGTTTATTGGCACGGCTAAGCATTAAATCAATGCGTCCCTGCTTCCCACCTTCACGCTCCACAGGACTATCATCATCACATCGTTTCCCTAATTCTTCCAGATGAAACGCAAGCACTTCTTCTAGACGCTGTTCACTCCCGGCTAAAGCGAATTCTTCATCGAAAATCCATGCTTCTTTTTCTAGAATTTTATGTAATTGATCTCTCTCCAATAGCGATTTTTTTGTCTCTGAGTCGAAGAGCAAATTTTCCAGAGCAGTAAGAAAATTCAATCTATTCGCTACAATTTTAGCTGAACTAATGATATTTGAAAGAGGAGTACTCATCATTAATTCAGCCAAGTCATCTTGCTCTTCTTTTTTAAGATTGAGCACTTCTGTAATAATTTGCTGAACCGATGCTGGGTTTTCTTTAATAGCTTGTGCCAACAACCGAAATACGAACCTCTTTGATTGAGAATCTGAATTTTCAAACGATGGCAAATATTCCTCTAAATTCACTGCTAGGATGTCAAATACCTGACGCTCGACGATTTCAATAGGATCAATTATCGCTTTGTTTTCAAAAGGATAAATTTCCTCCTGCTTCCAACGTTCAACAATTTGACTCTGCTGGTCAGCTAGACGCTTGCGGAAATATCCACGAACTTCTTTTTTCGCTATTTTAATAATTTCCTTAACGTCTTCATTAAGTTCATCGAAAATCAGTAAATTTTCCCGATCAAGTTCTTTGAAATGATCGCACTTGATGTAAACAGTAAAATTAAATCCTGGAGCATGAATTTTGACGCCTGAACCGGCTTCATGCAGTGAAACACCGTCTGCATCACAAAGATGTAACTCGCGATCAGTTGGCATTGCCCATTCGACAATAGTTATCACCGCTGAAACAACTTTTCCACTGGGCAATGTAATCGCCCCCAGCAAAATATCATGCTTCACATCTTGATAAATGTTCGGGTCAATCTTGTCGCCGCAGTAATATATAGTTACATCGGGATATTGACTCAAATATGGAGCAAATATCTTGGCAAACTCCGTCCGAGCTTCTTCGTCCACCAAAGAAGGATGGTTTTTTTGAATATTTGAGATGGTAACCGTTGTTCCTGTATTTTTAGTATCTACCTTGGCAGGAGAAGACGAAGACATACTCTCAAGCGAACCACCGTCTCCTTGTATCGTATATTGCATAATGGAGCCATCGCTGCCTTTAAAGGATGTTGCCCATTTCACTCGGCTTCCAAGCGAAAATGCTTTAAAACGACCTTGTCCGCTTTTGCCGTGTAAAGATCGCCCATTTGAACGATTCTTAGTCTTTTTCCAAGAAGATCCCAAGTTCCCAAATAATATCTCAATATCCGCATGTTCAATACCAGAACCATTATCAGAAATACAAATAGTCTCTGGAGCTCCAAGCGCATTCAGCCCCACATCAACTCGTATTTCTGTCGCTCCCGCGTCTAGCCCATTCCAAATCAACTCCGATACTGCTTTGACTGGAGCTGCAATAGCAAGTCTCTCAAGAAAATCGCCTTTGGCTGAAATGGGGATTTTTTTCATACAAAAAAGTGTGAGCATCCCCAAAAAATTAGTCCAGATCTAATGCCGGCGCCTGTTTGAGGGGCGGGTCCCCCTGAATATCCTGGGACATAGCTAAAGTAAAATGGATGCGTCACTTGGGCATTTGATCAAAGTGTTTGATTGAACATACACAAAAGTTGAATTACTGTGTGGGAATATTTCAGATAGCCCTCGCTCTTTCTTTTAAAAGATTACCGGACGGGAATAATTCACTTGAAATCTAGGCGAAGATCAATGAATATACCCGAACGGTAACATTTTAACAAAAACAATGAAACTGACGACACAAAAGATCGGCCTCTTGATCCGCAAGACCCGTAAGGATCAAGGGCTCACCCAGCAGGATTTGGCGCTGGCGTGCGGGACTGGGCTACGTTTCATTATTGATTTGGAAAAAGGAAAACCCTCATGTGAATTTGCGAAAGCTTTGCACGTCATTCAAACTTTAGGTATCCACGTCACACTCACTACCCCGGTAATCCCCACAGAGGATAAATAGCCATGAAACGCACGTTAAACGTCTATTTGGATACCGCCCTTGTAGGCCAACTCTCCCAAGACAATGAGGGGCGAATGCGTTTTGCCTACAATGAAAAATGGCTTACCTACCCCAATGCCATTGCCCTATCTCAATCACTGCCGTTGAGGGCTTCTCGTTTTACGCCCAAAGAATGCAAAGGCTTCTTTGATGGAATTCTGCCCGAACAGAAAAACAGGGAGCTTATTGCAAAGATATTGGGAGTCAGCCCGAATAATGACTATGCGATGCTCGAGCAAATTGGCGGCGAATGTGCGGGTGCCGTGAGTTTTTTACCACCCGATGTACCCTTTCCCGCAAAGGAATACGCCTACCATTCACTATCCGAAAAAGAGCTGGTCAGCATCATTGGGCGGCTGCCAAACGAGCCATTGCTCGCAGGCGAGCCCGGCATTCGACTGTCGCTTGCGGGCGCTCAAAATAAAATAGCAGTCCATGTGGACGCCAAAGGAAAGATCGCCCTGCCCCTCAACGGCGCTCCCAGCACGCACATTTTAAAACCGGCCATTGGGCATTTCCCAAACATCGTCAGCAACGAGGCGCTCTGCCTTGAACTTGCAAACGCCGTCGGCATTCCCGCGGCAAACGCCCAAGTCGGTTCCGCCGGCGGAAAAAAATACCTCTTGGTTCAACGCTACGATCGCCTCCCAGATGCCAATCTCCCCTATCCCAAACGCCTCCACCAGGAAGACTTCTGCCAAGCCCTCGGCATTTCATCTGAACACAAATATCAGCTCGAAGGCGGCCCAAGTTTAAAACAATCCTTCGAGTTGCTACGAAACGCGTCAACCTTGCCCGCCCGCGATATCCAGCGTCTATTCAATCTGGTCATTTTTAACACCATCATCGGCAATCATGACGCGCACGGGAAAAATTTCTCCCTGCTCTATTCCAAGGGCAGCACACGCCTTGCCCCCGCCTATGACGTTCTCTCAACCGTTTACTATCCCCAACTAACCGCCAAGATGGCCATGCGCATCGGCAAAACCTATGAATCCGTCCATTTGCGCCTATCCGATTTCGAGCAATTTGCCGACGAAGCCGGGCTGTCCGCTTCAGCAATTGCCAAACATATCGCCGCTCTCGCCGAAGAAATACGAGCGGAACTGCCCGTTTTAAAAAAGAAATATGCCGAAGTCGCCGACCTAATCAAACTCATCGACGAACGTGCCATCTCCTTCATTCATCGAATGCAAATCAAGCAGGGAATTTCATTCACACGCTAGTTACGGTGAAATATATGGGATTAGGGCCCTCCAATTGCAATGAGGATTGAACTTCACTCGCCTGTGTTAACGCTAAATATCTGCCCGTTGCTAAATCAATTAATTGGTCCCAGAATCATCAAATTGATGGCCCTAAGCTCTAAAAAAGGAGTCTCATTTTTGCGTTTCAGCAAGAATGAAACGTTTCAATTTTCACCATATTTCGGGTTTATGGAGCAAAAATGAGACTGGGGCGTGAAAGCCAAATATCCAAAATCCGGCATGTGTCTATCTTGGCGGGAAAGATGAATAATTTTCAAAATCACAGCTCACAAACCTTAGCGAGAGACATCGGGCAACCACTTTCCGAAAGCCCTGTTTTCCCTCTGAAACCGGGGCTTTTTTGTGGTTGGCCGACTGGGGATTGGGATAAATGGCGCCAGTCATTTACCCGCAGGGCGAGCGCATAGCGCGCGTCCAATCCATACTAAGGACAACCACTTTGAAAAGCCTTCCATTTGGAGGGCTTTTTTGTGGTTGGATGACCAGACTGGGATAAAAAAGCCGCAAATTGAAAAATTTGCGGCTTTTTGGCGGGTGCGTGTTTGAAAGCTCCTTTAAAAACTCAAAGCCGGTACATCACCGCCGAGATACCGTCCATATCCAGCACGCAGCCGCCGGAAGTCAGCTTCAAATCGACCTTGCCGAACGCGGCGACCACTTCGGCCGCGCCCATTCCGGGAACGCCGAATTCCGCGCTCGCCGGTTTGCCCGAGGGGTTGACGGCGGTCACAAAGCGACTGTCCCCGAGCTTGCGCTCGAACACCAAGGGATAAGTGTCTTTGAGCGCGTAAAGCGGGATAAACTCGCCCTCCGCGCCCAGCGCGGGATGCTCGCGGCGCAGCTTTATCAGCTTGCGCGTGTAGTTCAGCAGCGAATCCGGATCGTCCTGCTGCGCCTCGACGCTCACCGTGTCCGCCTCTTTGCCCAGCGGCAGGTAAAAATCTTTTTCATTGGCCGTGGAAAAGCCCGCGCCCGGCCCCTTGCTCCACTGCATGGGCGTGCGCGCCCCCGTGCGGTTGTAGCCGCCCTCCTTGCTGACAAGGCCGTAGACGTAATCCATGCCGATCTCGTCGCCGTAATACAAAAACGGCACCCCGGGAAACGCGAACAACGCGGTGTAAAGCACCTTCAGTTCCTCTAGGGAGCGGCCTTGGCGGATGCGGCCGAAGTCGTGGTTGCCCGTGGGGATCGACATATAGCCCTTGCCGCCCATCTGAGAAAGCTGGTCGATCACCTCGTTGACGAACAGCAGCGCGTCGCCCTGCCCGTCCTTGTCGAAATAGCTGCGCCGCCCGCCGCCCGCGTAGGGCGAATTGGGCACGCGCTCCATTTCCTGACGGAAGACAGAGGTATACCCCGGCAGCCCGAAGTGCACCAAAAAATCGACGTGGAACGACGCGTTGATCGCCTTCGCCGGGTTCGACCATTCGGAGACCAACACCGCCTCGGGATAATGCGTTTCCATCCAGCCGCGGATGTCGCCCCAGAGGATCTGCAGGCCCTCGTAGCTTTTTTTGCCGCGCACGAGGCTGCTGGCCATGTCCACGCGGAAACCGTCGCACCCCATGTCGAGGTAGAACTTCATGATGTTGCGCAGCTCGTCGCGCACCGCGAGGGCGTCGGGGTGGTCCATCGGCAACTGCCACTGCTCCTGCCCCTCGTCGACAGGATAAAACCCGTAGTTGAGCGCGGGCTGTGAATGAAAAAAGTTGACGATAAAACTTCCCTCGCGGTCGGCGTAACCGTGGATCGCGCGGTAACCGCCGCAGTCCCACGCGTCCCACTGCTTGGTCCACATGTAATAGTTGGAATACTTGTTTTTCTGGGCCTTGCAGGAATCGAGGAACCACGAACATTCGTTCGACGAATGCCCCGCCACGAGGTCGAGGATCACGCGGATGCCGTTTTCGTGGCACTTGTCGATAAACGCCTTCAAATCGTCGTTTGTGCCGTAGCGTTCGGCGACCTTGTAAAAATCGCGCACGTCATAGCCCGCGTCGCGGAACGGCGAGTCGAAACACGGGTTGAGCCAGATCGCGTCGCATCCCAGTGATTTCACATAACCGATTTTTTCGATCATGCCGCCGAAATCACCGATGCCGTCCCCGTTCGAATCCTTGAAGGACTGGGGATAAATTTCATAAAAGACCGAATTTTTAAGCCAGGCGGGGATATGAGACATAAGAATTTTCCTTCTAAAATTCGATATGCTAGGATGTCCCCTAGGGAGGTTGCAATGGCAATATCGCCATGCGTTAAGTTAGGCCTAACTCAACGAAAATATCGGGGATTTCCGCAGGCGAAAACAGCGCGCCCACCAAGAGAAAATAAACGGGCAATTCGTCTTTGGCCCATAGTAACGAGGTCTTTAGGCACACTTGGGCGATGGCAGAGACATCAAAACCCAATGACTCCAACGAATAACGCATGCGTTCGGGGTGGCGGCAGGAGGCGCCGCTCAAGCGAGCGCAACCGCCTTCCGGACAAAACCGGCAGGCTCCGGCGTGCAGGCTCAAAACGGCGGGATTTGATTCTTCCAATGCCAGCAACGCGGCATCAAAGCGCGGGCGGACATCGGCGAACAATTGCTCGATATAGGCTTTGCGGGCGCTGGCGTCCGATCGGGTGGCGGCGCGGACGGATTGGGGAACGTCCAGTTTGAGGCCGACGATGTGCGCGGCGGGAAGATCGTCCAGCAGCGCCAGCGGCCGCGCGGCGTAAGGAGGACATGACCAGAGTCGCCCAAAGCGCGGGCATTGCTCGCACAACAAAAGGAATTTCGGCGCGTCGAGAAAACGCGTCTTCAGCTCGTCCGTTTTGAGGACGGCGTGCAACACTTTCGGCGGAAGCGGCGATGATTGGGCCATGCAATTGAATTGTGCGGGCGACGGATCAAATTGCAAACACTCCTAAAAAAGCATCCGGCAAAAAACCTTGCCCTGCAGTTTTCAAAAGGACTTAATGAAACGCGTATTATCCAATAAATCCCCTTCCCCTATGCAGATGAAAAAATCCTTGTTATCGCTGTGTCTATGCGCGTTGGCGTGCGCCGCCTTCGCCGCCGAACCGCCCAAGCCCCCGCTCCCGGCGGAGCCCGTGGCCCCCGGCTCCAAATGGCTGGTCAACGACCGCAAGCGGCCCGTTCCCCCGGTAGTGGCGCCCGCTCCTGTTTACGGACAGCCGCCCGCCGACGCCGATATCATTTTTGACGGAACCTCTTTAGACGCCCTCGAAACCGGCAAGGGGGAACCCTGCGACTGGGCGATCGACAACGGAATGTTGGTGACGACCAAGGGCACCATCCGCACCAAAAAAAGTTACGGATCGGTGCAGATGCACATCGAATGGCTCGTGGCTCCCAACACCGAGGGCAGCGACCAAAAGCGCGGCAACGGCGGCGTGTTCATGATGGGTTGCTACGAAATCCAAATCCATGACTCCTACCAGAATCCCTCTTATGCCGATGGCCATGTGGGCGCTGTCTACGGGCAGACGCCTCCGCAGGTGAACGCCGCCAAAGCGCCGGGCAACTGGCAGGCGATGGACATTTTCTTCAACGCCCCGCAGACGGACGCCAACGGCAAGGTCGTCGAGCCCGCGCGGGTGTCGGTACTCGTCAACGGCGTGCTGGTGCAAAACAACACTCCCATCCTCGGGCCCACGCGCAACCGCGTGGCGACCACCTACGACAATTTCAAGGTAGTCCCTTGGAAAATCCAATTGCAGGACCACAGGAACAACCCGCCGTTGCGCTACCGCAACATCTGGGTGCGCCCCATCCGCGAAACACATCCGTTGAAGGATTAAAAAGATTGCAAAGCGAACCTTTAAACAAAATTATACCATTAGTATACCAATGAAACTACTATCCCTTATTACTTACGCGGGCACGCTCCTGTGCCTGTGCCTCACCTGCCACGCTGCCGCCGTCAAACAGCAGGAGCCGCTGGCCCCCGGCTCGCCGTGGCTCGTGAACGACGCGAAACGCCCCCGCCCCGCCGCGCTTGCCGCCGCCGACGTCGTCGGGCAACCCCCGGCAGACGCCGACATCATCTTTGACGGCACCAGCACCGACGCGCTTATCACCCGCAAGGGCGAACCGTGCACATGGGTCATCGACAACGGCGAATTGGTGACTACCAAATACGACTTGCAGACCAAGAAAAAATACGGGTCGGCCCAGTTGCACTTGGAATGGCTCGTGCAACCCAACCCCGAGGGAAAACCCCAGCAGGGCAACGGCGGCGTCTATATGATGGGGGCATTCGAGGTGCAAATCATCAACTCCTACGACATTGTTTTCTACGCCGACGGCATGCTGGGGGCCATGTATGGGCAGACGCCCCCGCAGCTCAACGTCGCCAAAAAGCCGGGGCAGTGGCAGACGATGGACATCATTTTCAACGCCCCCAAGGCGGACGACAAGGGCGTCGTCACGGAACCCGCCCGCATCACAGTACTGGTCAACGGTATTGTCGTGCAGAACAACACGCGCCTGCTCGGCCCCACCTACAACAAAAAGGCGTCCACCTACGACGGCTTCGTCGTCGAGGACGCCCCGATCTATCTGCAGGCGCACCCCGCGAACCCCGCCCTGCGCTACCGCAATATCTGGATCCGCCCGATCAAGGAATCCGATCCCCTGAAAGACTGATCGCCCAGAACGTTCTGTTTAAAAGCGCGCACCCGTGTTTGGGTGCGCGCTTTTTTGTCGTTTGCACCCGGCTGCATTCGCGCTA
>JAVBTG010000092.1:0-6205 GCA_031556275.1 Opitutales bacterium
GCCCCGGCATCACGCCCGACGGCAAGGCCGAAAAAATGGGCGTCCCCGGCTACGTGGTCACCAAATTCTTGGACAGCCGCAAGACCGAGATCGCCCGCACCGGCGACTACACCTTGCTCATCCTGTTCTCGGTCGGCACCACCAAGGCCAAATGGGGCACGCTGCTCGAAAGCCTGCTCGAATTCAAGCGGCTCTACGACGCGGGCGCGACCGTCGCCGAGGCCATCCCCACATTGGCGCACGCCTCGGCCGCCTACGCGAGCATGACGCTCAAAGAACTGTGCGACAAGATGCACGCCAAAATGACGGAGCTGGACTTGATCGGCCACCTCGACGCCGCCGCCAACACCGACCCCGCGCCGGTGATGACGCCCGCGGACGCCTTCCAAAAGGTCGTGCGCGGCAAAGCGGAACCGGTGAGGGTGGACGATTTTGCCGGCCGCATCGCGGCGAGCATGCTCGTGCCCTACCCGCCCGGTATTCCGGTCTTGATGCCCGGCGAGCGCATGCCCGCGGGCGACAGCGGCATCATAGGTTACCTGAAGGCATTGCAAAGCTTCGACCGCGAATTCCCGGGCTTCGAGCACGAGGTCCACGGCGTGCACACCGACGCCAACGGCGAATACTGGGTGCGCGCCATCGTGGAGGAAGACCGCAAGCCGAAACATCCCGACGGCCTGAAGCTCTCGCACGTCTCCTCCAACGCCGTCAAGAAAGGACGCCAGTAAGCAACCGCGTCTCACACAACCCGACAACCATCAAATCCATATTTGTATGTCCGACACAAACACTCCGCAAACCCAAGGCGGCGAGCAAAAGCTGGGCTTTCTCGCGCTGGTGGCCATCGTCGTGGGTTCCATGCTCGGCGGCGGCGTCTACAGCCTGCCGCAGAACACCTCGGAACATGCGGCCCTTGGGCCGATCCTCATCGCGTGGGTGGTGGTGGGCTTTGGCGTGTATTTCATCGCCAACTCCTTCCGCATCCTCTCCGACATCCGGCCCGACCTGAAGGCGGGCGTGTACATGTACGCCCGCGAGGGTTTCGGCCCGTTCCTGGGCTTTCTCACGGCGTGGGGCTACTGGCTGATGACGATGTTCGGCAACGTGGCCTTCGCCGTCATCCTGATGGACGCGCTCGACTATTTCGTGCCGGGCGTCTTCACAGGCGGCAACAATCTGACTTCCATCATCTGCGGCTCGATCCTCATCTGGGGATACAACTACTTGGTGCTTTCCGGCATCAAGCTGGCGGGCTCGATCACCAGGATCGGCACTATCGCCAAATTGGTGCCGCTGGTGCTGTTTGTGATCATCGTCGGGGTGTCGATCGACGCCGCCAAGCTCAGCGCTAACTTCTGGGGCGACACCGTCGTCACGGCCACCGCCGCGACCACAGCCGCCACAACGGCCACCGCCGCAACCGCGACCACAGCGACGGCCGCCGCCACAACGACCGCGGCAGCCACTACGACGGCAGCCACCACCGCCGCCGCAACCACGGCTGCCACGACCACCGCCGCAGCCGCGCAACCGCTGGGTTCGCTGGCCTCGCAGGTCATGGCGCCGATGCTCGTGGCGCTGTGGGCGTTCATCGGTGTCGAGGGCGCGGTCGTGCTCTCTGGCCGCGCCAAGCGCAAGTCCGACGTGGGCAAGGCGACGCTCTTGGGCTTCGTCATCGCGTTATTGGTCTACGTGCTGCTCTCGGCGCTGCCCTTCGGCATCATGTCGCAGGCCGAGCTTTCAAAGGTCGCCAACCCATCCACGGCGGGCGTGTTGCAACACCTGATCGGAAACCCCGGCGCGTGGATCATGAACATCGGGCTCATCATTTCCGTGATGGCCGGATGGTTGGCGTGGACGATGCTGTGCGCCGAAATCCCGATGGTCGCCGCCGAAAACGGCACGTTCCCGAAGGCCTTCGCCAAGACCAACAAAAAGGAGGCCGCCTCGGTGGCGCTATGGGTCAGCTCATCGGTGATGCAGGCGACGATGCTGCTGGTGTATTTCTCCAGCAACGCGTGGGACACCATGTACAGCATCAGCAGCGTGGTGATGCTGCCGGCCTACCTGTTCACGACGCTGTTCCTGTTCAAGCTGTGCGCGAGCGGAGAGTACGCCAAATATTCCAAAGGCAACAAGGGATGGCTCCTCTCCGTCGTCAGCGGCCTTGTGGGCTTCGCGTTCTGTCTGTTCATGTTCTACGCGGGCGGCATACAGTACGTCGTGGCCGTGCCGCTGCTGCTGACGGTGGGGGTGCCGTTCTTCGTGTGGGCCCGCAAAGAATCGGGCGACATGGCGCCGATCTTCGGCAAGGCGGAAATCATCTACCTGTTCGCCCTGTTGGCGCTCGACGCCTTGGCGATCATCCTCTACGCGACAGGGGCCGTCGTCATCTAAAAAACTCCCTGAAAATAAAAAACCCGCAGTCTTAAACGACTGCGGGTTTTTTATTTTCAGACAATTTTTCTCAAAGCAAACTCGCCCGCAGTTCCGCCGCGCCTTTGGCGCTCAGGTAGGCGGGCGCGATGTCGAGCACCGTCTTGCAGCCGACAACGCCCTCCCGCGACAACCTCCACGCGGCCCGCGCATAGGCCACTAGCACGCTGGCGGTGAATTCGGGGTTCGAGTCCAGCTTGATCGCGTACTCGATCAAGTGACGGTTTTTGCCGCCCGCCCCCGTCTTGCCGCTGCGCAGCACGAAGCCGCCGTGCGCGATGCCGGCGTGGTTCTTTTTCAATTCCGTTTCGCTAATGAAATGCACGGTCGTGTCGTAGTCCGCAAAATAGTCGGGCATCGTCTTGATCGCGCGCTCGACTTCCGCGGCGTCGACCCCCTCCTCCAAAACGACAAAGCACTCGCGCGTGTGCTTTTCGCGCGTGCTCAACTCGGGGTCCTTCCCTGCGCGCACGGCATCGAGCGCGGCCCCGACGGGGACCGTGTACTGCTTGGCGTCTTTCACCCCCGCGATGCGGCGGATCGCGTCCGAATGCCCTTGGCTGACGCCCTTGCCCCAAAACGTGTAACCCTTGCCCTGCGGCAAAACGGCCTCGGCGTACATCCGGTTGAGGGAAAACATCCCCGGATCCCAGCCGACCGAAATGACGGCGAGTTTTTTGCCCTCCTTCGCCGCCTTGTCCACGCGGGAAAAATGCTCCGGAATTTTCGCGTGCGTGTCAAAACTGTCCACGATGTTGAACAACCGCGCGCATTGGGGCGACTGCTCGGGCAAATCCTTCGCGCTGCCGCCGCACAGGATCATGACGTCGATCCTGTCCTGCCAATCGGCCATCTCGGCGGCCTCGCGCACAACGGCGCCCTTTGTCAGCGGGCGGATGTCGGCGGGGTCGCGCCGCGTGAATATCGCGGCCAGCTCCATGTCCGGGTTTTGCGCGATCGCGCACTCAACCCCGCGCCCCAAATTGCCGTAGCCAAAGATGCCGACGTTTATGCTCATTAAACTTTTTTCCGCTTTTTCCGCCCTCCTTGCAACGCTGATTTCAACTTTGTTTTTTCGGCCGCCACGCCATTTAGGACATGTTTTTTGCCATAAACGTCATTCCATCCCCTTATGGAATTTCATAGACTCTTATTTTGCGTGAAAATGTCCGTCAAAAGGCATATTGCACTCCTATAGGATACCAGTAGACAAGACGGCGCATTTCGGGCAGGCTTGGCTGCAAACATTTACCTCATAAATCACATGAAAAAAATCCGAGTAATCGTGGTAGGATGCGGGAACATGGGCGCCTCGCACGCGCGCGCCTATCACAAGCTTGAGGGATTCGATCTGGTCGGCATCGTCGACGCCCGCAAGGAGGCGGTGGACGCTTTCAACACCGCCAACACCACGAGCTATCCCCACTTCCCCGACTTGGCGCAGGCCCTCGCCGCGCTGAAACCCGAGGCCGTGGCCGTGTGCACCTATCCGAGCACGCACGAGCCTTTGGCGACGATGGCGATGGAGGCGGGCGCGCACGTTTTTGTGGAAAAGCCGATGGCCGACACCGTCGAGGGGGCCGAGCGCTTGGCGGCGCTGGCGGCGAAGCTCGATAAAAAAATCGTGGTGGGCTACATCCTGCAGCATCACCCCTCGTGGATAAAATTTGTGGAGCTGGCCCAAGGTTTGGGCAAGCCGCTGGTCATGCGCATGAACCTCAACCAGCAGTCGCACGGCCAAACGTGGCAGTGGCACAAAAACCTTTTGAAATCGCTTTCCCCCATCGTCGACTGCGGCGTGCATTATGTGGACATCATGTGCCGCATGACAGGGGCCAAGCCCGTCCGTGTCAGCGGCATTTCCGCGCGCCTGAGCGACGAGATCGCGCCCAACCAGCGCAACTACGGGCAACTGCAGGTGACATTCGACGACGGCTCCGTCGGCTGGTATGAGGCGGGCTGGGGCCCGATGATCTCGACCAACGCGTTTTTCGTGAAAGACGTTTTCGGCCCCAAGGGCAGCGCGTCCATCGTCGCCAACGGTGAAAGCGCCTCCGACGACATCGACTCGCACACCAAGACAAACACCCTGCGCCTGCATTCCTCCGCCGTCGCCCCCGACGGGAATTTTGAAAAGCCCGACGAATGGATCAGCAACGCGGACGAGCCGGGCCACGACGAGCTGTGCGAGCGCGAGCAAGCCTATTTGTACAAGGCCATCACGCAAGACATCGACTTGTCGGAGCACGTCGCCGCCGCGGTCAATAGCCTTAAAATCGTGCTGGCAGCCGACGCCTCCGCCGCCTCGGGCAAAACGGTGGAGCTTTAAATGCATCTCTCTTAATCCCATATACCGCAAAGCACGCGTTCCAAAACCGGAACGCGTGCTTTCGTTATGGGCAAAACCGCGACAACACGCCATGCCCCGCTATGGATTTTCTTCAATAATATGTCTTGCCTACATTTATAGCATAACTATATTTTTGACCCTATGGAAAACGACCGCCGCCTCCGAAACGCCTTTGAAACCGACTGCAAACGGTTGGGTTGGAAGTGCACGATCCAGCGCTTTGCGGTCTACTGCGCCGTGCAGGGCAACACGGAACACCCCTCCGTCGACATGGCGTGCCAACGCGTGCAAAAAATGCTGCCGGGCATTTCGGCGGACAGCGTCTACCGCATTTTAAACGACTTTTCCGCCGCGGGCCTGATCCGCCGCATGGACGGGCTTTCGTGCGTGCGCTTCGACTGCAACACCGAAAAGCACGCCCACTTTATCTGCGCGCAGTGCGGCAAAATCGCGGACTTTCCGCCGCACACCCGCTTCGCCCTCCCCGCGATCACCGAATCGTTCGGGAACATGCGCGACATCGAGCTGCGGCTGATCGGCATCTGCCACGACTGCGCGCACGGCACGCACAACAAATCGGCCTGACCGACTTTTATTTATTCACACCCATAACGAAAACACACATGAAAGAACTCAAAGGAACCCAAACCGAAAAGAACCTGATGTCCGCCTTCGCGGGCGAGTCGCAGGCCCGCAACAAGTACACCTACTACGCCTCCAAGGCGCGCAAGGAGGGCTACCACCAGATAGCGGACCTCTTCGAGGAAACGGCGGGCAACGAGAAGGAGCACGCCAAGCTCTGGTTCAAGCTGCTGCACGGCGGCGACATCCCGACCACGGCCGACAATCTCAAAGACGCCGCCGACGGCGAGAACTACGAGTGGACGGACATGTATGCCACCTTCGCCAAGCAGGCCAAGGAGGAGGGTTTTAACAAGATCGCCTATCTTTTCGAGCAAGTCGGCAAGATCGAAAAGGACCACGAGGAGCGCTACCGCAAGCTCTTGGCCAAGGTCGAAGGCGGCCTCGTATTCTCCAGCGAGAACGACACCATGTGGATCTGCGCCAACTGCGGCCACGTCGTGATCGGCAAAAAGGCCCCGGAGATCTGCCCCGTGTGCTCCCACGCGAAGGCCTATTTCCAGATCAAGGCGGAAAATTATTAAAAACATCTTCCGCAGACACAAAAAAAGGCGTTCCGTTTCGGAACGCCTTTTTTTGCAAATGAAACGCCGATTAACGGCGGCGGCGAACCGCGGCGGCCAGCGCGAGCAACCCGAGCAAGCCCGCGCACGCGGAAGGCTCCGGGATCAGGCTGATGTCGGCGAACAGCGTTTCAAGCCCGCTGACGTTGCGCCATTCATAGTCAACCTGGTAGCCGGCCTGCAGGTTTTTCGTCGTGTAGATCATATCCGCCTG
>JAVBTG010000029.1:0-4488 GCA_031556275.1 Opitutales bacterium
GGCGCGGGCCTGCGTCGTCAGCGCGTGCGCCTTGCGCACGCCCTCGCCGTTTTTGAGGAAGGGCAGCTCGTAATTTTTTTCGCCTTGGATCGCCGCCTGCGCGAGCAGGTCCGCCGCCGCCTCGCCTGTGTGATAGGCGTAGTACTCGCGGGCGATCTGGTAGGGCGTGCGGGTGGGGTCCCACGACAGGCGCAGCAGCAGGAATTTGTTAAAGTCGTCGTAGTTGCCCTCGCTGTAGCCGAAGATGCCGTCGACGTAGGGCATCTGGGACGTCACCATGCGGTGGTAGTAGAGCGGCCGCGCGTTAAAGGTGCGGCGGTGGTAGTTTTCGGACAAAATCGGGTCGATGTAGGGCAGGCCGTACTCGGAGCGCTTCCAGTGCGAGATGTCGGGGAAGGCGGACACCTCGTATTGCGGCCCCATGTAGCGCAGGCGCGAGCGCAGGAAATTCTGCTCGGGGAAGAGGCCCCCGTAGACCCACCATTGCGGGTTGGGGATGACCCCGCCGTAGGTGCGCGCCTCGTTGCCGCCCGGGGCCATCGCGTAGCCGCCCAGCCACGCGGGGTTTTCGCGCGCGATTTTTTCAAAAAACCAGCGGTTGTCCTCGATCTGGAAATCGTGGTTGCTAAAATAGGCCTTGGCCTGCGGGTGGTATTTGTGCAGACGCTCGGCGAGCTCGACGCACAAGTCCCAAAAGGTGTGCGTCCACGGGGCGCATTGGGGGCATGCGCAGCCCGCGACGTCGGAAGGCGTGAAAATGACGCGGTCGATGCGCGGGGCGTGGCGGAAGAATTTTTCCTTGATGTCGAGCAGGAAGGCGCGGGCCTGCGGGTTGGAGACGCACACGTTGGCGTTGTGGCGCGCGCCCGCGTCGAGCGCTTCCCAGCCGGGCTGCATGTTGGCGCGCGCGATGCCGTTGATCGAGTTGTTGATGATGTAATCCAGCCCGTAGTCCTCGGCCATCTGCGAGCGGTCGGTGCTGACCCCCGCGCCCGTTTTTTCGTTGTATTTGGCGACGTCGACGGGCACCGAGGAGCCCCAGCCCTGCGCGTATTGGTTGGCGCCCAAGAGCCACTGGTCTTTGATGTAATCGACGCCCTCGCTATACGCCCAGGCGCGCGCCTTGGTGGAGCGCGCGCTGCTCGCGTCCATCGCCTGGCGCTCGTTGCTGTTGGCCGAGCGCAGGCGCACGCGCGGGGCCGTGACAAAGGGGGGAATGTTCTGCGGGAGGTTCAGGCCCTTGTCGTCCACGCGGGTCTGCCACAAGAGCCAGCCGAGGCCGTAGAGGATACCGCGATCGTCTGTCCCCGCGATGCAGGCGTTGGTGAGGCCCGTGCGCGCGTCGGTGAGGATTTGGGCGGCGAAGCCCTCCGGGCCCGGGGCCTCGGCGGTCGGCGCGGGCATGCCCGTGTGGGAGAGCCAGCGGTCGATTTCCGGCACCTTGCCCGGGATCCCCGCGTAGACGACGAGGGTGCCGGACGGAGGATTGGCGGGCGGCTCGGCGGCCATGCGCGTTTTCACGTCCGCGCCGCGGGCAGTTAGGCGCGAAGCGACGAGGTCAAAATAACGTTTTTGGCGCGCGTCGGTTTCCTTGGGAAGCACGAACACCACTTGGCGCAGCGGCTGTGTGCGTGGCAGCCCCGGCGTTTCCACGCGCGGGAAATCGTGGCGCATCTTGGCCTGCTGCAATGTGAAGACGGGCTCTTGCTCCTGCGCTTGGAGCGCGCCGATGAAAGAAAGGGTGAGAAACAGAATGGTTTTTGGGGTCGTGATTTTCATGGCGCTTCGGAGGATGGACGATGGGGGTTGTCAGACAAGCGGGGCGTCGGACTTGTCCCATATCGTGAGGTTGGTGAGGTCGCGGTGCTTTGTCTTGAGCAGGACGCCCGCGAGAAAACTGGTGACGAACATGATGACGTTGCCGATGAGGGCGGTGTAGTACAAATCGAACACGGGCGTGAGCCAGCCCAGTTGCATGCACATCGCCCACGCGGAAAACGCCAGCGTGAAAAGGATGCCGATCAAAACGGAGCGCTCGTCGCCCACGCGCGTGAGCATGCCCAGCAAAAACGCGCTGGAGATGCCGCCGCCCAAGAGCGCGCCGATCGTCAGCCCGAGGTCGGTGAATGTTTTCGTGTCGGCTTTAAAGATGAAATAGGCCCCGAGGATCATGGCCGCGGAGATGAGAAAGGATGAGAATTTCCCCGCGCGCAGGTAGTGCCGCTCGGGCGCGTTGCGCACCAAGTGGGGGCGGTAAATGTCGTTCACGCAGACCATCGCGGAGGCGCTGATGCAGCCCGCCAGCGTGGCCATCGAGGCCGAAAGGGCCGCCGCGATCACCAGCCCCGCCACGCCGTGCGGCAGCACGTCGACGATGAAGTGCGGCATGATTTCCTCGGCCTTGTGGCCGTTGCCGCCCGCGAGGATGCCGGTCGAAATGGCCGTGGGGTTGTGTTTGAAGTAGACCCACAGGCAGGTGCCCAAAAACATGAAGCCGCCCCATACGGGGACGCTCGCGGCCCCCAAAATCCACATGGACTTGGTGGCCTCCTTCGCCGTGCGGGCCGAGCACCAGCGCTGGACCGTCGTCTGGTCGAGCTTCGCCGTGATGTGCATGATGAAGCCGAAAAACAGCAGCATCGGGATCGTCTTTTCGGTGAGGGATATCCCTTGGCCGATCGGCTCGAGCGCGCCGCTTTCGGTGTTGAGGTCCATGAAGGAGAGTTTGCCCGCCTCCGACGCCTCGGAAATGATCTGCGAAAGCCCCCCCGGGATGTAATGGATGATCAGCGCGATGGAGAGGAACGCCCCCGTCACGAGGATCAATGTCTGCGCCACTTCCGTCCACACGACCGCCTCAAAGCCGCCCTTGATCGAATACAACGCCGTAAATGCCCCCGCGATCAGGATGCACCATTCCACGCGCAGATTGACCATCGGCGAGAGTAGCATGGCGAGCAGGTAGGTGATCGTCGCCGCCCGCACGATTTGCACGAGCAAAAACAAGATGGCGGCGTAGGCCGAAATGCCGGGGCCGAAGCGCAGGCCGAGGTATTGGTAGGCCGACGTGATCGTGCCGCGGCGGAAGAAGGGCACGAACAGATAAGTCGCCACGATGACGACGACGGGGAAGGCGAGGTTCGGCAAAAAGCGCATCCACGCCGTTTTGTAGGCGTCGGCCGGGTAGGCGAGGAAGGTGATCGAGCTGATCATCGACCCCACCAGACTGATGCCGATCGCCCAGCCCGGGAAGGAGCGCCCGCCCAGAAAATAGTCGTCGGTGTTCTTGTTTTTGCGCGCGACGTACAGGCCGAGCCCGATGATGCCGACGAAATAAAGTACGAGGATGAGGATGTCCAGCCAGTGCAGCGTCATGGGGCGGTCGTGTCAGGGGGATAGAACGGTTTGGCGGGCTTGTCAGCGCAGCAGGGCGAACGGGTTTTCGATGCCGAGTGTGCGCTCCCACTGCTCGACCTCCGCGCGCAGGGCGTCGAGCAGGGCGAGCGCTTCGGGCGTGAAGTCGTGCTCCGCCACGCGCGTGCGCGGGCCGATTTTTAGCCCCGCGCGGTTCAGGTAAATTTTGGCCGACTGCATGTAGCGCTGGTGGATCGTGTGGTTGCCGTGTTTGAAAAACGCGCTGAGCTCGTCGGCGAGTTCCGGCTTTTCCGCGTGACGCGCGCACATCCACGAAAACAGGTGCGGCATGAAATTGGCCGCGATGCCGCTGTAGCCGTGGCCGCCGTGGCGCATGCTGTCTAGGAGCGTGCACGAGTCGGCGTTGTAGAAGCGCAGGGCGCTGCCGCGCACGGCGGCGACTTTGGCGCGGATGTCGTCTTGGCGGCAGCAGGTGTCTTTCGTGAGGACGAAACGGCCCGTCTTGGCCAGCCAGCCCAAGGCGTCGGCGGAAATGTTGCGCGCGTAGGGCAGGGGGCATTCGTAGATGCCCAAGGGAATCGAGGGGTCGGCCTTTTCGAGGAATTTTTCGACCTGCGCGAGCCATTGCTGCTCGTTGTCCGCCTGCGCGCAGAAATTGTTGGTGAGGCACACGACCGCGTCGACGCCCGTGCCCGCCATTTCCTTGACGGCCTCGGCAATGGCGGACGGCTCGTGCGTGTTGTCGGCGACGCCGACCGCGATCACCGGCACGCGGGCGTCGGCGCGGCGCACCGCGACTTTGGCAAGGTCAACGCGCTCCTGCTTGCTCAGGCAGTACAGCTCGCTCGACAGGCAGACCGAAAACAGGCCCGAGACGCCCGAGGCCATATAGAAGTCGATCAGTTGGTCGTAGGCCGCCCAGTCGATTTGGTTGTCTTGCGTGAAGGGCGTGATCATCACGGGCCACGCCCCGTTGGGCATGTCGGGAAGCGTGCCCGCGGCGCGGGCGGTTTCACTGAAAGATGCGCTGATTGTTTGTTCGGTCATGATATAAATAGGATGACAGCAGACCAAGCTCCGACCATTCTGGACGCGGCGGTGGGCGCGGCGCTG
>JAVBTG010000110.1:0-13962 GCA_031556275.1 Opitutales bacterium
GTTTATCATCGCCCAGTCCGGCCGTCCCGGGCCCGTGGTGGTGGACATCCCCAAGGACGTCCAGCAAAAGATGTTTTGCCCCGTCTTCCCCGCCACGGTGGAGATACCGGGGGAAAAGCCCGTCCCGCACGCCTCGGACGCCGAGCTTAAAAACGTCCTCTCGCTGATTTCCAAGGCCAAGCGCCCTGTGTTCTACATCGGCGGCGGCATCATCATGGGCGAGGCCACCAAGGAGCTGCGCCAGTTTGCCAAGCTCACGGGCGTGCCCGTGGCCCAGTCGCTCATGGCGATGGGGGCCTTCGACCCGCAGGACCCGCAGAGCCTCTACTGGTTCGGCATGCACGGCACCGTGGCCGGCAACTGGGCCGTGTGCGAGAGCGACCTGCTCGTGTGCATGGGCGCACGCTTCCACGACCGCGTGACGGGCAACGTCGACAAGTTCGCCCCCGAGGCCACGATCGTCCACATGGACATCGACCACTCGGAGTTCAACAAGAACAAGCGCGCGGACTTCACCGTCCACACCGACATCAAGTACGCGCTCAGGCGCATGAACGCGATGATCGCCAAGGACGGCTTTAAAAAGCCGAATCTGCGCGAGTGGTTCGCCCGCATTGACGGATGGAAGAAGGAACACCCCTTCCCGTTCGCCTACGCGGGGAAGAAGAGCATCGTGGCCGCCGACATCCTGCGCACGCTGTACGAGGAGACCAAGGGCGAGGCCATCATCTCGACCGGCGTGGGCCAGCACCAGATGTGGACGGCCCAGCACTATCCCTTCGACAAGCCGCGCACCTTCATCTCCTCGCTGGGATTGGGCACGATGGGCTTCGGCTACCCCGCCGCCCTCGGCGTCAAGGTGGCGCACCCCAACAAGCAGGTGATCGACATCGACGGCGACGGCTCCTTCCTGATGAACATTCAGGAACTGGCCACCGCCAAGATCGAAAAGATCCCCGCCAAGGTAGTGATCATCAACAACCAGGTCCTCGGCATGGTGATGCAGTGGGAGGACTCCTTCTACGGGCGCAACCGCGGCAACACGATCCTGGGCGACCCAAAGAATATCGGCTCCCCCGAGAACCCCGAGGCGCTCTATCCGGATTTCGTGGCGATCGCCAAGGGCTTCGGGTTGAACGGGCGGCGTATCATGCACAAGAAAGACCTGCGCGAGGGCATCCGCGAGATGCTGGCGAGCAAGGAGTCGTTCGTGCTCGACGTGATCGTGCCCAACCACGACCACGTGCTGCCGTTTATCCCGCAGGGGAAATCGGCCAAGGAGTTGATTGTGGGATAATCCGGTTTTTTTAAAAACAAAAACGCCTTTTTCTCTTTGAGAGACAAGGCGTTTTTTTTGTAGTCTTACACAATGATCGATCTGGACACACTTTTATCGCTGACCGAGGACACCGCGCGCAAGGCGGGAAAAATTCTCGCGCGGCGCGCGAACCTCACCGTCAATTCGCAGGAAAACCACGACGTCAAAATGCAGGCCGACGTGGACTCCGAAAAATTCGTGCGCGCCACGCTGTCGGCCAAAACGCCCTTCCCCATCGTCGGCGAGGAGCTGGGCGGCGACGAGGCACTGATGGGGAGCGACCAGTATTACTGGGTCGTCGACCCGCTCGACGGCACCTTCAACTACCTGCGCGAGATCCCGATGACCTGCGTGAGCATCGCGCTGATGAAGGGAATGGAGCCCGTGCTCGGCGCGATTTACGATTTTAACCGCGACGAGCTGTTCAGCGCGCGGGCGGACGGAAAACTGCTGCTCAACGACAAGCCGCTCTCGCCGCGTTGGGCGGATACTATTGAGCAGGCCGTCCTCGTCACCGGTTTCCCCACGATTTTCGATTTTGGCGAACAGTCGCTGCGCGCCTTCATCATGGACGTGCAGCGCTTTAAAAAAGTCCGCATGTTCGGCACGGCCGCCATCCACCTGTGCTACGTCGCCTGCGGGCGGATCGATGTGTATGTCGAGGACAGCATCCGCCTTTGGGACATCGCCGCGGGGCTCTCGCTCGTGCGGGCGGCGGGCGCCCACTACAAGCTCGAACGCGGGGCCGCGAACAAGCCGTTCGCCATAAAAATCACCGCGGCGGGGAAAAAGGAATGGATCGCGAATCGTTGAATGGTTTGACGCGACCGTGATCGGCGACAGAGGCTAAGTCGCCGAAACGGCCGCCGCGGTCTGGTTGAAAACAAGGCCAATGGTGCCTGAAGCGGGCTCACCCAGAGGTTTCAGGCTTCAATGCAAGGAAATGGCGTTTGAATTGGGCATCCGCAACCGCAACGCGCCTCAGTCAAACGACTTCAACTTATCGGCTTCCTTTTCGATCTGCGAAAGTTTTAACAAAATCCGGCCGCAGTTGCCGTCGTCCTTCAATGAATCCCCGTCGATGACAACAGAATACCCATTTGCGGATTTGTGCTCGTAACGATGATGAAACTTGGTCGTGGAATTTCCGAAAAGATCGGAATCCACCCGCATGCTTGTTTTTAACGTTAGCTTAATTTCATAAGCCCTCTCAAACAGCCTCGCCATGTCGTGGATATTCTTGTCGGCTATCTTGAATAACTGGTTGGCGTCGACGGCCAAGTATTTTAAATTCTTGTTTCCGTCAAATTCGGATTGGATGTCGCAAAAGCGCTTGTCGGGGTGCCCGGTGCGGTTACCCACCCGGGTCAGCCTGAATCGCGACGCGCTGACCAGATTCCCCAAACTGCTGCCGCAGAACAAATCGTAAAGAAAACCTTGCGCAAAATAATTCACCTCAAAGTCTCTCTTCGACATCCCGAGATAAAACCCTTTGAGGACGACCGTGTCCGCCCCCGCCTTTGCGAGCGCCGCCCGCGCTTCGGCGGAGGCCCGCTCTTCCTCGGAAAATACGGGGCATTCAAACCTCGCGATTTCCCCCTCGGGAAAGATTTTCAGGCAATCAGGGAACGGCCCGCCCTGCTTCACGTCCACGACGGAAGGGTCGCCGAACACGCCTGCCCCGCACACTTCAAATTCGAATATATTTAAATTTGATATATTTAGCCTGACACGGGAATCGCCTTCTTTTCGCGCATCGAATTTCACCCCCTTGATGGAAAGCTCGCATCCGGCTTGAAAGAGCTTCATGTCTCCATGCGGCGTATCGGCATACATGAGATAGTTTTGACGATAAAACGATTGAATGTTTTGCCTGTCCAGTTTTCTAAGGAGGATCTCCTGCAGTATAGAGCGTGTGTCGTCGAAATTATCAAGATAACGTATCGAATTGCCGGAAAAATCAACCACCACAACTCTCGGATCTTTGTTTGCGATGACAACGTCCGCCGCCAAATGGCCGCCGTCGAATGAGGCCATTAGCAGAAGGCATAGCGCCGAACACTTCAAGTTTACGGCCCTCATTATTTTTCGGAGCTGATAAACCCTCGTTTTTTCGCTTCGCAGCGGAGCAATTTTTCAATGTGCTCGGAAAGTGAGCAACCCTCGGCACTGGCGATTTGAGCGGCAATTTCTTTATGGAGACCGCATAAAGTTATGGTAATGGCGCAGGAAGGGCGCTTGTGCGCGTTTGACCTTCCGCCTCTCCGAGGGTGTGAGCCTCTCTTATTCATGCGCATTATAATGCGTATTTTCATGCGTATTAGTCAAATTCTATTTTATTGCCCCCCAAAAAAAGGCGATAAATAATAGCCGCTATGAGACGAAAAATTGACCCCGCCGAGAAAAAATCCGCGATGAACATTATTCTCTCGCCCAAGGCCAAGGCGTTGGCCGTGAAAGGGGCCGATATTTTCGGCGGCAGTATCTCCGCCTATATCGCCCATCTCATCATCATGGACGCGCGTGAACGGGGGCTCTCCGTCGACGGTCTGACCGCATCAAATATTTCCGTTATTTCAAACGCAAAAAAACATCTCAAGAGCTGAGCATGGCTATGAACGAAAAAATTCAAACGACCCTCGATAATTTTAACAGGCGCGGATTCAAGGCGTCGTTCTTTCAGGACAAGGACGAGGCGTTAACATATGTTTTGGACGAGATCGGATCGGACGACGTCGGCATCAGCGGCTCCATGACGATCGAGGCGCTCGGGTGGTATCCACTGCTATGCGAACGCGGGCCCGTGCATTGGCATTGGCAGACGCCCGAGGATCCGGAAACACGCAAGCGCGCGAACGAGGCGCCCGCCTATATTTTGAGCGCGAACGCGCTCTCGCAAAACGGCGAGATCGTCAACATCGACGGCACCGGCAACCGCGTGGCGGCGGCCGCTTACGGGAAGAAAAAAGCCTTTTTTGTCTGCGGGGAAAACAAGATCGCCGAGGACATGCAGGCCGCCATTTTACGCGCCAAAAATATCGCCGCCCCGCTCAACGCGAAGCGGCTCGGCAGCAAGACCCCGTGCGCCCTCAAGGGCGACAAATGCTACCGCTGCAACTCGCCCGAAAGGATTTGCCGCGTGACGACGATCACGACGGGAGTGCCGCTCGGCATGGAAGTTCACCTGCTCATTTTGGCGGGCGACTGGGGATATTGAGCGGCGTTATACGGACATAACGACTGCCCTGCAAACGGCTATCTCACCTTTGCCACCACTTGAGGAAATTTCCGGACCACTTTATAAAGCGTCAGCGCGGGTGCGGGGACTTTGGCGCGGCCTTGCTCCCAGTTGCGCAAGGTGGAAGGCTTGACGCCTATAAACGAGGCGAACTGCTCCTGTGAAAGATGCAGATTTTTCCTTATGTCCACAAAGGCCACATCGCTCTTTGCCGCCGGCCTGCGCTTCGTCTTTTCCTGCGCAATGATGACTTTGGCTTCCTTGAGGGATTCCATCAGTTCTTCAAATTCTTCCGTTTTCATTTTTCATCCTTTCGTTGCGGTTATTCTTCAAGTGACTTCGCGACCAGAACCAATTGAGCCTGCTGTTGCGGCGTCAAATCGGATTGTTCGCTTTTTTTGTAAATAAACAGAAAGAGAATCATATCCTCCAAAACGCGGTAATAAATGACGCGAGCACCCGAACTTTTCCCCGCGTGCGGCAGCTTCAACCGTATTTTCCTCAAACCGGAGGTGCCTTTGATAAGATCGCCTTTGTTCGGATCTTG
Source organism: Opitutales bacterium (assembly GCA_031556275.1). Taxonomy (GTDB): domain Bacteria; phylum Verrucomicrobiota; class Verrucomicrobiia; order Opitutales; family JAKPNF01; genus JAKPNF01. Next base: position 5,104 of record JAVBTG010000110.1, read on the forward strand.
TCCCAATTCATTCCTCAATGAGGCCAAGGACGTTTGCGAGATTTCCAGTTTTTTGACCCGTTTTTGAAAGATGGGAGTTTCCCTGAAAATCATATACTTAATTTAAGTACAAAAAAAGCGTATGTCAATAGGGTTTTTTAATTAAAAAAACAAACTCGCAAAAATGAAAAACTATTTCGCCAATTCCGTATAGCGCCGCTCGCGGATGACGGTTATCTTGATCGAGCCGGGGTATGTGAGGTCGCGTTCGATGTGTTCGCGCAATTGGCGGGCCATTTCGCCCGCCTCGATGTCAGACATTTGTTCCGGCTCGACCATCACGCGGATCTCGCGACCGGCCTGCAGGGCGTAGGCGTCGGAAACGCCTTCAAACGTTTTCGCGATCGCCTCGAGGGCCTGCACGCGGGCGATGTAGCCGTCGATCGCGGAGGCGCGGGCTCCCGGGCGCGTGGCGGACAGGCGGTCCGCGATCATCACCAAGGGGCCGTAGATGCTGTCGGCCACGGTTTCCTCGTGGTGCGCCGCGACCGCGTTGACCACGCGCTCGTCCATCCCGTGGCGTTTGAGCAGGGCCGCGCCCGCCTCGGCGTGGTTTTGGTCCAAGTCTTCGGTAACAGCCTTGCCGATGTCGTGGAAAAGACCCGCGCGTTTGGCGATATCGACATCCAGCCCCAATTCCGCCGCCAAGAGCCCACAGATCGAGGCGACCTCGATCGCATGCTCCAGCGTGTTCTGGTTGTTGGAAAGATGGTAGTGCAGCCGACCCAGATGCGCGACGATGTCGCGCGGCACCCCGGAAAGGCCGAGGCGCTCCACGGCCTTTTCGCCGAAGGAATAAACGTCGCCTTTGACAAGCTCGTCCGCCTGCTGCACCGCCGCCTCGATCGTGGCGGGGTGGATGCGGCCGTCGGCTATCAGGTTTTCGAGCGCGATGCGGGCGACCTCGCGGCGGACAGGGTCGAAGGACGAGACCAGCACCGTCTCCGGCGACTCGTCGATCATGAGCGTCGTGCCGGTGGCGGACTCGAAGCAGCGGATGTTGCGCCCCTCCTTGCCGATGATGCGGCCCTTGAAATCTTCCGACGGCAGACGGACGATGCTGGCGCCGAGCTCCTGCGGCACCGTCATGGAAACGCGCTGCATGCAGGCCACGAGCACGCGCTTGGCCTCCTCGTGCAGCTGGGTCTCGCTCTTGGAAAGCAGTTCGTTGCGCAGCTGGGCGAGCTCGCGCTGGCATTGCAGCGCGACGTCCTCGCGCAGGCGCGCGCGCACTTCCTTTTCGTCCAAGCCGGACAGCTCGCGCAGGCGGTCGCGGTAGTGCGCGGCGTCGGTTTCCAATGTGCGCAGGCGCTTTTCCAGTTCCCCGGCGTGCTTGTCCACGCGCTGTTCGCGGCGATCCAAATCGTTCTGGCGCACCGCTATCTCGGCCGTTCGGGCGTCCAAACGGCGCTCTTTTTCGCGCGTGGCGAAATCGAAGGCCTCGCGCATTTCTGCCACTTGGCGCTCGGCCGTGGCGTGCATCTGGGCGGTCTCCGCCTGGGCCTGCTGGCGCGCCATTGCCATGGAGTGCCGCGCCTTGTTCTTCATCAAGCGCAACCATAGCCGCGCCATGATCCAGACGAACATCAAGGCAGCTCCGACACCGGCAAGAAAACTATAATACCAATACTCCAAAACGAAAGTGATTGAGAATGGCCGAGGCCGCCAACCCATGCGGGGACAGCGGCCATAATACTTTATAAGCTAAGGAGATAAATTTGAATTTGCAAGAAGGAAACCCCCGTCCCAAAAACAGACTTGCCGATGGGGGCGGCCTTTCTCAGTATGAGAAAACATATGAAATACGCCAAGAAAGGGTTCACCCTGATGGAGATCGTGGTGGTGGTCGTCATCCTCGGCCTGCTGATCGCCATGGCGGTGCCCGCCGTCAATAAAATGCGCATGGGCGCGTTGCGCAACAAGGTGACCAACAACCTCAGCGTCATCGCCGCCGTCGGCCGCGAGACCATGTTGGAACGCGGCGTGAACGAGATTTCCTACGCCGACCTGCCCAACGTGCAGGACAAAATCCAACCCGTGCTCGGCGAGGATTATTCCACGCTCACCCTCAGCAGCGGCGGCGGCACCCTCACCGTCACGCTTTCGTCGGGCGACCCTGTTTCTTATCCCTACGGTCGCTAGGCGGCCCGCGCGTTGCGATGGACCGGCTCGACGTCGTCATCCCGATTTTCAACGAGGAGGAAAATCTCCCCGAATTGTATCGGCGTTTGTCGGCGGCGCTGGACGCCACTGGCACGCAATGGCGCGTCATCTACGTCAACGACGGCAGCCGCGACCGCTCGCTGGAAATGATCCGCGGGCAGCACGCGAAGGACCCGCGCTTTTGCCTCGTGAATCTTTCGCGCAATTTTGGGTTTCAGGCCGCCATTTTAGCGGGGCTGTCCTCGGCCGACGGCGACGCCGCCATTATTCTGGACGGCGATCTGCAAGACCCGCCCGAGCTTGTCCCCGAAATGGTGCGGGCATGGAAAAACGGAAACGACGTCGTCATCGCCCAGCGCCGCAGCCGCAAGGAGACGGGGGCACGGCTATTGTGCTTCAACGCCTTTCACAAAATTTTCCGCCATCTGAGCGATTTCCCGATCCCGCAGAACACAGGCACCTTCGGGCTGATGAGCCGCGCCGCGCTCGACCAGTTCACGGCCCTCGGCGAGCAGCACCGCTTTCTGCCGGGGTTGCGCGCGTGGGTGGGCTTCACGCAGGGGTTTGTGTATTACGACCGCGACGAGCGGGCGGCGGGAGAGCCCAAGCAGAACTTCATAAAGCTGTTGCGCTATGCCTTCGACGGCATTTTCAGCTTCTCCTACAAGCCCCTGCACATGATGACACTGGCGGGCGCGGGTATCAGCGCGGCGGGATTTTTGCTGGCGCTGGTGTTTATCGTAAAACGCCTGTTCGGGTACGAGCACGCCTTCATGGGCTTCACGACGCTGATCACCGTAACGCTGTTTTTGGGCGGCATCCAGCTGATCGGCATCGGGTTTCTGGGCGAGTACATCGGCCGCATTTATGACGAGGTGAAGAAACGCCCCGTATTCATCGTGCGCGAGACGCTCGGCTGCGGCCCGAAGCGCCCCTAACTTTTTCCCATAAAAAACACGCGCCGCGCATGATTTGACGGTCGCAAAAAATATCATAGCATATCCCTTTCATCATGAGCACCAAGGACACCCATGTGTGGCGTTTTTTCAAAGCGGGCGGCGTATTCCAAGTCGCCCTGCGCGACGGCAATGACATCGCCCGTATCGGCGAGCTCGACCAGAAGCTGTGGACCGCGCTGAGCTGCCCCACCAAGGGGCTTGAGCTCGACCAGCGCACGCTCGAGCTGATCGACACGGACGGCGACGGCAAAGTCCGCCAGCCCGAAATCGTCCACGCCTGCCAGTGGATTTGCCGGGCGCTCAACGACGCCGACGGCCTTTTGCGCGACGAGGACACCCTGCCCCTTGCGCGCCTGAACGCGGGCAACGATCTGGGGAAATCTTTGATCGCCTCGGCCAAGCGCATTTTGTCGGGGCTGGGCAAGGGGGACGCCGAGAACATCTCGCTCGCCGACGTGGGCGACACGCAGAAAATTTTCGCGGGCACGCGCTTTAACGCCGACGGCATCGTCACCGTGGGCACCGCCGACGATGCGGCGATAAAAACCGTGATCGCCGACATTCTGGCATGTTACCCAACCAAGGCCGACCGCTCCGGCGACCCGGGCGCGGACGCCGACATGATTTCGGCCTTTTGCGCCGCCGTCGCCACCGAGGCCGAGTGGATCGCCGAAGGCCACCGCACCAAGGACACGCTCCCATTGGGCGAGGCGACCGACGACGCCTACGCGCTCGTCCAAAAGCTTTCCGGAAAAATCGCGGACTATTTCACCCGCTCCGGTATTTTGCGTTTCGACCCCGAGGCGGCCGCCGCCGTGAACGCGCAGGACGCGCAGCTCAAGGAAATTCTCACCGCGGACTGCACTGCCGCAGACCCTAAGCTCGCCGAGTTGCCGCTGGCGCGCATCAGCCCCGAGGCGGGGCTGGCGCTGGACACCGCCTTCAACCCCGCGTGGGCCGCCGACATGGCGCAGCTGCAAGCGCAGGTGATTGTTCCGCTGCTGGGCAAAAAGGAAACGCTCACGAAGGAGGTCTGGGATTCCCTCTGCGCCAAGTTCGCGCCTTACGCGGCGTGGCTGGCGGCAAAGCCGCAGACGCCCGTCGCCGCGCTGAGCATTGAGCGCATCAGCGAACTCGTGGCGCTCGCCCCCGAAAAGGCGCTCCTCGACCTCGTGGCGCAGGACTTGGCGCTGAAGCCGGAATACGACTGCATTCAGGACGTCGAGCGGCTCTTGCGCTACCACCGCTATCTGCATTCCGTGCTCATCAACTTCGTCAACTTCCGGGCGTTTTACCGGACGGACGAGGAGGCCGCCTTCCAGTGCGGGCACCTGTTCATCAACCAGCGCGAATGCGAGCTGTGCGTGAACGTGTACGACGAGGCCAAGCACGCGGCGCTGGCGTCGATGAGCTATTTTTATCTGCTCTATTGCAAATGCACGCGCGCGGGGGAGGCCCCCCGCTCCATCGTCGCCGCCGTGACCGCCGGCGATTCCGACAGCCTCATCGTCGGGCGCAACGGCATTTTCTACGACCGCCAAGGGCGCGACTGGGACGCCACCGTCACCCGCATCGTGGAAAACCCGATCAGCATTTCGCAGGCGTTTTGGCTGCCCTATAAACGGGCGATGAAGTGGATCAACGAACAGATCGCCAAACACGCCGCCGCCGCCGACAGCAAGGTTTCCACCAACCTGCAAAGCGACGCCGCAACCGCGCAAGATCCCAAAAAGAAAATCGATGTGGGCACGGTCGCGGCGCTCGGCGTGGCTTTCGGCGCGCTCACGGCCGCCTTCGGGGCCCTGCTGAGTTTCTTCGTGGGACTGGGGGCGTGGCTGCCGCTGGGCATCGTCGGCATCATTCTGGCGATCTCGCTGCCCTCGATGGTGCTGGCGTGGATGAAGCTGCGCATGCGCAACTTCGCCCCGTTGCTCGACGCCAACGGCTGGGCCATCAACAGCAACGCCATCGTCAACATCGTGCTGGGAGGCCGCCTGACGCAGGCCGCGAAGCTGCCGAAAAATTCCAAAAAGGACCTCGTGGACCCCTACGCCGCGAAGTCGCACTGGAAGGCGTGGTTTGTGACGGGAGTGCTGATCGTCCTCGTCGCCTGCGGCGTAGCGTGGCACAAGGGGATGTTTGACAAGAAGCAGCCCGAACCCGCGCCGGTGGCGGAGCAGGCCGCCGCGTCGACAACGCCCAAGGCACCATCCGCCGGCACGGAGGCAAAATAACGGACTCGCCGGCATCAAAAAAGCCGCATCCTCTTTGATGGATGCGGCTTTTTTGCGGGCAAATCGAAACGCTTTATTTCTTCGGCGAGAGGTTGTATTTCAAAATCGCGTAGATCGCGCGGAAGCCGTCTTTCCAGTTGATTTTTTTGCCCTCTTTGTAGGTGCGGCCGGCATAGGAGACGCCGACTTCGTAGATGCGGCAGCCGAGACGGGCCACTTTCGCCGTGATCTCGGGCTCGAAGCCGAAACGGTCTTCCTCCAGCGTCAACTGCTGGAGCACCTCGCGGCGGAACATCTTGTAGCAGGTCTCCATGTCCGTGAGGTTCAGGTTGGTCAGGACGTTGGAAAGCAGGGTCAAAAAGCGGTTGCCTACCATGTGCCAGAAAAACACCACGCGGTGCGCACCGGCCCCCATGAAGCGCGAGCCGAAGACGACGTCCGCGTTGCCGTCCGCGATCGGGGCGATGAGGACGGGGTATTCGTCGGGGTCGTACTCCAAGTCGGCGTCCTGCACGATGACGAGGTCGCCCGTCGCCTTGGCAAACCCCGTGCGCAAGGCCGCGCCCTTGCCGCGGTTGACCGGGTGCAGGATCACGCGCACGAGCGGGTCGTCTTTAAAATTGCTTTCGAGAATGTCGCGGGTGCCGTCCGTCGAGCCGTCGTCTACGATGATGATTTCTTTCAATTCAACGGGGGCCTTTTTGACGCGGGCTATTATTTGCTCCACCGTCTGGCTTTCGTTGTATACGGGAATGATGACGCTGAGATTCATGGGGGCAATGGGTATGATGCCGCCGATTTAAGCATCAGTCGGCGCCCTTTTCGAGCATTTCCTTCAACCGATTGGCCTGATGCGCGTGCATGAGGGCCTGCGAAAGGTCTTCCAGCTCGCCCTCCAAGATACCGGTGAGATTGTGAGAGGTGTAGCCGATGCGGTGGTCGGTCAGGCGCGACTGGGGAAAATTGTAGGTGCGGATGCGCTCGGAGCGATCCCCTGTGCCGATCTGCCCCTTGCGCTCCGCCGCGTACTTGGCGGCCTCCTCCTCCTCTTTGCGTTCAAGCAGGCGAGCGCGGAGCACTTTTAGAGCCTTCGTTTTGTTTTTAAGCTGGGAGCGCTCGTCGGCGCACTTGACGATCAGGCCTGTGGGCTTGTGCAGGATCTGCACGGCCGAGTCCGTCGTGTTGACGCCCTGCCCGCCCGGGCCGCTGGCGCGCGCGACGGAGATTTCCAATTCCGAGGGGTCGATCTGAATATCCACTTCCTCCGCCTCCGGCAGCACCGCCACGGTGACGGTGGAGGTGTGGATGCGCCCCGCCGCCTCGGTGGCGGGCACGCGCTGGACGCGGTGAACCCCGCTTTCCCAGCGCAGGGCCTTGTAGATTTCCTCGCCGGTGATGAGGAAGGAGACTTCCTTAAAACCGCCGCATTCCGAGGGGCTGGTGGAAAGCACCTCCATGTTCCAGCCCTTGATTTCCGCGTAGCGGGTGTACATGCGGTAAAGGTCGCCCACGAAAAGGGACGCCTCGTCGCCGCCCGCCCCGGCGCGGATTTCGACAACGGTGTTGCGCGCGTCCGACTCCTCCGGCGGCAGCATGGCCACCAAGAGTTGCTCGCGCAAGGCGGGCACTTCGGTGCGGGCCTGTTCCAACTCGGCCTTGGCGAGCTCGGCGAATTCGGGGTCGGTCGAGGGGTCGGCCAGCATGGCCTCGCTGTCGGCGACGGCGGCGATCGCCTTTTCGAGACGGCTATGCAAGTCCAGCAGGCCCGACAGGTAGCGGTGCTCGCGCGAGAGCGCGGCGCAGCGGCGCTGGTCGGAAAAGAAATCCTCCAGCCCCATCAGGGCGGTGATTTCGGCATGGCGCTTGCGAAAGGGTTCTATGGAGGGCAGATCGGACACGAGGGTTGTGTTTGAAAATTGAAACACGGGCTAGGTTGTGTCTTCAAATTCCGCATGGTGGATGCGCAGGGCGGTTTTGAGACATTTTTCCGGCTTTCGAGCCGAGGCGATGCAGCGCATCGTCGAGGCGAGGAAACGGAAAAAGGGCCAAAATCCGGCCAAGCAGACGCCGTGCGGAATTTGAAGACACAGCCCAGAATAAAATGACAGTGTTGACGCTGCATCCAATCAAGACTAAAAAGGAGGGGTTGTAAAAAAAATTATGCCTTCCTCGGAAAACTTCCGCACGCCCCCCACCATCGCCTGCATCTGGGACTTCGACAAGACGCTCATCCCGAATTACATGCAGCAGCCTATTTTTGACGCCTACGGCGTCGACGGCGAGCGCTTTTGGAAGGAAGTCAACCGCCTGCCGGAGCTTTACAAACGTTGCGGGGCCCGCGTGTCGAAGGACACGGTGTACCTCAACCACCTGCTTAGTTACGTGAAGAACGGCCCTATGCGGGGGTTGAGCAACCGCAAACTCTTTGAGTTGGGCAAACAGCTGAAATTTTACCCGGGGCTGCCGAAATTTTTCGACGCGCTGCGGGCGATCCCCCAAGAAAACCCGGAATATGCCCGCCACGAGATCCAGTTGGAGCACTACATCATCAGCACGGGGCTCGCCGAGATGATCCGCGGCAGCGACATCGCTTCCCATGTGGACGACATCTACGGCTGCGAGTTTATCGAGACGCCCCTGCCCCCTCACTTCAGCGCGCAGGACGAGCTGGAACTGACGGGCGGGGACGCCGAGATCAGCCAAATCGGGGTCATGGTGGACAACACGATCAAGACGCGTTTTATTTTCGAGATCAACAAGGGCGTCAACCAGTATCCCGACATCGACGTCAACGCCACAATGAAGGAGGAGGACCGCCGCGTGCCCATCTCGCGCATGATCTACGTGGCAGACGGCCCGAGCGACGTGCCCGTCTTCTCGGTGGTGCGCGGCAACGGCGGCAAGGCCTACGCCGTCTACGAGCCGGGCAACCGCGCGGAGTTCGCGCAAAACGACGCGTTGCTGCAAAGCGGCCGCATCAACGCCTACGGGCCCGCCGACTACCGCCCCGACAGCACGACCGCCACATGGATGAAGATGCACGTCGAACAGATGTGCGAGCGGATCGTGCGCGAGCAGGAAAGCGCGATCGAGTCGCGCACCTCCCGCCCGCCGCGACACTTGCACAAGGAGGATCAGATTCCCGGAAGCTTCGGCGACAAGCAGAAGAACTTTTTTTAACCCCACACCCCAAAAACCATGAAAAAACTCATCCTGTTGTTCGCGGTGCTGTGCATGTTGCCATTGTCGGGCGAAACGATCGAGTGGAAATTCGGCGAGCAGGTTTTCTCCCAAAAAGTCGAGGGCGCGCAAAAAGTCGAATTCGACCAACTCATACCTTTCGCCCAGCTCACCTCCGAGCTCCCCGTCGGGAAGAAAGAAATCCTGCATTCGGGGATGTACGTCATCGCCTCCATCGAGGACGGCAAACTGGTGGGCTCCGTCATTTACATGGACTTCCAGGG
>JAVBTG010000048.1:0-22354 GCA_031556275.1 Opitutales bacterium
AGGCAATCCACTGCCCGTCCGGACTAAAAACCGCCGTGTTGGTGAGGATGTGGTGCTCCGCGTCGCGGGTGAGCTGTCGCTCGTTCATGGAGGCCTCCGTCTGCACCTGAGGGGCGCGACAACCGACAACCGTCAGCAAGGCGGCCCCGCTCGCACACACACAGGCAAAATGTTTCATGGTCGGAGATGCTCAGTCGTTCTTTTGGCTGCGCGGGTTTTCCAGATAATAAAAATAACCGTCTTCGGCACCGATAACAAGGTCGGGGATACCGTCGCCATTCCAATCCACCGTACCGGGGGCCGTGCTGTGGCCGGCTAGACGCACGCCGTCCATAGGGCCTTTGTTTTCAAACACCCATTCGCCAGGTTTTTCGGAAACGTTTTTGTAGAATTCCGCGTTCGGGCCGTTGAACAGAATGTCGAGCTTGCCGTCGCCGTCCCAATCCACAAAGCAATAGGTGCGACGGCCGCTCTTCCCGCTTGCGCCCGCGCTCATCCGCCACGGGGCGTCTTCGTACGCGCCCTCTTTGTTGAGAGCCCTCAGTTTAAAAATTCTTTGGCCCGGCTGGAGGACGCGCTTGCCGTCTTTCTCCACTTGGCGGTACCACGCGAGATATCCCTCGTGGTCCACAGTGACCAAATCCATAATCCCATCGCCGTCCACGTCCACCATGACGGGGGTGCAGCGCCACTGGACGACCAGTTCGCCGTCCTGCGGATCCCACCAATTCCAAGCGGGCTTGGGCGCGGGGCCGTCCCAGGCGACCTTCAGGGGTTCGCCACGCGCGAGCTTGGGCTGCGTCTTGGTGCCGATGTTTTTGTGCAAATAAATCTTTCCCTGAATCGTGCTGGCCACAATGTCCAACAATCCGTCGCCGTCCCAGTCGCCCATTCCTATGTTGGTGTATCCCCATTTGGCTTCGGCCGGGCCTTGGATCGAGCCGTTGTAGCCCGCCATGTAGCGGATGCGCTCGCCATCCGCCTCCAAAAACTGCGGCTCGGCGAAGACGGGCAGCGGGCCGTTCCCGCCGAGGTTTTTGATGAAGCCGATCTCGCCCGAACCGTTGCCGGTCAGGATGTCGACAAGGCCGTCGCCGTCCCAGTCGACGCACACGGGCGTCGTCAGGATGCCGAACTTCACAAGGTCGGCCTGCTGGCGCAGGAATATTGGCTTCGAAAATTTCAAAACGACCAAGTCCGGTTTTTTCACCTTGTCCTTGCGTTCCTTGTCCGTCAGGGGCTGCGCGGCCATCTCGAACCCCTCGTTGCGCAAAAGCACGACCGTGCCGTCTTCCTGCCCCACGACGATGTCCGCGCGGCCGTCGCCGTCCCAATCGTAGGCGACCGGTTCGATCATCTGGATGTGCATTTTGAGCAGTTCGCCGTCCGAATCGCGCACGGGGACGCCTTTTAAAAAGCGCGGATTTTTCGCGTCGCCCACGTTTTGAAAATAGGTGAGGCCGTCCAGAAATTCGCCGCAGATCAGATCCCTCACGCCGTTGCCGCGGAAATCCGCGAAGTTGGGCGCGGGGTTGCCGTACATGTCGATATGGCGCTTGTCGGCTTCGACACGCATGGGGGCGTCGTATTTGGGGGCCTCGTCGGTGCCGCGGTTGAGCATCACGAAAACAAATCCGTGCAAAGGCCCGTTGCGCCAGCGGCCGTTGGAATCGTAGGCGTTGTCCCATCCGTAGTCGGTCCAGTCGCCCATGCCCACCATCAAGTCCAGCACGCCGTCGCCGTTCCAGTCGACATAGCTCCAACGCTGGCCGCGATGGTTGCCGGAAGGATTGTAAACATCGCGACGCCCGATCGAACGCGGAACGGGATTAGCCAAGCCCGTCTTGAAAAAATCGGGAAATTCGCCCTGCGGAGACATTACACGCATGGAAAGACGGCCGTTCTTCCATAGGTAAGAAGGCGTCACTTCCGTGTGGGCATGACTCTGGCGCACCCCGTCGGGACCAATGACGGCCGGATCGACGGGCACCGCCTTTTTGAAAAGGGGCGCGCCCGTTTTGGGGTCTTTTTTTCCCGTGTTTTCAAAGTAATAGAGGTCCTTAGATTCCGGGGAGCCGTACCCCACGACGAACAGATCGGTGTGCCCGTCGCCGTTGTAATCGTACGGAAGCGGCGAGGCCCACAGACCCACGCCAAGGTCGGTCGTCAAGGAGGCGTCGCCCCCGTAGTTCAGTGCTTTGAGCAGGCGCGGTTTGCCTTCCAGCGGGTTTTTCTTTTTGGCCGTTTCCGCGCCGGAAAGTGTCAGCGTGGCGCAAACAGCAGCCCAACACAGAATATGAAAATGTTTTTTGGGCATGACAGTTTGAATGCGTAATTAAGAATTATTTTGTTTTTTGGCTGCGCGGGTTCTCCATGTAATAGAAATAACCGTCCTCCGCGCCGACCACAAGGTCGGGAATGCCGTCGCCGTTCCAATCCACCGTGCCGGGGGCCGTGCTGTGGCCGGCCAGGCGCACGCCGTCGACAGGGCCTTTGTTTTCAAACACCCATTCGCCGGGTTTGGTAGAGACGTTTTTAAAGAAATCGACATTCAACGAGTTGACAAGCAAGTCCAATTTCCCGTCGCCGTCCCAGTCGACAAAGCAGAACGTGCGGCGGCCGCTGCGGCCGTTTTTCTCGTAGTTCATGCACAGCGGCCCGTCCTTCACCGCCGCATCCGCGGCTGCGACAAGATTTTTCATGTCGAAAGCGCTGTCCCCCTTCATGCGGAAAACACGCTGGCCGGGCAGCAGGACGCGCTGACCGTCGTTCTCCACTTGGCGGTACCACGCGAGGTAGCCCTCGTGGTCGACGGTGACCAAGTCCATGATGCCGTCGCCGTCCAGATCGATCATGTACGGGGTGCAGCGCCAGTGCACGGCCAGCTCGCCGTTTTGCGGGTTCCACCAATTCCAAGCGGGCTTGGGCGCGGGGCCGTCCCAAGCGACCGTCAGCGGCACTCCCGCCGCGAGCTTGGGTTGCGTCTTGGTGCCGATGTTTTTGTGCAGATAAATTTTCCCTTCGATGGTGCTGGCCACAATGTCAATCAGGCCGTCGCCGTCCCAGTCGCCCGCTCCGATGTTGGTATAACCCCATCTGGCCTCGGCCGGGCCTTGGATCGAGCCGTTGTAGCCCGCCATGTAGCGGATGCGTTTGCCGTCGGCCTCGAGGAACTGCCCTTCGGCAAAATTCGGCAAGGGACCTTTGCCGCCCAGATTTTTGAAGAAAATAATTTCGCCCGAGCCGTTGCCGGTGAGGATGTCGACCAAGCCGTCGCCGTCCCAATCGACGCACACGGGCGTCGCGAGCACGCCCGCGCTCATGTTGTCGGCATACTGGCGCAGGAATACCGGCTCGGCGAATTTGAGCACGGCCAGATCGGGCTTGGTGACGCCGGCTTTGCGTTCCTTGTCCGTCAGCGTTTGCGGTTGCATCGCAAAGCCCTCGTTGCGGATGAGCAGCACCGTGCCGTCTTCTTGCCCCACCACCAGATCGGCGCGGCCGTCGCGGTCCCAGTCGTAGGCGACGGGCTCGATCATTTCCATGTGGGTCGTCAAAAGCTGCCCGTCGTTCCGGCGCAGGGGGACCCCCGGCAGGAAATCGGGAGCCTGCTTGGTGCCGATGTTTTGGAAAAAGGTGAAGCCGTCCAAGAACTCGCCGCAGACGAGGTCTTTCACCCCGTCGCCGCGGAAGTCCGCGAAATTCGGCGACGGGTTGCCGTACACGTCCACGGGGCGGCCGTCGGCCTCCACGCGCACGGGAGCGGCGTATTTGGGATTTTGGTCCGTGCCTTTGTTGAGCAGCACGAACACGTACCCGTGCAGCGGGCCTGCCCGCCAGCGGCCGTTGGCGTCGTAGGCGGCGTCCCAGCCGTAGTCCGTCCAGTCGCCCAAGCCCACCAGCAGATCGAGCGTGCCGTCGCCATTCCAATCCACATAATTCCAGCTCTGCCCGCGCACTCTTCCCCGGGGAGAATAAATCTCTTCTTGGGTCACCGGCAACGGCACCGCTTCGGCGAAGCCTGTTTTGAGGAAGTCAGGGAATTCGCCCTTGGGGGTCACGACCCGAAGGGTCTGCCGCCCGTTCTTCATGACATAGGAAGGCGTCGCGTCAATCTGGGCGTGGCTCACGCGCGTGCCGTCTTTGCGGATCACCCCCGGGTCTATCGCCACCCCTTTTTTGAACAAGGGGGCGCCCGTCTTCGGGTCCGTCTTGCCGGTGTTTTCAAAATAGTACACGTCCTTTGATTCGGGCGAGCCGCAGTTCACGACGAACAGGTCCGTAAACCCGTCGCCGTTCATGTCAAAGGGGATCGGGGAAGCCCACAGCCCAACCGTCAAATCCGTCGTCAACGACGGGGCGCCCCCGTGCTTCATCACCGTGAGCGTGCGCGGTTTGCCGCTCAATGGATTTTTCTTGGCCGGTTCGGCAGCGGAAAGCGTCAATCCCGCGCAAACCATGCCGAGAAACGAAACTAAACAGGGTACTTTTAACATAAAAGACAAATTGGTGAGTTCGGAGAGAAATTATAAGCCGCCGCACAAAACAAACGCACAAAGAAAAAAGGTTTTTCCGCTCAAATAGAAATGCTTTCGAAAGACACGTCAAACTGATTTTTCCAAAGCAGGAAAAAAAGCCCCCGCAACCCACACGGACGCGCCTTGCGCCCACCCGTCAAGCCGCAGGCGCGAGCGCGGGCGGTTTTTCCAAACGCTCGACAAACTGGCGGATCTGAACCTGCGAACGCGCGTCTTCCGCGTTGACGATAAAAATCCACTTGCGCCGCCCGTTTTCCTCGTAAAATGGCTTGCTGTAGATAACCTCCCACCCTCCGAGCACATCAACCGCCAAACGCAACATGACAACATCCTCCCTGGAGCCACTTTTTGAAAAATCCATTTTTTTGGACTTCATCGGCGCCAATTGAAACACCTCCTTGTCAAACTGACCTGCGACGGGCACGCGTGAGAGGTTGTAAACCATCATGCTACGGTTTGCAGCCGTCGAGGCATCCATCGGGAGCGCGGCCAACCCGTAAGGCACATCCCCGCTTTTGCGCACAAACAAAAACAGCACATTGCGCGCGTTTGAGGGGAAAACCCCTTCCGCCACTTTCTGCCACGTCGGTTTTCCTTCCAAATCGGGAGGGCCTTTCCGGTAAATGCCGAGTTGTTGCGGCCCGCGGTAATAGTGCCCGTTTGAAATATCGGAATCGTACACCGTCAGCTCTTTGGGCTGGCCGTCGCTAAAATAATAAAGCCCGTTCTCTTTGCAATCCATGCCCAGGACTTTAAAAGTGCCCACAAACGCCGGCGCCACATCCGCCCGAAGCGTAAGCCCCGAACAAAGCAACACCGCAAACACGCACAGGCATAGTCCCGATGTTTTAAAGCTCGTTTTCATTGATCCAGCGGAAGTTGACAATTTTAAACTGGCGTCCGAACGCCTCGGCGGTGGTGCTAAGCTTATCATCGTTGGGAACTTTGTCGGTCGGAAGACGTGTTTTGGCGTAAGTGGGGGTGGGGGTTGAAGCCCCATCGTCCGGATCGCAGTATTCGGGCGAACGCTGGACAATGGCTTCGCACCACGCCTTGCCGGCGACGGATCCCGTGCTGTCCAATACTTCCCCATATGCCCGGATTTTAAAGGTGTCTGAACGCACCGTCAACACGGGGGCCAATGCCTGCAGAATATCGCCCTGCGTGATGGCGCCGGGGAACCCGTCGCCCGTCCTTGTTTGCGAGGGGGCTTTTTCCCAGTCAGGCACCGACCCGGTCCCTTTTGAAAACTTGGAAGTGATGCCGGCATTCAAACCGCTGTTGTCGATCGCCGATTGAAGCGCGCCGCTAACGCCAAGATCCCCGGAGGCCAGCTTGCGGTTGACGAAGTCCGCCATCGAGCGGAACGGCCCGCGCGCGCGCACCTGCTCGACAATCTGCTTGGCCAATTTCTCGGCCTCACTCTCGGAAAGCGTGCGGTATCCCTTCCAGAAATTAGGCGAATCGCCCGAGGAGTCGCTATCGTCGCCCGAAGAGAACGACATGCGGGGGAACGACGTCTTACCCGAACCGACCGTCTCTGTCTTAAGCGCGCCGGTTTTAGGATCCAAAATGGGCAATTCGGCCCCGGACATGCCCATCAGCAGCGCCTTCCACGCGGCCACCGAGGTGGAGTTGACATTGAAAGGACCGTTCACCCGCAAGTAAGAAGCCAGCGCCCGGTAGTCATTGTCGTCCAGGTCGAAGAAGTTTTTCACGGCGGGAGTCTCGCCGTTGGCCCCCTTGGCCAAGACCAAGCGCGGATTGGGCAAAGGCCGTGTCGCCGGGGAATTGAAAGACTCGGCGATCATGCTTTCGTTTTTCCAGCCCTTCCATGTCGTCTCTAAAAACGCCCCGTCCTGCTCCTCAAGGCCGGAAAAGAAGAAGCCGTCCCACAATGTCTCGTTCACCATGTAAGAGATGTCATACACCAACGGGTCTGAGGTCTTGGGGTAATACAAATCGGCCTGATTGGAGATACGCCGATTGGCATAGGAGTTCCCCGCCACATAAGAAGGCTCGTTGAAATAAAGCCCCAAAGTGGCGTGCTGGAAAGCCCCCACCGAAAGGACGGGACGCCGCGGCATATCGAATAGCACCACCGTGTCTTGGCTTCCCGCCCCCCAGTATCCTTGCGAGCCGGAGAGTCCGGAAATATCAGGCGGCGAACTGTAGCTGTAGGAAACCAGGCCCCAAAGATCGTTGCGCGAGCCGGAAACACCCGCGTCACCGTTGTCGAACTCGTACAAGCCCGGCAGCGGCGTGTCGGCGTTTTTCACCGTGCCATCAGCCAGGAAACTGTTGTTGTCCTGCTCAATCGTCCCGAAATACCCGCGGATATTACCGTCGAAGATAGGACGCATTCCCAGGTCGTTCGTCGTCATTCGCATCCGAAATCCCCACGAGGCGATATCCACAGAAGAATCGAGGCCCGCCAGTTCCACAGGGCTCCTGTCTTTAATCCCTTTGTACTGCGCGTTGTTCATCGGCTCCCAAAGCCTTTGTATGGATAAGTAATGGATGAACTGCGCCGTTTTCGGGCCAAGCGTCGTGTCCAAGGCAAACCTCCGTTGGTCCAACGATACTTTGGAGGAAAAAGTGCTGTAATCTTTCGGGGGCATTGGCCCGGCGGAGATAATCTGGACCGAGTCATACAGGTTGATCCCTTTTGAACCCACTCCCACGCGAATTTCCGTGCCCGATCCCAGATCAAAGGTGGGCGACGCCGTTAAAGCCGCGCCGCTAAGCGGCCAGGTTTGATAGCCGTCCCTGTCAAATGTATTGCCCAGATAAACACGGGAAGCCGTGTTTTTGTCATGCACCCCCCCGTAAACGCGCACCTCTCCCGGAAGGAGATAGGGGCCTTCCTCAAACACCATCGTCATTATCATGGCCTGGTCGGTGTTCGTCTTCAAATGGGTTGCCCCGTCAAACCAATAATCCGCGACAACCGCATCTCCGGCCTTCTGCCGGGTGAGAACGCGAAAGTGGCAATAAGGAGTGACAGGAGAAGACAGCCGGACATTGTCCGGAAGCAAAAGGGGAACGTTATAAGGGTTGTACAAACTGACAAAATACTGCGTGTCAACGCTCAGCGCGTACTGGTCGTTCAGGAATGTCGCCCCTCTTGCCGACGCCAGTTTCGGGGAGACCTTGGTGTTCGGGCGCATCCTTATCCCAAAGCGATAGCCCGTCACAACAGGCGAGAGCAGATTCTTTTTCAAAGAAACAGCACTATTACGCATTGTGCTGGTCATGCCGTCGATGGCGGTCGTCGGCTGGTAGGGATAACGAAACAGCGCGCGCACATGCTCGTTGTTTTGCTGGCCGGTGGCGGAAGGCACCGGGATCACCTCAAACTTGTTTCCGCTCCAGTTCGCGTTCTCAAAGAAACGCGCGTAGTCGCGCAAAAGATCCATGTTCGGGCCGCGGTCCGAAGTGTTTCTGTTCGCGAAGATGGAGAGGTTTGAATCGGACTTGAACTCGTCGGATTCGGCAAACGGGCGCAGCAGGTAATAGTTTTTTGAATTCGGCCCAAAGAAAGTATTAAACACCGTGTCGTGCGGGTTGAACCCGGCGGTCAGATCAAGCCTCCAACCGCCGTTGAGCGTGTCGGTGAGCAGGCCCCACGAACACGCCGTCAAATCGTGCTGGTATTTTCGGAAATTATTCTGATCCATCAACAGCGACATTTCCCCCAGGCGCCCCACTTTTCGCAACATTTCCACCGACAAATCGACGTAATCGACAAGCCGATCGTCCAAAGAACCGATACCGCTTTTTTGCGCCAGAGGCCCGGCCGCGTAGGCGTCGATCACCATAGTGGGATCCTTCGGGTCGAAAGCAAGGTTCACCTTGGCCTTCACGCCTTCGTCGGACACCCAAAAGGCGTAATAGCCGTCATTATCCGGGGATTGCGTGGAGGCCGAGTTGACCCCCGACGAGATCGACAGCGGCTTCACCGGCTGCTTGACCACGCGAACGGCGTCATGCGCCAGTCCCATCAAAGAATCCGCGGCTGAAATGGTGGGCGCCATCACCACGCTTTGCGCGCCGGAAACGACCGTCGCGGGGTTAGGATTATTCCCAGAAACCAGCCAGACAGGCTGCGAGGACGCGTACCCGGAAACGCC
The DNA here is from genome assembly GCA_031556275.1 of Opitutales bacterium. Classification (GTDB taxonomy): domain Bacteria; phylum Verrucomicrobiota; class Verrucomicrobiia; order Opitutales; family JAKPNF01; genus JAKPNF01. The sequence continues at coordinate 8,672 of JAVBTG010000048.1, forward strand.
CTTGCTCTTCCAAACGCCCGTCCATTGCGAGTTTCCCGACGAATTGGTGGAGAGGATCAGATCCGACGACGCAGTTACGCGTTGGTCCGGCCCCGCGGCCTCCTGCAACAGGCCCAGCCCGCGCATGAGGCCAACCTGGGCGTTTTGCCGCGCTATCACAGAATATACCTGTTCGCGCGAAGCCGTCGATTCCACCGACAGCAAGGCCGAAAGCGTCAACAGCAGCAACACTATCAGCGCCATCAGCCCAAGCGCCATGATCAGCGCGAAGCCCGGACGCTTGCGCGAGGGTTGCACGCAAAGGGTATTGCTATTGATAAATAAGGGGGGTGTTTTTCCGGAGAAGTACATGGGGATCGAGTACTGGGACAAAAGAAAATTAATTTTGTGCGGGCGAATTTGTTATAAAAATGTCTGAAACCGTGCCCTCGGCGATTGGCTTGAGTTGCCAAGCCTGCGCGCGGACAATATCCAGCCCGCCGCCCTCGGCAAAAAACACGATCTGAATGTCTTTGGCGGGAACCGAAGGAGGAATCACGCGCGTTTCGGCCGCACGGCCGTTGCCCGCGAACACCTCCAGCATCGCCTTGTCGAGAAACACCCGCAGATCCAAAACGCCGTTTTCCAGCGGCAGGGCTATCGCGGTGGCGCGCGGCCCGGGGATGAACAATGTTTTCTTTTCGACATCGTAGGCGATTTCCACCCCGCCCGTTCCCTGGGCATTGGCGCGCACGCGGATACCGAAGCGCTTGGTTCCCGCGCGCGGCTTGAGCACGGCCTCCAATTCCAGCACGTCGCCCGAAACGCGATCGAAAAGATGATCGCCCTTGGGCAGGGACTTGTTGCTCGTTTCGCCGAGTTTCTTTTCGCGCAAGATTTCGATTTCCGGCACGGGGTAGACGCGGATCGTGTTGTCGTCGGCCAATTCCAAGACCCGCGGCATGGCCAAGGCGTCGCGCCAGCCGTACTTTTCCGCATCGCTCCCGGGCACGATGCCTTTGAGGTGCCCGTACAAAATGGTGCGCCCGCGGTCGTCCCGCGTTCCGGTCGTGGCGTAATAGCCCGAGGAGTGGTTGACGAGTCCTTTTTTCAGAACCTTAAAAACACCTGTTTTTGGATCGAATGTCCCCGTTTGGTAGGCCACCGGGCCGAAGGGTGAGTACATCAGCACCCACTTGTCGCCAAAGCGGAAAAAATTGGGGCATTCCGCGCCGCGCTCGCTCTCTGTCTTTTGCCAGAGCAGCCCCCGGTATGCCCATTTCTGCAAAGCGGCGTCTTGCGCCTCGTACAGGTAAATCTCGTTGCCGCACAGCAGCATGAACGTCTGGCCGTCCGCCTCGAACATAAAGGGGTCGCGCACCGAGGGCATCATGCCCTCGATCTCGCCCTCGCGGAACGAGATGACGGGGTTAAACGCGGGCTTTTCCCATGTGATAAAATCCGCATCCACGGGTTTGGCTATCCATTGGTTGCGGGGGAAATTCAACGCCGGCACATAGGTGTAAAAAAGCCAAGGCTGGCCGTCTTTCATCAGGGCGCTACCCGAATAGCAATGGTACTCCCCACGCGCCCAATCGGGCCACAGGGCCACCGGCAGGTGCTCCCAGTTCACGAGGTCTTTCGAGCGCACGTGCCCCCACATCATATAGGCCGAGATCATGGGGTTGAACTGGTAGAAAACATGATAGTACCCGTTGGCGTAGAACGGGCCGTTAGCGTCGTTCAAGCGGCCCGCCGGTGGGCGCATGTGCCAGACAGGGCGGCGCGGATCCGATTGAGCCTTGGGCACCCATTTGGCCACAAAATCCGCCGCCTGCTTGCGGGCCATCGCCTCGGCTTGCGCGATCGTCCCGCCGGGAGTCGCCCAAGGTTTTTCTGAAAACGCCACATTGCGCACGCGGACAAACCCAAAGCCGCCCGCGCGCATGTCGCTTTGGGGCTCCCCCTCGTGGTCCAATATTTCAATGTATCCTTCTTTGCCCGCAAACGGACGAAGATCGAAAGAACGCCGCACAAACGTGTCCGAACGCTCCGCCGCGGCCGATCACACCACCTGCCCGCCCACCCACAGGTTCAGCGAGGTGCGCAACGCCAAGTCGCCGCCTGCGATTTCAAAATTCAGGTAATCCGCTTTTATCGGAAAGGTGTCGGAGCGCAAGATGCCCTTGGCGCCCTTTCCCGCAAGGCTGTCCGACGAGTCGGCCAAGGCGGTGGCGGTCTTTTTGGCAAACCCCTTGCCGTCGGCCTTCCAAAAATTCCGGTCGTTCAAATCAAACGAGGCGGCGGCGTGCAATGTGGCGGCGGCGCAGCACGCGCCCAACATCCCTCCCATGCGTAAACGGGCTAATGTGCGAACAACGGCGGAATTCAAAAATGGGCGCATGGGGGATAAGGCGGGGGTGCTTGAAAATTAGGACACACCCCAAGGAGAATAATTCAGAAAGAATCTGCAACCGCGGTGGCTTTATTCAAAAAAAACGCAGATGTCCCTGTCCGCATAAATACTGAACAAAAACCGCCCGCGGTTGCAGAAAAAATGAACAACTTCTCTCCCGTCCCTTGCCTTGGGAAAGCAGCCAAGACCGGCATCTGACGCGCAAAACAGTGGGGATAGAAAAGAAAACCCGCGCTCAACCGCCCACCCCAAAGAAAAACACCTTTAGGACAGACAATCGGTAGCGTTGAGATAGGAATAACGTTTTTCCAAAAGGGACGTCAACACTTTTTTTGAGGGGCTACTAAAAACATTTCTTTCGGTTCGGACTATTCATCCGGAAGCTATTTTTGGCAAAAACCGATTGTTTTTGTAACTGTTGCAGGGACATAAAAATATTCAACATCCCATGTGAGAAAATTTAAGGGCATATTCTTGGAAAAGCGTTGACAAAAAGCCCCTTTTTAGCAAAAACGTTTTTTTGTAGTTTTTACATTCTCTCAACAGTTACTTCTTACATGAACACCTCCGAAACGCCCTGCTCCAAGGCCGCCTGCGCCTGCACTTCCGAACCCCGCCGCGGGGTGATCGCCGCCCTCTGGGTGCCGACCGACGCCAACGGCCGCCTGATGAAAGACGCCGTGGCCAAGCACATCAGCTGGCTGGTTTCCAAGGGGGTCTACGGGGCGCTCATCTCGGGCACGACCGGGGAATTCATCCGTTTTTCGATTGAAGAGCGCAAGCGTTTGCTCGCCGAGATCGCCGAGGTCAACGCCGGCCGCCTGCCCCTGCTCGCCAACTTGAGCGCCATGCGCGTGGACGACGTGCACGCCCTCGGCAAAGAAGCCCAGAGCCTCGGCTACAAGGGCGGCACGCTGATGACCCCGTGGTTCTTCCCCCTCACCCAAGAAGACATGCTCGAACACTTCTTGGCCTGCGCCGACGGCATGGACATGCCCGCGTACCTCTACAACTTCCCGGAACGCACGGGCAACCGCATCGGCCCCATGGTCGTCGAGGAGTTTGCCAAGCGCCAGAACATGGCCGGCATCAAGCAAAGCGGCGCGGAGTACGAGTACCACAAAGAGCTGATCGCGCTGGGCGAAAAGTATGATTTCTCCGTGTTCTCCGGCTTCGACCTGCGCATGCCCGACATCTTCGGGTTGGGCGCCAAGGGCGTCATCGGCGGGCTGGTCAACATGGCCCCCGAGTACATGATCCAGATTTACAAGGCCTTCCACGAGGGCGCCAAGGATGTCGACGTAAAAATGTGCGCCGAGCGTTTGCTCGAGATCGGCCGCATCATCGACCAAGCCGCCATGCCCTTCAACGTGCAATTCGGCCTTGAGGCCCGCGGCTTCGAGCCGGGCGTCATCAAGGTGCCCGTCTCGGCGTCCACAAAGGCCGCGCGCGAAAAAGTGCTCACCGAGCTGCGCGCGAAATTCGCCGAATGGGGCTTGAACTAAGCCTTTTCAACACAAGCGCGTCTCGAAAAAGACGCGCTTGTGTTTTTTTATAGATAATACCCTCCCCGCAAAACATATCCCCAAAAACACCTATTTATCCATGCTAAACACTTTGGCTTCCAAAAAATCCTACCCGTGGCTCGTCGTGGCGATGCTGTGGGTGGTGGCGTTGTTGAACTATCTGGACCGACAGATGCTCTCCACGATGCGCCCCTTCATGGAAGTGGACATCGCGGCGCTGACATCCGCCAAGCAGTTCGGCTACCTGATGGCCATCTTCCTGTGGATTTACGCGCTGATGAGCCCCGTCTCCGGCATGATCGCCGACCGGCTCAACCGCAAGTGGCTGATTGTCATCAGCCTGTTTGTGTGGTCGGGGGTCACTTTCGCGATGAGCTATGCCACCAACATGACGGAGCTGTATATCCTGCGCGCCATCATGGGTATCAGCGAGGCCTTTTACGTGCCCGCGGGGCTGGCGCTGATCGCCGACTACCACCAGGGCAAAACCCGCTCGCTGGCGATCGGCTTCCACACGACCGGTATTTATTTGGGACAGGCGCTCGGCGGGTTCGGCGCCACGATCGCCCACCACACATCTTGGCAAAACACCTTCCATTTATTTGGCGTGATCGGCATGATTTACAGTGTCATCCTCATCGCCTTTTTGCGGGAAAAGAAAACCTACACGCTCGACGCGGGCGAAAGTCAGTCGTTCAGGGCAAGCCTTTCCATGGCGTTCAAGGGCCTTGGCATCCTCTTTAGCAACATCGCCTTCTGGGTGATCCTGTTCTATTTTTCCGCGCCCAGCTTGCCCGGTTGGGCCACCAAAAACTGGCTGCCCACCCTGTTCAGCGAGTCGCTCAAAATGGACATGACAAAGGCCGGGCCGCTCTCGACCATGACGCTGGCGCTTGCCTCGCTCGCGGGCGTCGTCATCGGCGGCTACATCTCCGACAAATGGGCCCAGAAAAATCTCAAGGGGCGCATTTACGTAGGGGCGCTGGGCCTTTTGCTGACGATCCCCGCCTTGGGCTTTTTGGGTTACGGAAGCGGTCTGGCCATGGCCGTGACGGGGGCGATCATGTTCGGCTTCGGCTTCGGGATGTTTGATGTGAACAACATGCCGATCCTGTGCCAGTTCGTGCCCTCGCGCTACCGCGCCACCGGCTACGGCATGCTCAACCTCGCGGGCATCTCGGCGGGGGCCGTCATCACCGGCGAGCTGGGCAAGGCGATCGAGGCGGGCTACAACGACATCATCTTTGTCGTTATGATCGCGGCGGTCGTCTTGGCGATTCTCTTCCAGCTGACCGTGCTCAAGCCCAAGACGCTCAATATGACGGATGAATTAATGGCGAAGGAAAGAAGGTAAACGCGCCTGCGGCGTTATCCAAAAGCCGCCTCCCCGCGCTGTCAGGGAGGCGGCTTTTGTTTGCCCATCGGAAAGGTTCCATAAAAGGGCCATCGGCTTAGACCGTATAAGTTCTCGCCATTTCTCCATTTTTCCCCGATAAGTAAGCGATTCCCCGCCCCTTTTCGGGAACCACCCCCCATCTCTCCTCTCGGAGCACACAATCCCATCATGAATTTGGCCGACAAAAAATACTACCCGTGGCTCGTCGTGGCAATGCTGTGGGTGGTGGCGTTGTTGAACTATCTGGACCGACAGATGCTCTCCACGATGTGTCCCTTCATGGAAATCGACATCGCGGCACTGAAAGATGCCAAGCAATTTGGCTACCTGATGGCGATTTTCCTGTGGATCTACGCCTTCATGAGCCCCGTCTCCGGCATGATCGCGGACCGGCTCAACCGCAAATGGCTGATTGTCATCAGTTTGTTCGTGTGGTCGGGCGTCACCTTCGCGATGAGCTATGCCACCAACATGACGGAACTATATATCCTGCGCTCTGTCATGGGCGTCAGCGAGGCTTTTTACATCCCCGCGGGGCTGGCGCTCATCGCCGACTACCATCAGGGAAAAACGCGCTCGCTGGCGATCGGCTTCCACACGACCGGCATTTATCTCGGTCAAGCCTTCGGAGGATTTGGCGCGACGATCGCCCACCACTCGTCTTGGCAGGATACCTTCCTTTTGTTTGGCGTGATCGGCATGGTCTACAGCGTCATTCTGATTGCTTTCTTGCAAGAAAAGAAGACGTATGTGCCGGATGCGGGCGAGGCGCAGTCCTTGAATGCCGCGGGGAAACTGCCGCTCAAGGAGAGTCTTTCCATGGCCTTCAAGGGCTTTGGCGTCCTCTTTAGCAATGTCGCCTTCTGGGTGATTTTGTTCTATTTTTCCGCCCCCGGCTTGCCCGGGTGGACCATCAAAAATTGGCTGCCGACACTTTTTAAGGATTCGCTGGGCATGGAAATGACAAAGGCGGGCCCGCTGGCTACCATGTCGGTGGCGCTCGCTTCGCTGGCGGGTGTCGTGATCGGCGGTTATGTCTCCGACAAATGGGCCCAGAAAAACATGAAGGGCCGCGTCTATGTCGGGGCAATCGGTCTTGTTCTGACGGTTCCCGCGCTGTGCCTGCTTGGTTTCGCGGATAACCTAGTCGTGGCGGTGACAGGAGCGATCCTATTTGGCTTCGGCTTCGGGGTGTTCGACGTGAACAATATGCCGATCCTGTGCCAATTTGTGCCCTCGCGCTACCGCGCCACGGGTTACGGCCTGCTCAACCTCGCCGGAATTTCGGCGGGGGCCCTGATCACCGGCGAGATGGGCAAGGCGATTCAGGCGGGCTACAAGGGCACCATGTTCATCGTCATGATCGCGGCGGTCATCGCGGCGATCGTGTTCCAGCTGGCTATGCTGAAACCCAAGACGCTCAATATGACGGACGAATTGATGGCACGAAAATAAGAACCGTGTCTAAGACGGCAAGCGTCTGCCGGCGCATAAAAAAATCCGTTCGTTTTCACGAACGGATTTTTTGTGGGCCGAGAATTGCCTGATTTTATTGCGCGGCAATATTTGCCAGCTTGGCCTCGCGCTTGCGGTCTTCGAGCTTTAGGAATTTTTTGCGCAGGCGCAGGTTTTCGGGGGTGGCCTCGACGTATTCGTCCGGCTCGATGTACTCCAAGGCGCGCTCCAAGGTGAACTTGCGGTGGGGCGTGAGTTGGATGCCCTTGCCCTCGCCGTGGCTGCGCACGTTGGTGAGCTGCTTTTCGCGCGTGGGGTTGACGGGGATGTCCTCGGCGCGCGGGTTTTCCCCCACGATCATGCCCTCGTACACGTCCTCGCCCGCGCCGATGAAGAGAATCCCGCGCGCTTCCAGCTGGTCGAGCGCGTAGGCCGTCGTGACGCCCGTGTCCATCGAGACGAGCGTGCCCGTCAGGCGCGAGGTCAGCTCCCCCGCGTAGGGTTCGTAGGCGCTGAACAGGTGCGACATGACCCCGCGGCCGTTGGTCAGCGTCATCAGGTCGAACTCAAAGCCGATCAGCCCGCGCGTGGGGCCGTGGGCCTCGACGGAGGTCGTCGGCAAATGGCTCTCCATCGCGGAAATTTGCACCTTGCGCGCGGCCAGCCCCTTCATGACGGAGCCCAGCGCCTCGGTCGGCACCTCGAGCCACACGTCTTCAAAGGGCTCCAGCGTCTTGCCGTCCTTGTGCTGCAAGATCACGCGCGGGCGGGAGACGAGCACCTCGTACCCCTCGCGGCGCATCGTCTCGACGAGCACCGCGATCTGCATGGAGCCGCGCGCGTTCACCAAAAAGGTGCCGCCCGGACCGTCCGTCACGGAAATGGAAATGTTGGAGCGTTCCTCGCGCGTGAGGCGCTCGCGGATCTGGCGGGAGGTGACGAACTTGCCGTCCTCGCCCGCGAAGGGGCCGTCGTTGACGGCGAACTCCATCTGGATCGTCGGCGGGTCGATCTCGACAAAGGGCAACGCCTCCATCTCCTCATTGCCCATCAGCGTTTCGCCGATGTCGATACGCTCGAAACCCGCCAATCCCACGATGTTGCCCGCGCTGGCGCTGGAAGTGTCCTCGGTGGAAACGCCGCTGTACTCAAAGAGCTTGGTGATCTTGGCGCGTTCGCGCTTGCCGTCACCGTGGCAGACCCAAATGGAATCGCCCGTGCACACCGTGCCCGCGAGGATTTTGCCCACCGCGATGCGGCCCACGTAGTCGCTCCAGCCGATGTTGGAAACCAGCATACGAAAATCTCCCGGCTCGACCCTCGGGGGAGGTATGCGCTCCAAAATCGCCTCGAACAGGGGCATCATGTCCTTCTTCTCGTCCGTCAGGTTGCGCATGGCGTAGCCGTCGCGCGCGCTGCCGTACAAAAAGGGCGCGTTGAACTGGTCTTCGGTCGCGTTGAGCTCCAAGAAAAGCTCCAGCACCTTGTCGTGCGCGCCCTCGGGGTTGCAATCGGGGCGGTCGATCTTGTTGATGAAGACGATGGGTTTTAACCCTTCCTGCAATGCCTTTTTTAAGACAAAGCGCGTCTGCGCCTGCGGGCCGTCGTAGGCGTCGACGACGAGCATCACGCCGTCGACCATGCGCATCACGCGCTCGACTTCCGCGCCGAAGTCGGCGTGGCCGGGGGTGTCGACGATGTTGACGATATTGTCGTGCCAGCGCACCGACGTGTTTTTGGAGCGGATGGTGATGCCCTTCTCGCGCTCCAAGTCCATGGAGTCCATGACGCGCTCCGCCACCGTTTGGTTGGCGCGGAACGCCCCGCCTTGGCGCAGCAGCTGGTCTACCAGGCTGGTTTTGCCGTGGTCGACGTGCGCGATGATGGCGATGTTACGGATGTGGGAGGATGGAGTCTGCACTGGCGTAAAATGGTAAAAACGAACGAACGCAAGGTGTCATATTACGCTTCTCTCTCGCGACTGCGCAACCGTTTTTCGGGAAAAATAAATTGACAGTTTTGGGCGGCCAGCCGTGAATGGTGGGAATGAATTTTACATGGCTGCGGATACTCCCCCTGTTCGCTTTGATACAGATCCACGGGCAGGAGCACACCTACTACATCGAGCCCTCGGCGCGGGACGGCGCGCCGAGCATGCCCGACATGAAAATCCATGCCGCCTCGCTCCAGTCGCACAAAAACGCGACGCTCTTTTTCCAGTCGAGCTCCGAACACAAAAACCGGGGGGCCAAGGACAACGTCGCCTTTTCCAGCGCGGACGACGCCGACGCGCTCTCCCCTTCTCTCATTTGGGACATCAATAACCAGATCGAAAACAAAATCTTCGGCGGACAGGTCCTCATCACCGCGAAGGACGGCGACACCGAGGTGCACTCCGTCTCCTTCCGCATTCGCGGAAAAAACCCGACACAGGCGCAGGTGCGCGCTTTTATCGAAAAGAACGCCGGTATCCACTGGTACGCCTGGGCCATCGCCCAGCACGAGAGCCGCCAGCATTACAACGTGTTCAACCAGTTCAACACCCAGATGTACGCCACGCTGACGGGCATCCCCAACCACGGCGCGCCCGACGGCTGGGGCATCATGCAGCTCGACTCCAAGCGCGGCAGCGAGATCACGACGGACGAGGTCTACAACTGGCAGACCAACGCGCTGTCGGGCCTAAAACTCATGACGCAGGCGCGCAAGGAGGCCGTCGGCTATTTCAACGCCGTGAAGCGCACGTTTCCCGACAAGTGGGAGGAGCCGCCGGAAGCGTTCACGCCGCAGGGGTGCTCGACGAAACTGTCCGCGCTGGACGCCGCCGTCATCCAGATGTACAACGGCGCGGCCGTCGTGCGGCGGCTGAAGACCCCCTTCGGCACTTACACCTACTCCCGCTCCTGCTGGGCGTTCGACGAGAACGCGCCCGCGGGGCAGCGTTGGAGTTTCAAGGTCAACAATCATGACTACGTGCACAAGGTGATTTACAACGAAGTGGAGGGACACATCAAAGCCCATGACTAAAATTTTCTGTTTTTTATCCGCGTTTGCGTGCGGGGTTTCGGCGCTGTGCGCCTACGACGCGAAGGAGCTTTTTTCGCATCTGGAGACGGTGTCCTTCACCAAAAACCCGAGCGTCTTTTATTATTTCGAGACGGACTTCGACAACGACAAGACGCCCGAGGTGTGGGTCGCCCACGACAAGAGCCACGGCGGCGGCAACGGCCTGTATTTCCACGTTTATCAAAAGCGGGGCGAGCGCTACGAGATGCTGGATGAGAACCCCGTCATCGACACGCGATTGCTCGCCTTCAAGGGCAAAGATCTCTCAGACGCGAACAAGCGCGTGATCACCTATTTTCGCCACAGCGCCGAAAGCGGGATGCTCGTGTCGTACAAAATCGAGAACGGGCACATCGTCGAGCACGAGTACCAAGAAATTTCCCCGCGCGGCAAAGACGAGGCGTTGTTCCAAAAAATGTTCGATGAAAACGAGCATGTCGCGCAGGAAATCCCCGCCAAAAATTTCAAGCAGTTCCTGAAAGACAGGGGCATCCCCTGCCCTACCACCGATAAGGTTGAGCTCATCGGAATAGACCTCAACGGCACGACGGGGGAGACGCTCTTCATGAGCAACCCTTCCACCGGTTTTTCGGCCGCCGACTGGCTGGCCTTCCACCGCACGAGCGAGGGCAAATGGACGCAGCTGCCGATTTTCCCCGAGGGCAAAAAACTCGTCTTCTTCAAGAGCTTTTCATTTTTGCGAAAAATCGACGGCAAAAAATTCCTCGTCTGCCTGACGCAGGACGCCCCGCGCAAAGCGATTCTTTCCTTCTACCACATCGCCAACGACCGCGTGTGCGGCTTCGACATCCGCTACATCTGCGTGGACGACTCCGACGTCGTGATCGACAGCGAGGAGGCCCCCGACGACTACGCGTTCTTGGAGGCGCTGGACTTCGACGCCGACAAGGACATAGAATACTTCCACTACCAAGTTTACCCCGCTAAAAACCTGACGCGCGAGGACGGCAAAATCACCATCCCCGGCGACGTGCAGATCCGCGACCTCGGCCAAGTGAGGGAAATCAAGCTCCCCGAAAACAACCGGCGCACCCGCCAGTTCCATGAACGGTGGAAGGCGTCGGAAGCCGAGGCGAAGTGAGGAGGGTTACGCCGTCTTCCACGGCGTGAACGGGATGCGCTCCAGCGTCCATAAGAACTCCTTCCATTCCGCCTCGCTCATGCGCGCGGGGGCGCGGGGTTTCAGCGCGTCGGGGCAGGCGATGATGCCGCGCATGTGGAGCATCTTTTTGAGCAACTCCTCGGAGTATTCCTCGTAGAACATGAAGTAGGGCAGCAGCTTGCCGTAGTAGATGTCCGCCGCCTTTTTTTCGTCGCCCGCCAGATAGGCGCCGACGACCGACGCGTGCAGGTCGACCGCCTCCGTCCCCGTCATAAAGGAAGTCACCCCGAGGCGCAGCATGTGGATCATGTGCTTGCCGCCGTAGCCGCCCATGATGTCGAGCTTGCCCTCGCCCAGCTCGTTGAGTTTCGCGATTTTGGCCAAAAACCCCGCGCCCTCCGGCTTCACATGGCGCAGGTTCGGGTTTTCCTTGGAAAGCTGCACAATCCGCTCGGCCGTGAGCGTCGCCGAGCTGGGCACGGTGTCTTGAAGGATGACGGGTACCTTCACCGCCGCGCACACGTCGGCGTAGTAGGAACGCATGCCCTCCCAGTCGGGCACGGTGACATAGGGGGTGGAAGCCATCACCATGTCGGCCCCGAGGTCTTCGGCCTCCTTCGCGTAATCGACCGCGATGCGGTTCGACGCGCCCGCCGCGCCGATGAACACGGGCACGCGGCCCGCCACCTCGTCCACCGTCACCTCGATCACTTGGCGGCGTTGCTTGGCGGTCAGCTTAAAAAATTCGGAGGCAAAGGCCAAGTGGCCGATCGCCACGGCCCCGCAATCCAAGCAGTAGCGCACGAGATTGCGCTGGCTCGCCTCGTCGATGTCGCCGCGCGGGTCGACGGCCGTGGGCAGGATCGGGGTCATGCCGCGAAAGCGAGGCGGAATGGGTGCTTTTTGTTGTGTCATGGCGGCGGATTTGTTGGGGCCCGCCGGAGCGGCTTGGCCCAGCAGACGGTTGGAGGAAAACACAGCCGCAGCGGCGACGCCGACGGCTGATCCGATGAATTGTCGTCGTTTCATGGGGGTAGCGGGCAACGAAGGAGTGTTTGTTTTTTGGGGATTTTCCGTTGACAGACAAAACGTTTTTCCACAAAAATGCAACGCCTTTTTGGAAATGTTTTTGCATCCCCTCAAAAACCACGCATACCCCATGAAAACACGCCTGTTTACCCCGAAAACGGCCGCCTTATGGCTGACACTGTGCGGCCTGTTCGCCTGCGCGCACGCCGCGCAGCCCACCTACCCCTACGCCAACCGCTTTTTATGGGAGCGCGGCGTGCCGCCCATTCCCGCCGAGGGCAACGGCTACCTGATGGGCCCCGCCTCCATCCTTTTCACCGTGATGGGCGCGGAGTTTCTCTACGGGGGCGAGCGACCCGACCTGTTTTCGAGGGGCGGCGGATTTGACATGATTTACCGCTACGTGGGCGACACCCCGGACGGCGCGCCCATGTTTGAGAAAACAAAGCAAATCCCCTCCGCCGCGCGCAAGGGCAAGGGGCTTTTCCACGGCGAACCGTTTGTGTTGAAGGACAAGGACGGCAAAGTCCACGCGCTGGGGATGATGGACAAATCCAACCGCATCGTGGACAGCGTGTTCAACCCAAAAACGTCGGAATTCGAGGAAGTGGGCGAGGTCAAAATGCCAAAGTTGCCCAAGGATCCGCGACGCCTGCGCTTCGCCGCCAAGCTCAACGACGACGGCTCTGTCGACATGTTTTTCCTGTGCCAAGCGCAGACGCCCAAAAACCCGAACCCGGGCGACGCCCGCCTGCCCGAGTGGATGCCCTACGACTCCTGCGGTACTTCCACGCAGGCCGCCTATTTCCCTTACCACTATGTCATGCGCGCGCGATACCCGCGTCTGCTTTCCGGAGAGCCTTCCGACTTGACGATGGTGTCGCCGAAGGAAAAGGACATTTGGATGGGCGTCGCGCGCATGGATTGCGGCGTTTACCTGCTGGGCGAGGACGCGACGCTTTTTGTCGGCACCCAACAAGGCAATTTTAAAACCTATCTGTGGAACAAGAAGACAAAAACTTATGAAGCGAGCCTCGCCTCGGACGCGCGCGGCAACGCCCTGCGCCATCCCAACATCGGCGGGAACGCCCTGCTCTATCCGGACAAAAACGGGCTTGTGGCCGGCCTGATTTCGGACGGACAGGGGCTCGTGTATTACTACCCGTCGCTGCGCAAACGCGACGCCAAGGGCTCTCCCCTGTTCGGCGAGCCGTATCCCGTGGTCGAAAAAAACGTCTCCCTTTATTTCTCACCGCTGGCCACCCCCACCGTCATCGACTGGGACGGCGACGGCGTGCAGGACATCCTCACGGGCGGGGCCGAGGGGATCGTGTTTTTCATCAAAAACGTCGGCACCAACGCGGAGCCTAAATTTCTCAGCGGCGTGCCCGTGGAGGCGGGCGGGCGGCCCATCAAAATCGAGGCGGGCTACAGCGGCAGCGTGCAGGGGACGGGCGAGGCGCGCTGGGGGTATATATCGCCGACGGCCGCCGATTGGAACGGCGACGGCCTGCCGGATCTGATCGTCGGGGATATCCGCGGCGAATACCGCATCTATATGAACCGCGGCACTAAAACGCAGCCCAAGCTTGACGAGGGCGTCCCCCTGTATTGCGACGGCCTCGAGCTCAAGGGCCGCTGGCGGTGCGGCGCGACCACTGCTATTTTGAACGGCAAGCGCGTGCTGGCCATC
>JAVBTG010000100.1:0-3670 GCA_031556275.1 Opitutales bacterium
CAACTCGCAGATCATCGACGCATTGCAACGCGCAAAAATCTCATGGCGCGAAGACGCCACCCACGACCGGCCCGACGCCCTGCGCAACCGCCTGCGCTTGGAGGCCATCCCGCACCTGTCATCCGCATTCGCCCCGCGCGACATGACGGCGGGATTCTTGCGCGCCCACACATTTTTGTGCGAGGGCGAAACCGCCCTCGAGTGCTGGCTGACCTCCATCCTCGGCGAAAACTTTTCCGAAAAACAAACCCTCTCATACGGCCTGTTGGCAAAGCATCCCCCAGCCTTGCTCCGCCGCGCCCTGCGCGCGTGGCTCGACGCGCGCGACATCTCTGCGTCCCTTTCTGCAAGCGGCTTCGACGCGCTCTTAAAGGCAGCGCGCCACGAAAAGCCCTTCCGTCGCAGCGCAGGGCAGGGCCGCTTTTTACGCGGCGACGGCTCTGTCCTGCGCGAAGAAGTCACATCCCTTTCCGCGGCCCCCGCATGGCGCGACGGCCCCTTCGCGCGCCAACGCCGCGGCTCCAACGGCGCAATCTTACACGCGGAAAAAATCACGCTCGAGTCCGCCCTGCGCGCGCAAATTTTCTCGGGCAAATTCTCGCCCGCCATCCACGCCTTCCTCAATCCACCCACCACACCACTCGCCGTCCGCTACTGGCGCGCGGGTGACGCTTACCGTCCGCTCGGCGCGCCCGGCTCGCGTAAAGTGCAGGACCAGTTCACCGACAAAAAAATCCCGCGTCAGGAACGTTCCGGCCTGCCGGTGGTCTATGAAAAAGGGACGGGCCGCATTCTCTGGATACCCGGTCTGCCGCCCGCGCACCACGCGCGGCTCGCCAAGCGCGCAAAAATGGCTCTTCGGTTGACTTACCGCCCCGCATAAACGACACTTTACCTTTATTAGATGAGCAGCAACCTCACACCGCGTAAGAACAAGCCTTTGCGCAACGGGCCGCCCGAACGGTTCCAGCCGAAGGTGCTTTTCATTTGGCTGGCGATCTTGGCCCTCATGTTCGCGCTACTGTCCACCAACCGCGGGGCGACGCAGCACCAAACCCTCACGGTGTCGCAACTGATGGAGGCGGCGCAAAAGGGCGACATCGAGTCTTTGACCGTGCAGGCCAACGCCGACAGCAGCCAGTACGAATTTTCCGGAACGCTCAAACCGTCGTCCGTGCAGCAACCCGCGCAAAAAGACGGTGAGAAACCGGCCGTCGTCGCCACCGCCTTTTCCGGCAACGGACGCCTGACGGACGCCTCCTTCGACAAGCTGCGCGGCTTCGTGCCGACGATGAAGGAAAGCGCCCCGAGCATGTGGGGATCGGTGCTGGTGAGCCTGCTGCCGATTTTGCTGATCGCGTTTTTGCTGATCTTTATGTTCCGCCAGTTCCGCGCCGGCAGCAAGGGCGCGATGAATTTCGGCAAAAGCCGCGCCAAGCTCCTGTCGCGCGAAAAGGATCGGGTGACCTTCCAAGACGTCGCGGGCTGCGACGAGGCGAAGGAGGAAGTCTCCGAGATCGTCGAATTTTTAAAGGCCCCCAAGAAATTCCAAGCCATCGGCGGGCGCATCCCCAAGGGCATCCTCATGGTGGGCCCCCCGGGAACGGGCAAGACTCTGCTGGCCCGCGCGGTCGCGGGCGAGGCGGAAGTGCCGTTTTTCTCGATCTCCGGTTCCGACTTCGTGGAGATGTTCGTGGGCGTGGGCGCGGCGCGCGTGCGCGACATGTTCGAGCAGGGCCGCAAGAGCGCCCCCTGCCTGATTTTTATCGACGAGATCGACGCCGTGGGCCGTCAGCGCGGCGCGGGTCTGGGGGGAGGCAACGACGAGCGCGAGCAGACGCTGAACTCCCTTCTGGTCGAGATGGACGGGTTCGACGGGCACGAGGGCGTCATCATCATCGCCGCCACCAACCGTCCCGACGTGCTCGACGCGGCGTTGCTGCGCCCGGGCCGCTTCGACCGCCAAGTGGTGATTGACCTGCCCGACCTGTTCGGGCGCGAGGAAATTTTGAAAGTCCACGCCAAAAAAGTCAAAATGGCCGAGGGCGTGGATCTGCGCGACGTGGCCCGCTCGACGCCCGGTTTTTCGGGGGCCGATCTGGCGAACATCATCAACGAGGCGGCGCTGCTGGCCGCCCGCCGCGACAAGCTGGAGGTGGACCGCTCCGACCTCGACGAGGCGCGCGAGAAAATTTCCTACGGCCGCGAGCGCCGCAAGCTCATGGACGAGTCCGACAAAAAAGTCGTGGCCTACCACGAGGCGGGGCACGCGCTCGTGCAGGCGGTTGTCGACGACGGGCAGCTGCCGATCCACAAGGTGACGATCATCCCGCGCGGCCAGAGCCTCGGCTCCACCATGATGGCCCCGACCAAGGACGTTTTGAACCAAGGCCAAAAGCGCCTGCTCAACAGCATTTGCTGCGCCATGGGCGGCCGCGTGGCCGAGGAGACGGTCTTGGGCGACATCACGACGGGGGCGTCCGGCGACATCAAGCACGCCACCAAAATCGCGCGCCACATGGTGTGCGACTGGGGCATGAGCCCGCTTGGCCCGCTCTCCTTCGGCGAGAATCAGGAGCACATTTTCTTGGGCAAAGAGATAGCCCGCAACCAGAACTACAGCGAGGAGACGGCCCGCCGCATCGACGCCGAAATCGGCAAGATCGTGCAGGCCCAGTACGAGCGCGCCAAGGACATCGTCGTCTCCAAGCGCGACGCCTTGGAAAAAATCGCGCAGGCCCTGCTCACCTACGAGACGATCGAGGGCAAGCACGTCCACGAGATTCTGGAATTCGGCGAAATGCGCTCTCCCGTGGTCCTCGGACGCGCGCGCTCGGAACTGGTCACCGTGGTGAAGGACCCGTCCGCGGAATCTTCCCATGAGCCGACGGCCTCCGGCGACGTGGCCCCCGAACCCACGACGGCATAAAAACCGCGTCATTCGTCCGCAAAAAAGGCGCGCCTTTTTGTGTGCGATGAACCGCTATTTGGCCTGCGCGGCCTTCACCGCCGCCTCGAGCCACTTCATCAGTTCGTTAATGTCCATGGGGCCGCCCCGGGCCACTTCGCGTCCGTTGGCATCGAGCATAATGAGGGTCGGGAATCCTTCGACTTCATATTTTTGCGCGATCATGTCGTTGGTGGTGGGCGGGCGCTGTTCGAGAAAATTGCGCTGCGGCGGCGGGAATTCAAACCGGGCCAGCACAAGGTTTTTGGTCGCGAAGTTTTCAAAGGCCTGCGTCGGGAAAACTTTTTTTTCCATGTAGATGCATCCGGGGCACCATGTGGGTCCGGTGAACAACAACAAGAGGGGTTTGTTCGTTTGCTTTGCCTGCGACACGGCGACGGTGTAGCTTGGTTGCCACTGCGCCGCCCCAGCCGTTGCCATGGCCGCCAGCAGCGCGAAAAATAAAACAAGTATGCGTTTTTTCATGGCGTTTCGTTTGAAGGTTTGTGTTATGCGTTTACGTTAATATAAGCCCCCTGCGCAGACGAAACAAGCGGCGGCCATATTTTCCCACCCCCGACAACCATGAACGCAGCCAAAAAACCCGACACCCGCACCGAAATCGACAGCATGGGCCCCATCGACGTGCCCGCCGAAGCTTACTACGGCGCGCAGACGGCGCGCTCCCTCATCCATTTCAACATCGGGCGCGACGTTTTGCCG
>JAVBTG010000108.1:0-3979 GCA_031556275.1 Opitutales bacterium
TGCTCGCACGGCGTTTCCGAGGACGCGTTTTTCGGCACCTTGGCGGACGCCGCCGTCGATTCGAACCGCAGCGTGCGGCTATTGGAGCGCACGGGCCAGCCGCTCGACCACCCGGTACTGGTCAACATGCCGGAGTCGCAGTATTTGAAGGGGTTGATTGTGAGTGTGGACTGAGTGCTTTTATTTCTTCTTCGCGAACACGGGGTCGAAGGCGAGGGCGCGACGAATTGGAAAGGTGTTTGGGATTATGCTTTGAGCTGTTCGCGTGGTTGACAATAGAACGCTTTTTCTTAGTTTATTGGCATAGAAATTTTATTCATGCCCGCATCGCATCAGAGGAACAAAATCTTTTTATTGGCCTGTGCGCAAAAGGATTTGCCACGGGCGCGCGAGCTGTTGGCGGAAGAGGCGGATATTAACGCGCGCGGAGTAAATGGCCGTACTGCCTTGATGGAGGCGGTGTTCCGCCACGACGTCGAATGGGCGAAATTTTTAATAGATAATGACGCTGATGTAAACTTGCGTGACAAACACGGCGCGACGGTTTTGTATAGCGCGCTGCGCTCCGGTTTGGAGGCAATGGTCGACTTGCTTTTGTCCGCGGGGGCCGATGTAAATGGCGCCCATAAAAATTGTCCCATATTGTGCTTTGAGCGCGGGGATCAATACCCGATGTTTATTGAAAAACTCATTCGCCACGGTGCCGACGTGAACGCGCGCATATATGGACTGGGAGGCTTTGCGGATGGGGAAACGCCGCTAATGTGGTATGCTTACCGTCCGGAAATTTTGCGGATATTGCTCGAAAATGGTGCGAATCCGAACATCGCAAGCAACCGCGGAGCGACTGCTTTGATGCATGCCGCCGTGAAAGGGTATGAGGCTTCGATTAAATTATTGGAAGCCGCAGGGGCCAAGCACGATTACAATAAGGATGACGCCCTTTTAATGAGCGCGGGCTATGGGACGACGCAAATAGTTGATGCCCTGTTGGAGGCTGGAGCCAATCCCAATGTGCGCGATCGTTATGGCGAAACGCCGTTGATGCTTTTTTGCCAAACCCACTCCCATGAGGGCATTTACAAACTAGTGGAGGCGGGGGCCGACCTTAACCTTGAGAACCACGACGGCGAAACGGCCCTTTCATTCGCCTGTTGCGACGAAATAAAAGAATACCTCATCGGGAAGGGTGCTCGTTAAGAGGCGATTGCGTGTTCAACCGATTCTAAGAATGAAAATTTTTTGAGGGAGCGCAGAGGGAACTTTTTTACAAAAAAGTTCCCTCTGCCGTTTTGCCCTTCAAACAGTTTATTTCTTCTTCGCGAACGCGGCGTCGAAGGCGAGGGTGGCGGATTGCTTGAAGTCGAGTTTGCGGGTGAAGGTCGCCGCCTCGGTCGCGCCGTATTCGCGGTCCATGCGGCCGTCTTCCCATTCGACGGAGAGGGGGCCCTTGTAGCCGACGTCGTTGAGGGCGACGATGATGTCCTCGAAGCGGATGTCGCCGTGACCGGGGGAGCGGAATTCCCAAAAACGGCGGGCGTCGCCGAAGGAGGTGTGGCCGCCGAAGACGCCGACGGTGCCGTCGCCGCGCCCCCACCAGACGTCCTTGACGTGGCAGTGGAAAATGCGTTGGCCGAGCAGGCGGATGAATTTCACATAGTCCACGCCCTGATAGCCGAAGTGGGAGGGGTCGTAATTGAACCCGAAACGCTTGTGGTTTTTGACGGCGGAAAGGGCGCGCTGGGCGGTCGCGGTGTCGAATGCTATCTCCGTCGGGTGGACTTCGAGCGCGAAGTTGACGTTGGCCTTGTCGCACGCCTCGAGGATCGGGGCGAAGCGCTTGGCGAAATCTTCAAAACCCTTTTCCCAAATGTCCTGACCGGTCGGCGGGAAGGCGTAGAGCTTGGCCCAGATGGAGGAGCCGGTGAAGCCGGTGAGCACCGCCGGTTTTTTGAGATCGGCCGCCGTGGCGTTGGGCTTGTCATTCATGAAGGCGCGGATGGCCTTAGCCGTGAGGATCATCTTTTTGGCCGCGCGCTTGCGCACGCCCTCGGGGTCGCCGTCTCCCCACACGTCGTTGGGGAGGATGCATTCGTGGCGCTCGTCGATCGGGTCGCACACGGCCTGGCCGACGAGGTGATTGGAGACGGCCCAGCAGTTGAGGCCGTTGTCCAAGAGGACGCTCCAGAGCTGTTTGCGGTACTCCTTGGAGCAGGCCGCCAGATCGACGTCGAAGTGGTTGCCCGCGGCGAGTTCGAGCCCGTCGTAGCCCATTTTCTTGGCGAGCGGGGCGAGTGTTTCGAGCGGGAGGTCGGCCCATTGGCCGGTGAAGAGGGTGATAGGTCTGGCCATAGAAAAAACTTATTTGATTTGAACGGGTTTACCGGAGGCGGCGGATGCGTAGGCGGCGTCGAGGATTTGCATGAGTTTTACCGCCTGGTCGATGTCGGTCATCGGTTGCGCCTTTTTGTCGAGCGCCTCGATGAAATTTTTGGCGCAGGCGACGCGGCCCATCGTCTCGTCCGGCATGACTTTTAAGGTGCGGTCGACGCTGCGGCCGTTTTCCTGCACGTAGAGCTCGCACGTGTCGACGCTCGTCGCGTCGATGCCGTCCACCTTGAACAGGCGTTGCACGAGCCCTCCGGCCTTTGTGCCTTGAAAGGAGACGGACACTTCCTCGCGCTTGACCATCTCGGCCCACGAGATTTGGAAGGAGAGGACTTGGCCTGTCTTAAAACGGATGAAGCCGTGGGCGGCGTTCTCGACGTCGGTGACTCCCTTGGCGTTGTCGGGGATGCCCCATGGGCCTTTAAAATTTTTGTCTTTGATGAAGTCCGAAAACGTCTGCGCCATCACCCATTCGGGCTGCGGGTAGCCCATGAAGTAGAGGGCCAGATCGAGCATGTGCGGCAGGTCGATGAGCGGGCCGCCTCCCGAGAGCGCCTTGTTCGTGAACCAGCCGCCGAAACCCGGGATGCCTGTGCGGCGCACCCACTTGGCCTGCGCGGAGTTGATGGTGCCGACGGCCCCCGCCTTGACGTAGTCCATCATCGCGACGGATTCGGGGCGGGCGCGGTTGTTGAAGTCGAACATCAGGCGTTTTTTGGCTTTGGTGGCCGCGGCCTGCATTTGCTTGGCCTCCTTGGCGGAGAGGGCGGGGGGCTTTTCGCAGAAAACGTGCTTGCCCGCTTTTAACGCCTCGATCGAAAGGGCCGCGTGGAAACGGTTGGGGGTGATGATGCTCACCGCCGTGATTTCGGGGTGGGCCTTGAACATGGCCGCCGGGGAATCGTAGGCGTTTGCCACGCCATATTGCTTGCAGGCGCGCTCGGCCGACGCGAGCACGGGGTCGGCAAAGGCGACGATGTGGGCGCCCGCCTGGCGATAACCGTCGATGTGATAGCGGGCCATGCCGCCCGCTCCGATGATGCCGATTTTTTGTGCCATAAAGGGGATTAGTATACCACAACAAAATAAGGAGATGGGCGAGGTGCGGCAAGCGCGCAAATTGCGGGCGTGCCGGCTTTCTTGTTTTATGTAAAAAACAAAGGCGTCCTTGCGGGACGCCTGTTGCGGATTGTTTGATGATTACTGGTAGAGCCACCATTTGCGGCTCCATTGCTGGAACTGGCGGGCTTTGTCGTCCCATGTGTGGTGGAAGGATTGGATGGGAAGGCCGCCGGATTTTCCGTATTTTTGGAGGGCGGCCCACCATTGGGAGTCGCCGAAATGTTTGTTGAATAGATCGGCGTCGGAATTTTTGCCGGTGGCGAAGGGGTTGCCGGATGTCCAGCGGGCTGCCAGGTCGAGCAGGTGAAAGCTGAGTTCGACGGGGTGCACCTTGTTCCAATCGGTGATGTGGACGTAGGCACCGCTTTTGGTTTGGCCGTTCCCGTTTTGGTAGGAGCGCACGGAAAAATCGAGACCGGGGATGTGGCGGGCTTTTAAGGCGAAAACGATTTGCTCGGGCGTTTTGCCC
>JAVBTG010000101.1:0-8324 GCA_031556275.1 Opitutales bacterium
ATCTAAGGATAAATGAAGCCCATGGCCTCATCGCGCGAACACATGTGCTTCATATCAGAGAAGCTTCATCTTGCCTTAAGCCTAAAGAGAATTTTGGCACACCGCTTGCTCTATGGTTGGCCCGTGGTTGGATTCCACCAAGGGGTGTTTCTGTCTTTACAAAACAGAACGCACATACAGGGGTCAATGGAGCGCCAAAGATTTCCCGGCCGCCCCTGCCCTTCCCTGAATGCCGATTGAACGACCTATGGGCCAATTTCATTCCATTCTTTGCTCTTAAAATGAGGCAACATATTCGAAATCAAAGAGGTATGAAATTTTTATAACACTTAATCTCGCCTTGCAGGGAATATTATGGTAGATATGGTTTTTCGCCGTCTGCACGGCCCGTCCCCGCTGCCCGCAGACTCCGAGAATAAAAACACAACACAATGACTGACAATCGGTTAAAAAAATCGCCCGTGCGAAACGACCCGGCGAGGCCGTACGATGTCATCGTGTGCGGCGGTGGCCATGCGGGGTGCGAGGCGGCCTTGGCGGCGGCGCGGATGGGGGCGGACACCCTGCTCATCACCGGCAATCTAGACACCATTGCCCAAATGAGCTGCAACCCCGCCATCGGCGGGCTGGCCAAGGGGCACATCGTGCGCGAGATCGACGCGCTTGGCGGCGAAATGGCCGTCAACGCCGACACGACAGCCATCCAGTTCCGCCTGCTCAACGGCTCCAAGGGCGAAGCCGTGCAAGCCCCTCGTGCTCAATGCGATAAAAAAGCCTACCAGTACCGCATGAAGCATGTGCTGGAATTGCAAAACGGCCTCACCCTCTTCCAAGCCGTCGCCGACGAGCTATTATATAAGGATGGCATCGTCCAAGGCGTGAAGACCGACTTGGGCGTCAGCTTCTACGGTAAGACGGTCATTCTGACGACCGGCACCTTTTTGCGCGGGCTGCTCCATATCGGGCTCAATAAAAACGAAGGCGGCCGCCTTGCGGACTTCTCGGCGCGCCATCTCTCCCAAAGCCTCGAAAAGGCGGGTATTGAGCTGCGCCGCTTCAAAACCGGAACCCCGGCGCGCATCGCGGGCCATTCCATCGACTTTTCAAAATGCGAGGAGCAACAAGGCGACGCCGACCCGACATTCTTCGCCTTTTACGATACCCGGACGGACGACCCAATGTTCCACGTGGAACAACTGTTCAAAATTATTCCGGAACTGTTTAAAACTGTTAATGAAACAACAAAAATTAACAGTCCACCCGATCATGTTTCAGGGTCGTCCGGCGACACATCCTCCGATTTGTTCCACGTGGAACAAAATGAAGGCAGCCCCACATCGCCTTATCGCAAACTTGGCTGGCGGCCGGGCCACAATCAAGTTTCCTGCTGGGTCACCCACACAGGCCCCGAGACGGGGGCCATTATCCGCGCCAATCTCCACCTGTCGCCCATGTACTCGGGCGAGATCAAAGGGATTGGCCCGCGCTATTGCCCGAGTATCGAGGACAAGTTTGTCCGCTTCCCGCACAAGGAAACCCATCGGCTTTTCTTGGAACCCGAGGGACTGAACACCGACGAATGGTATATCAACGGTCTATCGACCAGTCTACCGTTTGAGACGCAGCAGGCCATATTGCGCAGCATCCCTGCGCTGGAAAACGCCGTGATGCTGCGGCCGGCCTATGCCGTCGAATATGATTACGCGCCCCCCACGCAGTTGTGGCCCTCGCTGGAGTCGCGCGTGGTGCACAATCTCTTTTGCGCGGGGCAGATCAACGGCACGTCCGGCTACGAGGAGGCCGCAGGGCAGGGGCTGATCGCGGGCGTCAACGCCGTGCTCAAATTAAGGGGCGAAGAACCGCTCGTTTTGCGGCGCGATGAGTCTTATTTGGGGGTGTTGATCGACGATCTTGTCACCAAGGGCACCACCGAGCCGTACCGGATGTTCACGAGCCGCGCGGAGTACCGGTTGGCCCTCAATCATGCCAGCGCGGAGATCCGCATGCTGCCGCACGCGCGCCGCTGCGGGCTGCTCGACGCCGACCGTCTGCGGCGCATCGAGGCGAAGGCCGCAGCCGTGCTTTCGTTTACGCAAGGCTTTGAAGAACAGAAGATTGCAGGCGGCACGATCGCCCAGGCGTTGCGGCGTTTGCTGGAGGGGGAGGGGGTGCCGGAGGGCGTTTTACCGGCGGAATTTGAGGCGCTTTCCCAGTCCGCCCGCCAAGAGATCATTTATCGCGTGCGCTACAAGGGTTATCTCGAACGCGAGCAGCGCCTGATCGAAAAAATGCGTCATTTGGAGAATATCCGGTTGCCAAAGGACATCTCCTACAAGGAAATACGCGGCCTACGGCTGGAAAGCGCCCAAAAACTCGACGCCGTTAAACCCGAAAACCTCGGGCAAGCCAGCCGCATCAGCGGGGTCAGCCCCGCCGACATCTCGTTGTTGATGATCGCGATACGCGCGAGCGGCAAATAGGATGCCCCCAGATATGGGCATCGTACTCGATTGAAATTCCTATCCTCTTGCGTAAAAGGAGGTTGTTTGCGACATCGAAGCGGGAAAGGGGAGTGCACGGCGCTATTCATGGGCGCAGGCGGGCTCCTTCCTCTTTTTTAAGCCTCCCTCCGTCTTTTTTTGGGACTCCGCGTTTTCCGATCCTGTTTTGGTCTTTGTTTTTGAAGAAAAATCGGTTTTTAAAAAATAAGAAAAACACTTTTTTTGATGTTTTTAATATAAAATTTAAAAACGTTAAAAAAGTCAAGAAAGATCATGAAAAAACAATATTGGAATTGTATTTGAATTATAAATACGGTTCGTTTTTTGGCGAAAAATGCGGGGCGTTATTTTGAGCGCGTCCGCCCGCGGTTTTGAGCGGTTTTTCCGAAAATGGTTCAAAGGCAGGGAAATTTGGCGCGGAATCGGAGCGACGCATCCTTTCCGCGTCCTGAAAAAGGGTTGAGTCGGCGCGGTAAAAGTGTAGATTGGGCGGCGAGCGGAAGTGCCGTTTTTCACCCTTATCCCGTTTATGAAAAAATTACTTTTATTGAACGCGGCGGTCTTGGCGTACTTGGCGTGTTTCTTCGCGGCGTGCAAAAAGGAGGATAAGAAAGAAGGCCAGAAAGAGGGGATGCTGCCCTCGTGTTATGTCGGCTATTACGGTCTGGGTATGAAAGTCAAAATGGAAAACAAACCGTTAGCACAAGGGACATACTCCGGCCGCTGGCAGTATACGACCGATGAGGGCGATACTATCGAAGGCTGGTATAAGAACGGCATTCCTTGCGGGAGCTGGCGCGTTTCGCGCGAAGACGGGACGCTCGTGGGCACGGTCGCCTACGGGGAAGACGGGCACTGTCAGCAGGCCGATTACTACCCGGACGGCATGATAAAAACCGTCACCACAGGAATCTACAAGTTTAAGGACGGCGATGCGTATAGCCGCATCCACGAGGCCACCACCGAATACGGGCTAGACGGGAAGCCCGCCGTGAAAGACGAAAAAAAGATCGAGGGGCTTGGGGTGTCCATAAAAACCAAATTCAAAAGAGATGACAAAGAGATGGTCTGCGAGGCCGAGACACAGTCCTACAAGGACGACACATTCAGATGCCGCGTGTTTGTCTATCCCGAGCACGCGGGGCGCGGCGAGCGCGGAAAAATCGAGTTCATCGGGCACGTCGACCCCAAAACCAGAAAATTCACCGAAGATTCCCAAAAAGTTTTTTATGGAAATTATCAGCTGAAAGCCATTCCCGACTCCGACGGCGAAGACAGCTTTTACCTGTTTTTCGGCGACGATCTCGTGCCGGAAATAGTGATGGTGCCCAATCCGGTGAGGCAACGGTGACGCCCCAAGGACAGTACATGCAGTAATTGAAAACACACTTCAACTTTTATCCCATCCATGAAAAATTCCATGCTATTAAACGTGGTTGTTTTGTCGGTGGCGGCGCTTTTTTTCGCGGCGTGCCAGAGTGGGGTTTATCCGCCTTCCAACTATATCGGCATTTTTGACCAGTATAACGGCTATGAAAACGGGAAGCTTCCCGGAAAGGAAAAGAGTTATTCGGGAGCTTGGCGGCACACGCTCTTGAGCGGGGAAACCATCGAGGGGCAGTATGAGAACGGGATCCCCACGGGGGTGTGGCAGTCTGCCTTGGAAAACGGCGTCGTGACCAAAAAGGTCGTCTATAGGAAGAACGGAACATACGATTCGTTCTCTTATTATCCCGACGGCGAACCGCAATCGGTGGAGATGGGCACCTACGCATTCCGTGACGGGGCGTACAAGCGCAAAACCGAAGCTTACACCGTCGCCACGGGAAGCGGAACCAACCAGAGCGACAAGCCGTGGACAAGCAGGCTGAGGGGGGCGCCCATTTTCAAAAATGACGGCCTGGAGATGGTCTGCGATTTTGAGTTGCCGCTGTACGAGGACAACACCTTTACGTGCCTGGTGTTTGTCTACCGCAAGCACAAGGGGGCGGGCGAGGGTGGGAAAATGGAGGCCACGGGGCGATTCGATCCGGAGACCGGAAAGATTTTCGAGTTTTCCCAAAAAGCGTTTTATGGAAATTACCGTCTGGGAATCCAGCGCCTCGGCGACGGCAGGGACAGTCTCGTTCTTGTCTTCGGCGACGACACACCGCAACGGTTGTTTATTCTGCCGGGGCCGGGGCTAAAATAAGCGCGATTTCACGATTTCATTTTTCCAAAAACCATTCATCAAAATGACCATGCTAAAACTCATGCCGTGGATATGCGCCGCCTTGTTGTGCGTCGCGTGCCAGAGGGAGGAAATGCCGCCTTCTTGCTATGTCGGGTATTACGACGGGTGGCAAAATTTTTAAAACGGGGAAATCCCGTCCTCAAAAAAAGCGTATAGCGGCCCGTGGCGGCACACTTCAAGCGGCGGCGTGACCATGGAGGGGCAGTAACAAGGACGGCATTCCTTGCGGGACGTGGCGTGTTTTCATGGAAAACGGAAAGCCAGTGGGCGAGATCGCCTATGGGGAGGACGGGCGTTATCAGATGAAAGTTTATTATCCCGACGGCATGATAAAAGCGGTAAGCACCGGAACGTACGCATTTGAGAACGGCACCTACCAGCGCACCAGCGATTCTTTTGTGGAATACGAGATGGACGGGAAGGCGATCCCTTCGGGCGACAATAAAATCAATTGGACAAGTAGCACCGCCGACAAGGTCGTGTTCAAAAGGGACGATGTGGAAATGATCTGCGATTTCGAGCTGCAACAATACGAGGATAACACGTTCAATTACCGCGTGTTTGTCTACGGGAAGCGCAAGGGGGAGGGTAAGAGCGGAAAATTCGAGGCGACGGGACGTGTCGACCCCGAAACCGGAAAAATCACCGATTTTCCCCAAAAGATTCTAGACGGGGATTATCGGTTTGGAGTCTGCCCCGCGCGCGACGGCGGATTCGAAATGGTTCTTACGCTAGGCAAACCCGTGAGGTTGCTGGAGATGTCAAAGGAAGCGACTCCGCGGCCGCAAAAAAAGTAGCGCCGACAAAATGCCGTCATTTAACAGGGGAATGCCCTAAGTAGAGGAGATTGCCATGAATGCCCTCTTTAAAAAATGGCTGCTTCCCGTCGTTTGCCTGTGCGCGGGCGTGCTTTTCGCCGCCGGGGAGAAGCCGATGCCGGAGGCGTTGAAACCCGTCAAGGCGGATCCCGCGCTGCCCAATGTGTTGCTCGTGGGGAATTCGATCTCGATCGGCTACACTTTAAAGGTGCGGGAGCTGCTCAGGGGAAAGGCGAATGTCATGCGGCCCGGCGAGAATTGCGGGGCCATCACGCGCGGGGTTCAGAAAATCGACCAATGACTCGCGATCAAAAATGGGCGGTCGGGCATTTCAATTTCGGGGGGCATGACATCAAGCGTTTTAAGACCGGGGAGAAGAAGAATTTTACCGACATCGACACGTATGTGAAAAATCTCACGCGCATAACCGAGCGCATAAAAGCCAGGTGCGACGTCGCCATTTTCGCGACCACGACCCCGATGCCGCCGGAACTGGACGACGGCAACTACCATTTCGACAACGCCGATTCCATCCGCTACAACGAGGCCGCGCGGAAGGTCATGCAGGCGCAGGGGGTCGTGGTGGATGATTTGTACAATCTCGTGTTCCCCGACCTCTTTGAATACCAGATTCCCAGGAACGTCCATTTCACCCACAAAGGCAGCGAGTTTTTGGCCAGGCAGGTGGCCAAGTATATTGAGGACGCCCTGCCAAAGGCCGCGGCGAAAAAGTAACGCGCCTAAAGGGGGATAAACACGCTTGCATGGATTATTCCTCCGCGCACGGCGTTTGCCACCTGGCAACGGCGCAGTGCGGCGGGCAAATTTGGCGGCCCTTGCGATGGGAGGATGCGGATGGGATTATATGCCACGGGTGATTGCGTTGCCAAAAACCCCGCTTGCGTGAGGAGAGGGGGGGCGGCTAGAATGGCGGTTTCCATGAGCCTTACCTGCGCCACGCTTTTGTTTGCCGCTTTTTTGGCGGCGCTCGCCGCTCCCTTTCTCTGGAAGGGGGCGGCGCTCGCGCCCGCGTATTTTAAAAGTTTGCGATCGCCGCTGGCCGCGGGGGTCTTTTTTGGCGGGGGCGGTTTGTGGTTTTTGTGGCATGTGCTGCATTTGGGAAAAGCCGACTGGGGCGATTATCGCGGGATTTTGACGGTGCTCTTCGGCGTTGTCATCGTGGGATCGTTTTTTTGGGTGCGCGACTTTTTGGCCGTGCGCGGGCTGTGCTTGACATATCTGCTGTGCGCCTCCGTGTTGCTCGACGCCGCCTATGCGCAGGCACCCGCCGCGCGGGTCGTCTTCGCAGGGCTGGTGTTCGCGGGGATTTTTATCTCCATTTACTGGGGTGCCATGCCGTTCAAGGCGCGCAATTTCGGGGAGTGGGCGTTTGGCTCCGACGGGCGGGCAAGGGCGGTCGGCGGCGTGCTGGCTGCATGCGCGATTGCGTGCGCGGGGGCGACGCTGGCGTATTGAACTTTTAACGGGAGCAACGCCGTGAAGAAAAAATCAAAAAACGCCCTTTTGTTCATCGTCTCCGGCCCCGCTGGAAGCGGGAAGACCACCGTGTGCGACGGGCTTTTGGCGCGGCATGGAAAAAATTTGCGCAGGGCCGTGACGGCGACGACAAGAGCGCCGCGGGATGGCGAGCGCGACGGACGGGATTACTTCTTTTTTGAGCGCGCGGATTTTGAAAAGGGTATTAAGAAGGGCGAATTTATCGAGCACGCGCTCGTGCACGGCAACTATTACGGCACGCTGCGGCGCGAGGTGGAGGGTTTGTTAAACAAGGGCAATGACGTGCTCTTGAACATCGACGTGCAGGGGGCCGAGGCGTACCGCAAGGCCGGGCGAAAAAGCGGGCCGTTAAAGGGGCGCGTGGTGACGATCTTTATTTTGCCGCCGAGTATCGCCGAGCTGAAACGGCGCTTGGTGGGGCGCGGCACCGCCGACAAGGCGGAGTTGAAGCGCAGGCTGGAAACGGCGCAGGCGGAAGTGCTGCGGGCAGGGGAGTTCGACTACTGCTTTGAAAGCGCCTCGCGTGAAAAAGACCTCGGGCGGGCCGTCGCCATTTACGCCGCCGAAAAGTGCCGCGTGCGCGGATGATGAATCCAACCACGGGCCAACCATAGAGCAAGCGGTGTGCCAAAATGCTCTTTAGGCTAAAGGCAAGATGCAGCTTCTCGGCTATGAAGCCCATGTGTTCGCGCGATGCGGCCATGGGCTTCATTTATCCTTAGATCGCGCAAGCAGGAGCGGCCAACGGATGGCGTTTGTGTTTTATCGCTCCAACGGCATCGCGCAACCCTCGGTGAAACCAGATGGGCACATCCCTTCACGGGGAAGTTCGCCTACGTCAGACTGAACACCCCAGCGACTAGCCCTCCTCGTGCCGCTTGTCCCGGATAACCATTAGAATCCGGTAGAGATGCGACTGCATTTGCGTGGTGTTGAATATCTAAACTTCTCGCGATTATAGCAAGCACGCGCCGCGTCGTGCGCGACGAGTCTGCGGCGGGCGGCACGCTCTCGCACGTCATTTTTTCGGGCGGCACAAGCCAGCGGGAATACAACGGGGCGTATTCCGGAACTGCCATTCCTGAATTGGAACATATACGCGGCTCCGATTACGGCGGCGGGGTGGGAGGGATTTTGTACAGCATTCATCCCGCGGAAGACGAATATGGCGAAGACGACATTCGCTTCAAGCACTATAACGCGCGCGGGGATATGACGGGGGAAATGCGGGGGCTTAATTATTACATGTGGAAC
>JAVBTG010000194.1:0-13120 GCA_031556275.1 Opitutales bacterium
TGGATTTGAGCAAACCTGTCAGCGACACGGTGGCTTATGTCAGTGCGGACTCGCTTGTTTTGGACGATAACGGAAATTACTTTATCGACCTGAAAAACTTCTCCCCGGGAATGGACGTGACGGTATTGCTGCTGCAATCGGCGCAGGAAGTCGGCGAGGACGTCAAGGCGATAAGCTGGTCGTTCCTCGGCGTGGAACCCGACACATGGGAAGTTGAATGGCAGGGCAATAACATGTACGCGCACCTCAAAAATGTGCCGGAACCGGCCCTGTCGGCGGTTCTGTCGGGCGTGCTCGCCCTCGCGTTGGCGTTGCGGCGTCGCGGGAGGTAAAGTACGCGGTCTTTCAAAAAAACCCTTCCATCACCGGAAGGGCTTTTTTGTGCCGCGTGTAAAGACCGTCTATTGCTTTATTATCTCCAACGCCTCCAGCATCCGCGCCGTTTTGGCGTCCGCCTCTTCGACGGTGGCCCCGCGCGCCAAGAGCACGGCCATGCGGCGATGCCCTTTTACCTCGGGCTTGCCAAAAATACGCAAATCCGTGCCGCCTTCGGCCAACACCTTGTCCAGCCCCGCAAACGCGAGCATATCCGCGTCGCCCTCGACGACGACCGCGCGGCTCGCGCCCGGCCCGTGCAAAACAATCTCCGGCACGGGGATCCCCAAAACCGCCCGCGCGTGCAGCGCAAACTGCGAGAGGCTTTGCGTGATCATTGTCACCATGCCGGTGTCGTGCGGGCGGGGTGAAACCTCGCTGAACCACACCTCGTCCCCCTTCACAAACATCTCGACCCCGAAAATCCCAAAGCCGCCGAGCGCGTCGGTGATTTTCTGCGCGCACGCCCGCGCTTTTCCGAGGGCAGCATCGCTCATGGGGTGGGGCTGCCAGCTGCGGCGATAGTCGCCGTCGATCTGCTCGTGCCCGATCGGCGCGCAAAAGCCAGTGCCGCCGCTGTGGCGCACGGTCAGCAGCGTGATCTCGTAGTCAAAATCCACAAACCCCTCCACGATCACGCGCCCCTTGCCCGCGCGGCCTCCCGATTGGGAGACATCCCACGCCTTCTGCACGTCCGCCCGCGCGCGCACGACGCTCTGCCCGTGCCCGGAGGAACTCATGACAGGCTTGACCACGCAGGGCAGGCCGATTTTTTCAACCGCCTTTTCAAATTCCGCAAAATCCCCCGCAAAGGCGTAGCTCGACGTTTTCAGCCCCAATGTTTCCGCCGCCAGCGTGCGGATGCCCTCGCGGTTCATGGTGAAATTGACGGCCTTGGCCGTCGGCACCACACGAAACCCCTTGGCCTCCAGCTCAAGCAGTTTCTGCGTCGCAATCGCCTCGACTTCGGGGATGATAAAATTCGGTTTCTCCTGCAGCACAACGGCTTCCAACGCGTCCGCATCCAGCATGGAGATGACGTGGGAGCGGTCTGCCACCTGCATGGCGGGGG
This sequence comes from Opitutales bacterium, assembly GCA_031556275.1. Lineage (GTDB taxonomy): Bacteria > Verrucomicrobiota > Verrucomicrobiia > Opitutales > JAKPNF01 > JAKPNF01. Next base: position 1,448 of record JAVBTG010000194.1, read on the forward strand.
CGTTGGCATAGCGGTCGACGGCAATCACCTCGAGCCCCAGCCGCTTCAACTCAATCACGACCTCGCGCCCCAATTCCCCGCTGCCCAGCAGCATGGCTTTCGTGGCGTTTTGCTTAAAAGGAGTTCCGATAATGGTAGACACATTTCCCAACATAGAGAAATCCCTCAACGTTTCAAAGCAGATTTTGCCGCCCAAATATCGCTTGGAATGCCTTCAAATCCCACACGGCATCTGGAGAAATTTGGAAAACACAGAAAACACCCTTGACACTGGTATCCTAGAAGTATTCCATAATCCCCGAAACTGCTTCCTCCTCCCACAACACCCCCTCCGTCAGAATAATGACACGTATCCTCCTCTGCCTTGCCGCCCTGTTGCTGTGCCCCTTCGCCCACGCGCAATCCGATTTCCCCAAAACCGCCCGAGAAGACAAGGGCGGCCTCATGAGCGCGGCCTATTGGAATCAATGGAACCCCGAGATTCAGGCGCGCATCGACGCCAACATTGAAAAGCACCGCAAGGCCGACGCCGAGATTTTCATAAAAGATCTCGCCCCGAACTCCGTCGTCACAATCGAGCAGCTGTCGCACGATTTCATTTTCGGGGCGCACATTTTCAATTTCAACCAGCTGGGCAAAAAAGAGTACAACCAAACGCACCAAGCCTTGTACGGCACCCTGTTCAATTCCGCAACGGTCGCCTTCTATTGGGACATGTTTGAGATGCAGCCCAACCGTCCGCGCTTCAAGGGCGAATACTGGGACACGCAGGAATATTGGAACGCTGTGGCCGAGCCCAAAAAAGAGCGCCACTGGCGCCGCCCCGCCACGGACCCCGTCGTCGAATTTTGCGAGCGCAAGGGCGTGCGCATACACGGGCATCCATTCGTGTGGGGCTCGCGCAAATGGAATCACCCGAGTTGGCTGACGCAGGCATTCATGACGCCCGAAGAAAAGGCCAAGATGGACGAGATGATCACCGACTATGCTATTTCCGCCGACTATCTCGACGAGGTTTATTCCGAAAAATATCAAAACACCCCGGTCGCGGAACTCGAGGCGATGTTCCCCGAATTCGCCAAGACCCTGCGCCGCGCGTTTGAAAAACGGATCGTCGAGATCGCCCGTCACTACGGCGACCGCGTCCACAGCTGGGACATCGTCAATGAAAGCGCCGTGGATTACCAGCGCGGCTTCCTGATCCCCGGCAGCGCCCTTGCCAAGAGCCTTTACGGCATCATGCCCGGCGACTACACCTACGAGGCGTTCAAGGTCGCCACGCGCGAGCTGCCCAAAAACGTGTTGATGAACATCAACGATTTCAACCTCAGCGAGAACTACGTCAAACAAATCAAAGACCTGATCGCCCGCGGCTGCCGTGTGGACATTATCGGCGCGCAAATGCACCTGATGCGCCCGCAGCAAATTCTGGACATCGCGGCGGGCAAAGACATCCAGACGCCCGACCGCGTTGACGCGGGCAAAGAAAACCAGACACCCGAGGCTATTTGGGCGTGGGCCGAGCGCCTGGGCGGGGTGGGGCTGCCGATTCATCTGAGCGAGGTCACCGTCACAGCCCCCGGCACTTCCCCCAAGGATTGGCAAATGCAGGCCACGATCACGCGCAACTTGTACCGCCTGTGGTTCAGTTTGGAACCGCTTATGGGCATCACGTGGTGGAACGTGGTGGACGATTGCGGCGCCCCGGGCGAACCCTCGCATTCGGGCCTGTTCACCCGTCGGATGGACAAAAAACCCGTGTTTTACGCGCTCGACAACCTCATCAACAGCGAATGGAAAACCCGCCTCACCGCCCAGCCCGGCAAAGACGGCCGCATACATTTCCGCGGGTTCAAGGGCAAATACCGCGTCACATGGACCAATCAGGCGGGTACGACCCTTTCGCAAGAATTTTATCTCAAAAACGACGGCGACGGCCTCTAATTTGCTATCATCCATAGCGTTAGCGATTATTTTCAAAGATGTCCTCCCGCTTCGGGGTGTTTTTCCGCAAAAACACCCCGAAGCGGGCTTTTTGTCCCCGTAGACATTCCCCGTTAAATCGGAATGCAAAACGAAAGAATAATCTTGTAATAACACCGATTTTCCATAAAACTACAACATACTGAGCAACATAGCCTTTGGTGTCGCCATTTGACGCGCGTAGGATGCGATGTTGCACGCAACGACATTTCACATAAAACTCCCGATTTATGAAGTCCTCCATTACCCCCCTGTTTTGCATGGTCCTCGCCGCCTGCGCCACGGCCTTTGCCGCGTCGCCGCAGCCGCTTACAACCGACACGGTTTTCAATGTCGCCTCGAGGAAAGGCGATTGGGGCGTCGCCGGTAATTGGAATTCCGCCAGCCTTCCGGGGTCGAGCTCGCAAGCCGTTATCAACGCGGGCTACACCGCCGAGATCGCCGACGGGCAGACTTACATTGCGGCCAAGATAGCGATCAGAGGCGGCACCCTGAGCATCTCCAACGGCATACTCAACGTGCAGACGGATGACAAGAACGATTACGGCCAATATATCATTGGTATCGCGAACCAAACATCGCTTTTGTATGTTGGTGCGAACGGGCAATTCTCCTCGGGTAACAATATTTTGATTGGCGATGGACTGAACAGTAGCACAACTCTCGAAGTCGACGGCGGCAAGGTCGTGCTCAATGACTTCGTCAAATTTAACTGGAAGACCGATGTTGATTATACGGTCAAGCCTTGGACAATGGTGGGGCGCACTTCCGGCAAGGATTTGAACAACAGTAGCGGCACGCTATACATTCACAACGGTGGCAATTATTCCTCAACGGGAGCGCTTAGCGTCGGACGCGGAGACGGCGCCTACGCCACAGGGAACTTTATTTTGGACAACGGGACTGCAGTTTTTGGCACCAGTATTTCATTTGGCGACCAGGTGAACTCTGTCGGTAATGGCGAGATCAAGGGAGGCTCCCTTCAGGGTGCCAGCATGGTTATCGGGCAGGGCGGCACTGGCAAGGTGACGATTTCGCAAAAAACAAGCACTGCAACGGAGGTGAAGATTACGGGAGCATTGCTGATCGGGACTTCGGCGATAACCGACTCTGTCACTTATTTCGGGAAAGGCACCTTGGACGTTACCGGGGGAATTCTCAAGGTCGGAACAAATTTGACTGTCGGCAATACTGCGGGCGGCGGTGGGGACATGACGGTGACGGGTGGTGTTGTCAGCGCAAACAACCTGAATGTTGGCACAGCGGGCACCGGTTCTTTTCTCGTTTCCAACGGCGCGAGCGTCACGGTGACCGCCGCCATGACAATCGGCGCAAGCGGGTCGCTTACCTTTAAAGCATCCGGCAACACGTTCGACACGTCCGCACTGATCACCGCCTCCACTCTTACGCTTAATGTGGGCGGCAAATACAAGCTTGATTTGGAGGACTATGCCGCCACCGAAAACGTGACGCTGACGCTGATCTCCTACACCACGAAACCCACCAATGTTGCGTTCGAGGCGATCAATTACGACAAAAACCAGTACGACGTCTCTTTCGATTGGGGCGCCAAGAGCCTGACGGCGACCATCAACTACATCCCCGAACCGGCCGTCGCCTCCCTCCTGGTCGGTGCCTTGGCCCTGGTCTCGGTGGCCCGCCGCCGTCGCAAATAACCCTGCCACTTAGGCAGATACAAAAGCCCTCCTTTTCCGGAGGGCTTTTTTGCGCCCATCGGGCCAAACCGCCCTTTTGAAGCTTGCCTGTCCCTCGCCAACTGCCTACGATAAATACCTTTTCCACCCGATTCGGAAGTCGGGCGGTCAAATCAACCGACAAACCAAGTAACCAACCCTTAACCTCCACGCGCGCCCACCGCGCTTCCGATTGCGGCCGCCGGGGAGTTTACAGCCAGTACATCCACATGAGCAACATCATGGAAGAACTGCTCGCGCAGAGCACGTTTGAAAACCTGAAGTCCGGTTCCATCATCAAGGGAACCATCACCGAAATCCGCGCCAACGAGGTGGTCGTCGACATCGGCGGCAAGGCGGAGGGCGTCGTCCCCCACAACGAGTTCCCCGACGTGGGCGCGCTCCAGATCGGCGAGCAGATCGACGTCTATCTCGAAAAGCTCGAGGACAAAAACGGCAACCCCGTCATCTCCTTTGACAAGGCCGAGCAGAAGAAGAACTGGGAGAATATCCTCACCAAGTGTCCCGAAGGCTCCGTCGTCGCCGGTCGCGTGAAGAGCAAGGTCAAGGGCGGCCTCATCGTTGCCCTGGGCGTGGACGCCTTCCTGCCCGCCTCGCAGATCGACATCCAGCCCCCGAAGAACCTGGATCAGTACGTCGGCCAGACTTACGATTTCAAGATCCTCAAGATCAATCTCGACCGCAAAAACATCGTCATCTCGCGCCGCGAGCTGATCGAGGAGCAGCGCCAGCAAAAGCGCCGCCAGTTGCTGGACGAGGTCAAGCCCGGCCTCATGCGCCGCGGCGTGGTCAAAAACATCACCGATTACGGCGCCTTTATCGACCTCGACGGTCTGGACGGTCTGCTGCACATCACCGACATGAGCTGGGGCCGCGTCTCGCACCCGAGCGAAATGCTGAAGGTCGGCGAGGAAATCAACGTCATGATCATCGAGGTCGACCGCGACCGCGAGCGCGTCTCCCTCGGCCTCAAGCAGGCCACGCAGAACCCCTGGGACGGCATCGAGAGCAAGTTCCCCGTCGGTTCGCAGGTGCACGGCAAGGTCGTCAACCTCGTCCCCTACGGCGCGTTCGTCGAGATCGAGCAGGGCGTCGAGGGCCTGGTGCACGTCACCGAGCTGTCCTGGACCAAGCGCATCAGCAAGCCTTCCGAAGTCCTCAAAATCGGGCAGGAAGTCGACGCCGTCGTCTTGGGCATCAACAAGACCGAGCAGAAAATTTCGCTGGGCATCCGCCAGCTCGAGGAAAACCCCTGGCAGATGGTGCGCCACAACTACCCGGCGGGCGCCCGCGTCCACGGCAAGGTGCGCAACCTCACGACCTACGGCGCCTTTGTCGAGCTCGAAGAGGGCATCGACGGCATGGTGCACGTCTCCGACATGTCGTGGACGCGCAAGGTCAACCATCCCTCCGAGGTGCTCAAGAAGGGCGACGAGATCGACGCCATCGTCTTGGACGTCGACCCCGACCAGCAGCGCATTTCGCTGGGCATGAAGCAGCTCGCCATCGACCCCTGGCAGGAGATCGAGACCCACTTCCGCATCGGCGACGTGGTCAAGGGCAAGGTGTCCAAGCTGACATCCTACGGCGCGTTCGTGGAGTTGGACAACGACATCGACGGTTTGGTCCACATCAGCCAGATCGGCGAGGACCACATCGAGAAGATCAAGGACGTGCTCAAGGTCGGCCAGGAAGTGACCGCCCGCGTCATCAAGATCGACCGCGACGAGCGCCGCATCGGCCTGTCCATCAAGGCGGCCGCCTACGACGCCGGCCAGCTGGCCGCGGAAGTAGCCGCCTTCGACAAGGTGCGCGGCAACGAGGAGCTCACGAGCCTCGGCGACATTCTCGACGAAGCCACCAAGTAATCCTTCGCGGCATGCCCGCATGCCGTTTCCAAAATGCCCGCCTCTCACACCGAGGGCGGGCATTTTGCGTTTCAGGCTGACAAATCGGGAGAATGGGTGTATCTATAATCCTATTAACCCATTTGTTTCCCTATGAAAAAACGCCTGAAAAAAATTCTCCTGATTCTCTTGGTGCTCGTCGTCGCGGTCTGCGTGGCGGCGGTCATCTTCATGGACCGCATCGTCAAGGAAACGTTCAACACCATGGCCCCGCAGGTGCTCGGCACCAAGGCGAGCTTGGAGGACGTGAGCACCCACCTGCTGATGGGCTCCGTCTCCCTCAAGGGTTTCGTCATCGAAAACCCCGAGGGCTACACCCAAAAGGTGCCACTGATGTCCGTCAAGTCGATGGACGCGGGCGTGGCCCCCTTGAGCCTGCTGAGCGACGTGGTCGTGCTCGACAAGCTGATCATGGAAAAGCCGCAGTTCTCCTTTGAGACAAAAGGCGGTGTGCTCGGCGTGGGCGGCTCCAACAACATCCAGGCGTTGATGGACAACATTCAAAAATACGTCGGCACTTCCGCCGAACCCGCCAAGCCGGAGGAAAAGACCGCCGAGAAACCGGCCCCGATGAAGGTTATCATCCATAAAGTGAGCATCACCGGTGCCCAAGCCACGATAATTCTCGCGGGCAGCACATTCACGGTTCCCTTGCCCCCGATCGAATTCGAGGGCATCGGCGTGAAGGAGGGGGGCGTCCCCATCTCCACGGCCGTCATGCAGATTTCGGGCCAAGTCCTGACTCACTTGGCCAAGGCGGCGGCGGACGGCGCCGTCAAAGCGGGGGGAGACGCCTTGAAAGGCGCGGGCAACGTCGGCAGCGAGGCCGTCAAAGGCGCGGGCGACGCCATCAAGGGTCTTTTTAAATAAGCCCCACCTTCCGCACAAAAAAACGGCCTCCTTACGGGAGACCGTTTTTTTGTGTCTAGTTTCGTTCGCCGATGGTGTTGCCTTTTTCAACGTCACTTGTCGCGTGGTGCCGATGAGCGCATCGTCGCGGATGCCTCGATATCTCATGATAAGGATTGAGCGCCACCACCCAGAAAAAGAACAGCGTAAAAAGGAAAGACAGCAAGCTGATATGCCACGGAACCTTTCTGATGACGCCAAAATAAAAGAGCGCGAAAAAAACAGGCAGCACGATGAGCAGGCTCTTCCAAAAGGACGCGTCGACGCTCTGTGTTTCCAAATGGGAAATCATCAGGAAGAATATGCCTATGAAAACGAAGCAGCATGGAATGGCGATCACCATGGAAACGATTATCGCAACGCACAAAAGTGATCTGAAATCGCGCTGCAATCCATCATTTTTCGGTGTCGGTTTGGCCTTCATTTTGAGGGTTTCCCCTTGTACACGCATTTCCCCAACAGCGCAAAGCAGGGGCACCCCTGATACTTGTCATAAACGCGCATGCAGGGGCAGTTGAATTTCAACCCGTAGACAAACATCAATAAAACGAGATAGAACAAATAATACACAGGCGGCCACAGCAAACTGAGCGCCCAGAACACCGCCATCATGCCCGACTTGGAGCGGTACGAAAAGGCAACCTTTTCCGGCAACAACGAATACCCCAGATACAGGTGTGTGAAAATCAACAGCAACAACCCCGCAAACGTGATTCCCTCCCAAATGCACGCCGCCAGCAGCCCGATGGCCGCCAGCTTTATCACCAGCGCCCACGCCCCCGAAAGCCCGGGAAACAGCATGCGCACGTTTTCCCAATAAAAACGATAGTCGGGATTCGCCTGCGTCAGCAGCCGTTCCTCGGCCTTCGCCCTAAAAATCATCAGCGGCAGCATCGCGAAGGTCACCCACGCGAGCGTGGCCGCGTTCATCATCATGAGCGAGGCCCCCCAGCTCCACATGAGCAGCGAGGCGTACATTGGGTGCCGCGCCAGCGCAAAAGCTCCGCTGCTGAGGACGGGATGGGCCGCCTTGATCTCAATGCCGTCAGACCACAGTGTGCCGATATCGACCTTGGCCCGCAGATGCCACGCCAACGCCGCGCCCGCCATCAGCAACCCCACGCCGAAATAAGCGTATTGCAGCCACCCCTCCACGGGCATCTGTCCCCAGCTGCGCGTCCAGAAGGGGAACATGACGGCGGCGCACAGCGTCATCTCCAGCGTGGAAAACGGATGGTCGCGCTTTTCCTTCAACGGCTGTGGGCGCAACGCGTGCTGGCGGAACTTCGTCACGACGGCGACCAGCAACACGGCGGCCGTCGCGTAAATCACGCCGAGCCCCCACAGAAAAAGCGCGGGGTTGGCGGAACGCTCCGCAAAGGCTTCTAAAAACGGCGGTATCATGCTCTTATTTTTCTCCTCCTCAAAATAATCCAAACAAACACCGGCGCGAACACGATCGCCAGCAATTGATAGGCGGTCAGCCCGAAAGCGGACACCGGCTCCGTGCGCGCAAATTCCATAAAAAACCGCATCGTCAAATACGCCAGCAGATAAAGCGGGAACAGCAAATCCGCCCGCCCCGTCCTTTTATAAAAGACATAAAGGCTACCCGCCATCAGAAATTGAAACGCGCTTTCGGCCAACTGCGGCGGGCATCCCAGCAGCGACCCTCCGCAACACCCGTTGAAAAAACACCCGATCTTGCCAAACCCCACGGCAATGGACACGGGGATCACAAACCGCCCGCCAAAGGCCGCCCCGGTCTGCCGCGTGATCCATTTGTAGAGATTCACGGCCACGAACGCCCCCAACAATCCGCCCATCACACTCTTGCCGGAGTAGGGCGAAAGGCCGGTGTACCCGTAGGCGATCCACACGGGCAACTTCGCCCCGACAATCATCCCGGCCGCGCACACGGCATAAACCGTCCAATCCTTGTCCCCCTCCGGCTTCGGCATACGCACCGCCCGCGCGGCGAGCGCCCCCGCGCACACCCCGATCAGGCAAAAAATAGCGTAAGCGGCCATAGCGTTACAAAAAGGAGACCAACAACGAAAACCCGACAATCATCGCGATGATAACGATTACGAGCGCCAGCATGGATCTGCGCACCACGGCAAAATAAGCGCTCACAAGAAAAAACACAAACGCCAACAACAACGCGATCGGCGACATATCGCTATTGGCGCTCAAACTAAGGGGAATGCAAGTCCCCACAAACACAAAACAACTGGCCATCCCGATGAGAAACAGCTTCAAAATCGCAATCGCCGTCGACTGCCCCGAAGGCAGCTCGTCCCGCGGTTCGTTTTCAGGGGAGGAATCCATGGCGAAAACAACGTTAGCCGAGAGATAACTCGAACAAGAAAAACGATAAAACCACAATCAATGCCGAGACAATCAGGGAACACACTACAACATTCCACTTATACTTTTTCACGATGGCCTTATGGAAGAGCACGACATAAAAAATCCCCGCGGCAAAGATGCCGGATAGAATGCAAATCCACTCGCTGGCACGCATAAAAGTGTACATGCCGATCGGAAAACAAGTCCCCACAAAAATCAGAATCCCCACGAGAGTGATGGTGATGGCCCTGACCGTGGCGGGAATCAGCTGCTCAAAAAAAGTGCCGGAAGATTTTTGTTTGGGCGGCGCTTGCACAGGTATGTTCGTGTTTTTTTGCTGCATGGCTGGATCAGGTTAGAACTGCGCGTTAAACTTAGCTAAAAGTACCAGAAAGGCGATCGCCCCCGCCACCGCGATAAACAGGCTGAACACTAGGGCGACTATCGACCTTTTAGTGATACTCAAATAAAGCATCCCTATGAAAAACGCGGCGGCCAGCATCATTGCCCCTGCCACGAAATCGTTTCCGAATGCGATGGTCCCCGGGATGCACGTCCCCAAAAAAATGAAAACACTGGCCACGCCGACCACGATTATTTTGAAAATGATGACACCGGCATGCTCCTGCGGTCCCAGATTTTTGTAAGGCCGCTCCGGAACAGGAGGCGGCGGCAGTGCCGTCTGCGGCTCGTCCGGTATTTGTGTACGCTCCGGCTGCTCACTCATGCAAAGCTCCTTTCAACGCGTTGTGGATGCAAAACGGCACGACTTTTCCGTCCCCCGCAGACACGCCCGTGCAACACTTGCGCGCCCGCTCGAAGTCAAACGTGTCCGCGTCCATGAAATTTTTGACGATGATGCGTATGACCTTCATGTCCCGCATCGTGCTGCGCTCGCCGCCGACGAATTTTTGCAGCTTGGCCATCGACAGGGCACCGGCGGCCCCCAGCCATTTCCCGATAAAGCAGTCGCAGAGGTTTTTGCGCATGTAGGCCATCACGTTCTGGTCAAAGGCCACGCGGTTAGCGAGGGCGTCCTTGCACTTGGAGAAATCGACGTACTCGCCCAGCGAATGCACTTTTTTACCGGTGCAAAACAAAAACCCGAGGCTCGTGCAATTCTCATGCGAGCAGGGCAGGGGAATGAGATCCTTGTAGCGCGCCATCCCGCTGTCCGCAATGGCCGCCAAAATATCCTCTTGAAAGACAGAAACGACATCGCTACTGCAGGCATTCCCCACCTTCGTCAGCCGCTGGAACGTGATGCCGGAGATATGCCGCGTCTTTACCGCAAAGTCCAAAATCGCGGGAATCTCCTTCAAGTTCCCCGCATAGACCGTCACGGCGAGGCAGATCTTTATCTCCGCCTCGTTGAGCTTTTGCACGATCGCCAGCTTTTCCTTCAGCAGGCGCTTTCCGCGCAGCGTTTTGTAGACCTCATCGTCAAATCCGTCGAATTGCAAATAGACCTCCACGCGGTCGCGGTGCTTTTTTATTTCCCAAAAAACACCCTCGTCCTTCAGCAACGCCCGCCCGTTGGTGTTGACGGCGATGCGCCCGATCTCGCGCGCCAGCGCCGCGTCCAAAACTTTGCCAAACTGCGGATGCAGCAGGCATTCTCCGCCCGAGAGCTGCAGCACGTCCAGCTTCCCCCGCTCGACTTTCAACAGCGTGTCGATACGATTTTCGCATTCCTCCACCGATAGGTGCGCTTTTTTCTTTTTCCCAAAATAGCAAATGGGGCACGCCAAATTGCAATGCTCTGTTATCTCCACCAGCCCCGAGCAAATATGTTGGCGGTGCTTTTCGCACCAGCCGCAATCCCGCCCGCATTCCCCGCGATAGGCGGTGACGGGCGTGAACGGTTTGCCTTCGACGGAAAACGTCTTATCCAAAAACCGTTTGGCGTCCTTGGCGATTTTTTGGGAAAACTCCCCGTGCTCGCCGCAGGTCTTTTCCAAAAACACGTCGGCCCCCTTGCGGATTTTTCGCGCGGGAATCGTTTTGAGGCAGACAGGGCAGAGCGATTCAGTCTTCATGCACAATCAAACGAACGGCTGCGGACACATCCATTCTTTGCAAAACAAATTACTTGTAAAGATTAAACCGATAAACTTTCTATCCCTTCCGCGCATACTTCGCAATGCGCGCGCGCAGTTTGGCAAACACTGTCCGCGTTTTTTCATTCATGGCGGACTTGGGCAGATGTTGGTCAAACGCGTCGAGCAACGCGGGCATCTGCCCGCCGTAAAAATAATTCCCAAAAATCGCTCCGCCCTTTGTGCGAATGGTGAAGCTGCCGGAAAACCCCGAGGCCGACACGCTTTTGACTTCCTTCCACGCGATCTGCGTGGCCCCCTTCTTTTTGTGCTTGGGCGTCCACCACGCGAGCCCCTTGGGACTCACCCCCAACAGCCGAAAATACGCCTGCGTGATTTTCCCCGAAAACAGAAAGAAAACCACCCCTATCACCGGCATCCATTTCTCGCTGCCCTCCATGACGGGCCGCACCTCCGTTTTTGCCAACACAAAACTCACGATGAACAGCAACCCCATCCAAAAGGCCGCCATCCCCATCAGCAACACCCAGCCGTCGGGCCGCAGTTTCTGGTAATCGGCGGGAATCCACCGTCTGAGCATGCGCTTTTGAAAAGCCGCCAACCCCCACGCCAAAAACCCCACACAAACGGCGTTAACGACCAGCACAACAAGCGTGACAGAATGCATGCCCCTTATCATAACCCATCCGCGCGCATTATGAACAGGAAAAACGAACCGCCCATACCGCCCGCATAGCTTCCTCCTCT
>JAVBTG010000021.1:0-43408 GCA_031556275.1 Opitutales bacterium
ATTTTTCCGAGGCCGAGCTTTCGGGAAAAAGCAGCGAGGCGCCCATGGCCGCGCCCAGCAGCACTGCGACGGTGCCCAGCGACCATTCGATCGGTATGTGATACCAGCCGGAGATCAGCATTTTTATTCCGATAAAGCACAGCACGGCGGCCAGTCCCGCCCCGAGGAAGCGGAAGTGCTTCATGACACCCGAGAGCGCGAAGTACAGCGAACGCAGCCCCAAGATAGCAAACACGTTCGACGAAAAAATAATGAACGGGTCTTTGCTGATCGCGATGATCGCGGGGATCGAGTCCACCGCGAACACGACATCCGAGCTTTCGATCACCAGCAGCACCAAAAACAGCGGGGTCGCGTAGAGCTTTTGGTTGCGCCGCTCAAAAAAATGCGGCCCCTCGATCGCGTCCGTCACGGGCAAAAACTTTTTCACAAACCCGATGAGCGGGTTTTTGGAGGGGTCCATCTCCTTCTTGTTGGGCAGCCCCATTTTCACTCCCGAGTAGACGAGGAAGGCGCCGAAGATATAGATAATCCACTCAAACTGCTCGATCAGCTTCACCCCTGCCACGATGAAGAAAAGCCGCATCACCACGGCCCCCAAAATCCCCCAGAACAGCACGCGGTGGTGGAACTGCGTGGGTACGCGGAAGTATGAGAAAATCAGGATAAAAACAAACACATTGTCCACGCTCAGCGACAGCTCGATGAGGTAGCCAGTGGTGAACTCCAGCGCGCTGTCCCGCCCGAGCCACCACCCCACGACCCCCGCGAAGCCGACGGCAAGCGAGAACCAAAAAACGCACCAGCCCATGGCCTCCTTCAGCCGCACCTCGTGCGCCTTGCGGTTAAAAACGCCCAAATCGAGCGCCAGCATGATGGTCAAAAAAGTGAGAAACGCGCCCCACACCCAGTAAGGAATTTCGTGATGTATCATATCCTATTCGCCGATGATCTTGACGAGCACGCGCTTGCGCCGCATCCCGTCAAATTCTCCGTAAAAAATCTGCTCCCACGGCCCCAAGTCCAGCGCCCCTTGCGTGACCGCCACGACCACCTCGCGCCCCATGATCGTGCGCTTCAAGTGCGCGTCGCCGTTGTCCTCGCCGTGGTTGTGCGCGTAGCGCGTGTGCGGCTTCTCGGGGGCCAACTCCTCCAGCCAGCGTTCAAAATCCGCGTGCAGCCCGGTCTCGTCGTCGTTGATGAAGACGGAGGCGGTGATATGCATGGCGTTGACCAGGCACAGCCCCTCGCGCACGCCGCTTTCGGCTAAACACGCGGCGACGTCATCCGTGATGTTGAAAAATTCACGCCGCTGTCCGGCCTCGAACCAAAGCTCTTTGCGAAAGGATTTCATGAAACGGCCCCCTGTTTGCGGACGTATTTTAAAATCCGAAACTCCGGCTCGTCGCGCAAAATCTCGGGCGGCAAAAACTCCGTCTCAAACGCGGGCAAAAACGTGTCGCCGTCTTTCGCCGCGCTTTTTACGTGCGTGAGATAAACCTCTCCGCACAGCGGCAGGCACATTTTATAAATATGCGCCCCGCCGCACACCCAAAGCGCGCGCGGGTCGTTCGCCGCCGCCTCCATCACCGCTTCGAGCGAGGAAAAATGCCGCACATTTTCCGTGTCGCCGCCCTCTTGCGAGCGTGACAAAATCCAGTTCGCCCGTCCCGGCAGCGGCCGCTTGGGCAAACTCTCGTACGTCTTTCGCCCCATCAGGACGATGTGGCCCTGCGTGCAGGCCTTAAACCACTTGAAATCTTCCGGTAGATGCCAAGGGATGCCGCCCTTCGCGCCGATGACGCGGTTGGGGTCGGCGGCGACGATGGCTTTCCAGTTGGGCGTGTGCGCAGTCACAAAAGAATAAAATTTTTTAAACGGCGATGGGCGCCTTGATGAGCGGGTGCGGCTCGTAATTGAGCAGTTCAATATCGCCAAAGTCAAACCCGTCAATCGCTTTGATCTCGGGGTTGAGCCGCGCGCTCGGCAGCGCCTTGGGCTCGCGCGAGAGCTGCAATCGCACTTGGTCGAGGTGGTTCAGGTAAATATGCAAATCGCCGAAACTGTGGACGAATTCCCCGGGTTTTAACCCGCACACCTGCGCCATCATGAGCGTGAGCAGCGCGTAGGAGGCGATGTTGAAGGGCACGCCCAAAAACAAGTCGGCGCTGCGCTGATACAGCTGGCAGCTCAGTTTTCCCGAGGGAGACACATAAAATTGGAACAGCGCGTGGCAAGGCGGCAACGCCATCTGGTCGACCTCGGCGGGATTCCACGCTGTCACGATATGGCGGCGGCTAAAAGGGTCTTTTTTGATCCGCTCGACGAGCCGCGCGATCTGGTCGACGGAACCGCCGTCGGCCGTCTTCCAATCGCGCCACTGCGCCCCGTACACGCGGCCCAAGTCCCCGTTCTCGTCCGCCCACTCGTCCCAAATCGAGACGCCGTTTTCCTTGAGGTAGCGGATGTTCGTGTCGCCTTTGAGGAACCACAGCAGCTCGTGCACGATGGATTTCCAATGCAGCTTTTTGGTCGTCAGCAGCGGAAAGCCGTCCGCCAGATCATACCGCGCCTGCGCGCCGAAGACGCCGACGGTGCCCGTGCCGGTGCGGTCGCTGCGCCGTTCGCCCTTGTCTAAAACCAATTGCAAAAGATCGAGATAAGTCTTCATCAAAATTTAAACAGTGTGCGCGTTAGTCCAAAACGCGCGAAGTCGCTTTCCATTCGCCCTGCACGGGTTTTCCCATTTTTTCGTAGGTCGCGCGCGGAATCATCGTTCCGGGGGCCACCTTGTTGCCGGGGGCGGGCGGCTGCGACGCCGAGGGATTAAACCCTTTGCCGCCGCCCGAAAGCGCGGGCCTTGCGTTGCTGCCCTCCTGCAACACGGAAGCGGGCAGTGGGGCTTCCCGAATGGGGGCGCTGCTGCGGGGCTTGGAATCGTAGTTGGAAAAAAGCGTGTACTCGACGGGCCGTCCGGTTCCCGTGGGCCCCTGTGCGCCGGCCACCTGCACGGGCAATCCGCCCTCTGCCGAATCGCTCTTGCGGAACTGGTAACGGTTGATGTCCCGCATGGAAAGCTGCTTGGAAAAATTCACCATATTCGCCCCGGTCGGCCCGATGTGCGCCTTCACCGCGTCGCGGTATTTGGCGGACATGTAGTTGTCGCGCTGGGTCGCCTTGTCGTAGCGCGGGTCTATTTTTTTGGAGTCGACATATTCCTTGGTGCGGTACTCCTTCGATCCATAGTCCAACATCTCGTAATTGAACGACTTGAATTCCTTTGTCTGCGAGGTGTCCCATCGCGCCTTCTTGTTCAGCAGGTCGGAGCTTTTCCCGTTCCACACCTTGTCCCCGATCGTCGCCCTCTCGGCTCCCATGCGCTTGTTGAGCTCCGGCTGCTTGGTGTCCGAATACCCCTTGAGGGTTGGCCGCTGCTCCGCGTTGAAAGACTGCGCCGTCTTCGTCGTGTCAATGACGGGAGTGGCGCCCGAATCGGGTTTTAGCGGCGACTGGCCATACCCAACCGCCGCCGCCCCAAAAAGAAGCAGCCCGCAAAAAGATATGAGGCGCGGACACGGCATCGACCCATTATCCTAGCGATTCCCTTAAAAATTGGCAATCCGCAAAGGAAAGGCCAAGCCAGTGTTTCAAAAACAAAAAACCGTTCCATAACTGTTATGGAACGGTTCGTTTTTTGTTAAAAATTGTTCTATTTAACAACTTTCTCGACCAGACCCTTTTTGAGGGCCTTGACGGACACCCAGGCGCGCTTGGTCTCGCCGTTGGGGAGCTTCACCAGCGTCTTCTGGACGTTGGGGCGGAAACGGCGGGTCGTCTTCTTGGTGACGTGGGTGCCGATGCCGCCGCTTTTCTTGCTCTGGCCCTTACGATGAATGATGCGGCCCTTGACGGGGCGCTTGCCGGTGACGGCGCAAATGCGTGACATGGGAATCGTTGGATTAAAGGTGAAGGTCGTTAAAAGGTTTATTCTGGTTTTTTTAAATCCCTTTGGCAAGCAGAAATCTAATATTTCCCGCGCACGCCCGAGAGGATTTGAAAGCGTGCCCCCATCTGCCCCGGATGCAAAATCTCCATTAACGCGCGCTTTTCCGGGTCGGCGGGGTCGGTGTTTTGGATAATTTCGCCGACGGGCTTTAGGGCGTTTTTCATAAAAAACGCCTCCTGCCGCAAGGTGTTTACCTGAGTGAATTTGTGCGCTTTTAAAACGCCTTCGAGGTCGTCCCAGCACACGTCACAGGTCAGGTCGGAGTCCCCGATATTCCTCAGTAAATCGCCCGACACCGTGTGGTGGCGGTACGCCCGTGCCGTGCCTTCGGGAAAGCTTTCGATGAGTTCGCCAAAAAACTTTCCGTAGTCGGCAGTGATAAACGCTCCCTCCCAGTTTTGCGCGCAGACGGCGCTCAAGGTTTTGGGCGCTTCCAGTGAAATGTCCAGCCGGTAGCCCTCGGGAACATCGCGTTGTTCGATGATGAAAAGAGGGACGGATGTCTCTAGCAGGCATTCTTCCAAGATATCGCCATTTACTCGCACGCCGATTTCGCGCCAGCCTTGCGGGGTGTTGCGGAAGGAGCGAAAGGGTTGGGCGTCGAGCCATTCGTTGGCGAAAACCGCCGCTTTTTTCGGGATCTCCAGCGGTTGCCCGAGCCGCAGGCAGAGGGTGTCTTTAAAGGGGCCCTTGTCGGCGTCGAACAGGCCGCGCCCCGGTTCCGCGCCGATCTCGACGAGGGTGGCTTGCTCGCAAAAATCGCGGCCAAGCAGGGTTTCAAAGCAGGCGAGCACCAGTTGGGCGAATACGCCGCCTTTGAGGGTGGAAGCGGTGTAAAAATCGGTGTCGGCGGACTTGCCCACACGGGCACGATTTGCCTGCGCATAATAGCCGTGTTCCGGCAAAAACAGGGCGGCGCGGGAAAAGTCCTCGTACGAGACGGCCCCCTGCGCGTTTGCCATGCCGCGCAGGTGTTTTATGATCGCTTCGCTGTGGGAAATTTCCATTTCAAATGTTGTCTTATTAAAAAAGAAATTCGCCTTTATGGGAAATAGAATTTGAATATAGGGAGTGTTTGAAAATTCAAACACATCGGCTACTCGGCCGGATTTTGGCCCTTTTTTTGTTTCCTCACCTCGACGATGCGCTGCATCGCCTCGGCTCGAAGCCCAAAAAAATGGCTCAAAACCGGCTGTCGTATCCTCGGTTTTAATTTCCAAAAACTCCCTTGTTATGATCCTGGCGGTTGAAAGTTCCTGCGACGAGTCCGCTCTGGCGTTGTTTGCGCCGGGGGAGGGGTTGGTCGCGGAGTGGGTGCACACCCAGATTGCCCTGCACGGGCAATACGGGGGGATTGTGCCCGACTTGGCCAGCCGCGAGCATCTGGCGCATTTTCCGGGGCTTTTTGAACGGCTGGCCGAGCATCCGAGGGTAGGCGAGATTTCAAAGGTAGCCGTCACCTGCGGACCGGGGTTGGCGGGGTGTCTGGCATTGGGGATCGCGGCGGCGCAGGCGTATGCGCTGGTGAAAAATATTCCCTTGGTCGGCGTCAACCATTTGCGCGGGCACGCGTTTTCCCCGTTCATCGCTTTGCACGCGGAGGACTCGAAAGCTTTTTCTGAAAACTTCAAAAAATGCCTGCCGCATTTGGGGTTGCTGGTTTCGGGGGGCAACACGCTGGCTTATCTTATTGAAGATGGAGGGCACATCCGCCTGTTGGCGCAGACGATGGACGACGCGGCGGGCGAGGCGCTCGACAAGGGGGCGAAGCTTTTGGGGATGCCGTACCCGGGCGGGCCGTTGGTGGAAAAATGCGCGCGGGAGGGCAGGGCGGGCGCCTATGAATTCCCCCGCGCGTTAAACGCGCGCAACGAGCGCGTGGCATTTAGCTTTTCCGGCTTGAAGACGAGCCTGCGCTATCGGCTGGATAAAATGGAGCCTGCCGCCATCGAGGCCGCGAAGGCGGACTTGTGCGCTGGGTATCAGGCGGCGGTCATCGAGCAGTTGGTGAAAAAACTGGCGCGGCTGGCGGACGAAAACCGGCCCGCGAGCCTCGGACTGTGCGGCGGGGTTTCCAACAACAAGGCCCTGCGCGGGGCCTTTGAAACGCTTGCGCGGGAAAAGCATGTGCCGCTGTTGCTGGCGCAGCCAAGCCACACGGGCGACAACGCGGGCATGATGGCGTTTTGCGCGTGGGCGGACCCGCTCGGGGTGCTGCCCGCATCCGAGACGGGGGCCTTTTATCCCGGATTGCCGCTGACGCACGAGAACAAGGCGTAGTGAACCTCGTTTAAATTTTTTTCATGGACGATTTCTTTCCCGATTTGCTGATGAACCCCGACCCGCCTCCGCCGGGCCTGCGGGGCAAAAAGAAGAAGACGGATTTGGCCGCCTTGCAAAGCCCTTTTATGCGCGTGCCGCATATGCGCGTGGAGATCGCGCGCGCGCTGATGGACTGCGGATTCCGGCAGTTGTATGAACTGCAGGGGCGCTCGCCCGAGACGATTTTTGAGCAGATGCGCGCGAAAAAGGCGGAGTTTACCCCAAAAGATCTTTCGTATATTCGGTTGGCCGTCTATTGCGCCGAGCACGCCGAGGCCGAGCGCGACCGCGAAAAACTCCACCCGCACGCATGGAATTAAGGCAGATGCCGACAAAAAAACCGTTCCGCCTAAAAGCGGAACGGTTTTTTAAACGCCAGTGTCGTCTTAGCGACGGCGGCGGATGGCCACGGTGAGCGCCAACAGGGCGAACAGGGCGAACAGGGCGGCGGACGCCGCCGGCTCGGGGATGATCGTTGCTTGGAGTATTTTCTTGCCGGCGCCGTCAACCCAGGCGTAGTTGGCGGTGAGACCAACCAAACCTTGCGAGACATAGTCGAGATTATCTTCGCCCACCAGGGTGGTGACGGTGACCAGGTCGACAATGTCGCCGTTTTTCAGGCCCGAAATGCCGCCGAAGTCGATGGTGATCTCGGTGGCGCCTTCGATGGTGAGGCTGGAGATGGCGATGCCGGTGGCCAAGTCTGCCGCAGCAATCGTGACAGGGGCTCCGGCGGCGATGACGGTGTCGGAGAGTTTCGCCCCGGTCATGAGCACCATGGAGCTGACGCTCGTGTAGGAAGTCGCGAGCGGCGCCGCCACATTGCCGACGTAGAGGGTGCTGTTCACCGTCCCGTTGGCGCCGACGGACAATACCGTGGCGCCGGAAACGATGCCGGTGCCTGAAACGTTGAGCGAGCCCGTGCCGGTGAGGCCGATGTTGAGCGCGGCCGTGGTGGTGCCTCCGGCGATGGCTAACTTGCCGCCCGTGACATTGACAATGCCTGTCGCAGTGGTCTGGCCGATCTCAAGGAGCCGATAAGCGCGCGCCTCGCCGCCCGTAATCGTCATGCTACCGCTGCCCGATCCCGTACCCACAACCAAACGGCCAGTTCCGAACTTGGCCGTGTCGTCGATGAGGTTGATTTCCGAGCCATCGCGCAGGTAAGTCCACGCGGGGGCGTCCGAGAGACCGAAAGCCGTTGCCGCGGCGCCGGCGCCGCCGAGGTTGACGACGGTGTTGGAGAGGATTGTCTTCGCTGTGCTGACCTGGTTTTCCCAAATCCAAGCCGAAACGGTGGAATTGGCCCACACATGGCCGTCGGCGACGGCATCGCCGACGAGGAGCCTGCCGTTTACAGTGAAGTAGGAGTTTGTGAGATTCAGGCGAGAGCCCGTGGAGAGCGTCACGACGGTGTTTGCGTGGGATGCGGCCGAGACCGTTGCGTTTGTGGCGTAAATCGAACTGTTTGCCAATGAAATCAGCACCCCTCCCGCCAAATGTCCGCCTTGGGACACGGTAACCACGGAACCGGAAAGGCTGGTGCGGCCCATGTTCAAGATGCCGTTCGCGCCAATGGAAATCGTGCTGTTGATGAAGTTGGTGTGCGAAAAAATCACGTCGTCAGTCACCGCCGCCGCAACCGTTGACCCCAGATTGATGGTGGAGCCGCTGAATGTTGTACGAGAGGTGGCCGTGTCCGCCTCCAAAACGACTGTGTTGATGGTGGAATTGGTCAAAGTGCTGTTTTGCGTGCCTCCAAAACGCAGGCGAGTGCCCGCAGAGATGGTGGTGTTAGTCGCCGACAAGGTTCCCGAGGCGTAGTTGCCGGTCACGTTCAATGTCGATCCGGTCAGGGTGACTGCCGCCGTTGTCGCGGTGAGGCTGCCTGCGCTGATGGTGGAGTTGTTTGCGGACAAGACACCGGATGTGTAGTTGCCGGTCACATCCAATTTCGATCCTGTTAGGGTGACTGTTTTCGCCGCCGTTGTCGAGCTGAGGTTATTCGCGCTGATGGTGGAATTGGTGGACGACAAGTTTCCCGCAATGTAGTTGCCGGTTACGCTCAATGTCGACCCGCTCACGGCGACGTTCGCCAAGGTCGTGGTGAGTGTTTGCGCGCTCACGCTTGAGCTGTTGGTGATGGTGATGGTCGACCCGGCTCCCGAGGCGGTGACAGTTTTAAACGAGCCGCTGCCGCCGTTGAACACCATCGTGGAGTTTGTCAGCAGCGAGAATGTGGAATTGGTGCTGTTAAATGTGCCGCCGTTGACGGTCAGGCTGCTGGCGGAACCGATATTGCCGGACACACTCGTGTGGTTGAGCACCGAATGCGTCCCCATGGTGAGGTTGCCGATGCCGTAATCGTCGGCGGCGGTGTAGTTGCCGATGACAAGGTTACCGGTGACATTCATGGTGGCGTGCTGGCCTGCGAGCGAGCTTGTGCCATCGCCGAGTGTCAGGTAAGCGCGGCCCCACCGGCGCCCTAACTCCACGTTGCCGTTATTGATCCATGTGCTGGTGCCGTCGATATCAAGATACGCGTCAACGGTCTTGCCGAAATCAAGGAGCGTTTGAACCCCGCGCGACATCATCAGGAATTTTACGGTGACGGTGGAATTGTTTATTACGGAGACGGTGGAATTCTTGTTTTCTATGGTGGTGAGTCCGCCGCCGCCGATTGCAAAGCCCGAGGAAGTGTCACTCGTCGAAAATTTCGAATTTGATATCGTGAGCGAGCCGTTGCTGGTGGCGCCACGCCCGACGCCGAAAGTGGTGAACACAGCGGACCCCATGTCGACGTCTTCCATCCACGCGGCGTCCCCGTTGGTGACGGTGATTGCGTCGCCGTTCGCGGGGAGCGTGCCACCCCAGTTTTCAGGCGAGGACCACAAGTATTTGTTCTCGGAGTTGGAGAGCGTTTGCTGGAATGTTGCGCCGAACGCGTTGGCGAACGTGGCGAGCGCGAGGAGTGCGGGGATTAGGGCGATGCCTTTCATGGAATGCATGAGGGGGATAGGTGAGGATAAAAAAGAGGGGGATAAATGAGTGTTTTTGAAAAAACGTTTTTGCGTTTTTTGAAGATAGCGTCCGTTCGCATCGGAAGGCAAGGCTTATTTATAGGTTTTGTGCTTTTCTGCCAAAAAATTACAAGCTGCGGCGCGGCGATCTGGCGGGCTCAAGGAAGGAAGAGATATGCGTGGTTAATCGGCCAAAAAACGGGGCGTATGAAAGCGGCGGATAAAAATCGAGCGGTGGCCTGTGCTGGGTTATGCCAAAACGCCGATATCTGCTGCTTTTCAATAAAAATGACATTTAATTCATTGATGTAAAATAGATTACATATTTTGAGATGTTTTGGAGTGTCTGTGTCACTCATTGTGTTTGACTCAAATGTAATTATGGGGTGTGATATAGACTGGTAAGGGTATAGATTGAGGCTCTGTCACGGTGACGGATATCTTTTTCTAGAACCTTGCCAAATGTTGGGTTTTTTTGATAGGATTTATGCCAACGGGTAGCACTTATCGCACAGCCATGAAAAAGACAGCCATCTCACTCTTTGTGATTGCCACGCTTGCGCTCAATGCCGCGCAAATGACGACGACGCAGACCCCGCTCATCGCGGAGAACGACGCCATCATGCGCGAGTTGTTCACGGGTATCGACGACTCGGGCGCATCGTCGACTTGGGGCACCACGCGTTTGAACATGTCGGAGGTTTTCGGCGTCGATTTCGACTCCGGCAAATACGACGTGCGTGTGGTTGCGCTCTCCACCAATTTCGGCATCCAGGGTCAGAACCTCGGGGTCTTCAACGCTTACGGCGTGGAAGGCAGCATGACGCAGGTTCCCGACGGCTACCGCTCCTACGAGGGGCAGGAGTCCTTCATCTCCTACGCCGAGGGCGAAGCGCCCAGCTTCTTGGCCTACAGCGCCCTGTTGGACAAGACCTATAAC
This sequence comes from Opitutales bacterium, assembly GCA_031556275.1. Lineage (GTDB taxonomy): Bacteria > Verrucomicrobiota > Verrucomicrobiia > Opitutales > JAKPNF01 > JAKPNF01. Next base: position 10,289 of record JAVBTG010000021.1, read on the forward strand.
CTGATGGACAACTCCAACGGGATTTTCGGCTGGGAGGAAACGTCGGTTTCCACTTGGTACTACGAGACGGACGCGGACGGCGTGGTGCAGCTCAAGCAAAGCGACCTCAAGACGCTCCTCGTGGGCTTTGAGGACAGCAACGGCATCTGGGACTGGGACCACAACGACTTGATCTGGGCCGTCCAGATCGTCGAAAAAGACCAAGCCGGCTTGGCTTCCAAGTATACCTCCCAGCCCAGCGGCCAGCCTCTTCCCGGCGTGTTGGCCTGCCTGTTCGCCGCGGCGATCGCGCTGCCGGCCTACGCCCGTATCAAGAAGGGCAAGGCCAAGGCGTAAGCCTAAGGATGTTGCTTGAATTTTGATTTTAACACGAGGCCCTGTAATGGGCCTCGTGTTTTTTAATCACCGGGGGTAGAACTTTAAAAAACACTAAAAATAAATGGCTGCGAAGAAAAAATTACGGACCGTGTCCATTTTTGTGGCACTCGTGTTGTTGGTGATGACCGTCGGTGCGATGGTTTATTTTTCGGTGTTCCACGACAAGACGTCCGCGCAGCTCATCTTGGCCAAGGCCGCCCTCGATAGCGGGGACAAGGAGAAGGCGTACAATATCTACCACGCCATATCGCTGGCCGATAAAACCTCGGAGGAGACGTACCGGGCGCTGGCGGAACTTTCGGAGGAAAGATCGGACTACAAGGCCGCCGGATATTTCTGGGCGCAGGCGGCGAGGCTCAATCCGCTGGACAAAACCCTTGGCGCCAAGGCGCTGGAGTGCGTCGCCGTTTCCCGAAGCGACAACCTGCTGGCCATCCGATACGAAGAGGTGCAGGACAAGGCGGGCCTGCCCGAGGATTTGCGCTTCACGATCGCGATGACGCTTTTGCGGCTGAGAAAGACCGCCGACTTGGACGCCCTGTATCAGACCTTCGAGACCGCGCAGTATAAGGATTTGCTGGACGCCTACAAGCTCATCGCGGAGCGCAAGGGCATGGATTTGGCGCAGAAGATTTTTGAGGACGCCTCGGCCTCCAAAAACAGGGCGGTGGCCAACCAGGCCCTAATGGGGCTGGCCATCTGCAAGTCGATGACGGACAATATCGATCTGGCCCTCTCCCTGCTCGAGCGGATCGAGGATCCCGCCTTGGCACTCAAGGGCGACAAACTCATATTTGAGGGCCGCCTGCTGCGCTCAAAGGGCGACGGCAAAAAGGCCTTGGAGAAATTCACGCAGGCTGAGCGCCTGCAGCGGGGGAACCTGATCCTCGTCGTCGAATTGGCGGAGCTGGCCTACTCGATGGAGAACGCACAGGTGCTTGAGCAATTGCTCGAAAGCCTCGCGGCCTACAATAAGGACATGCTGACGCTGCGGTACTATTTCGCGGGGCTGCTGGCGGGCGTGAACCATAACTGGAGCGAGGCGGCCAAGAATTTGGAGATCTCGGGCAATTTTAGAAAGACGCTGCCCGCGCGGCTGCTCGCGATCAAGTGCGCGACGGAGAACAACGACGCCAACCTCGCGGCGCTGGGTTTGGCGGCGCTGCCCGTTCAGGACTTGTCGCCCCAGATGCGCGTGAACATCGTGAACGCGCTGGTGCCGCTGCTGAAAAAGAACCAGGGCAACAAGAACCTCTACAACGCGATGTACAAGCTCGCGCCGGATAATATTTTCACGAACGCCTTGGTCATGCGGGATTCGTTGGAAAAAGGTGAATTCGCAAACGCGATGAGCGAGGCGGAGAAAGTCCTTGCGGCGGATCCCTACGACAAGGCGTCGGTCGTGGTCGCCTGCGTCGCGGCGCTGAACCTGAAGCGGCCCGACGTGGTGTTGAAGCGCGCCGCCATATATTTGGAGAAAAATCCGGATGACATCGACCTGCGCCTGCTGGTGGCGCGCGCCTACATCCAAAAGGGCGATCTGGCGCAGGCCAAAGCCAATTACATGCTGGCCTTGCGGGCCAGCGACAACGCGGCGATCGTCGCGGAGGAGGCCGGCTTTTTCTTCGTGTACAACAACTTTGAGGCGGATTTGAAGGCGCTGCTCGCGACGCTGGGGACGAAGGAGTCCGCCGTGCAAAAATCGCTGGGCTTGGCGCTGGAGGCGGAGGCTTTGATCCGCGCCGCCGACCGCGCGGGCGCGGCGGAAAAGCTGCGGGCAGCCATAAAGCTCACGCCTAAGGCGGAGCCTCTGTACGGCGTTTTGGCGGCCTGTTATATTGCCTTGGGCAAAGGGCCGCAGGCGCGCGAAGTGTTCGAGGAAGGCATCGCGGCGACGGGCGGGATGAATCTGAAATTCCAATTCGCGCTGCTTTTGTGCGAGGGTTCCAAGGAAGAGGCCGCCGAGGCGTTGGCCATTTTGAAGGCGCTGAACGCGGCGCGCCCGAACGACAAGAACATACTGATGATGACGGCCGTCGCGCAGCTCAAACTCGGGGCCGCGGAGGACGCCTTGGACTCGGCCCGAAAAGCGCAGGAACTGGCGCCCAACGCTCCAGGCATCTTTTTCCTGATCGGCAAAATCATGTTCGAGCTCGGGCGGCACGACGGGGCGACTTACAATTTTGAGCGCGCGATCCTGCAGGACGAGAACAACCCGGAAATCAAAAAAATGCTGATAAAGGCGCTGGAGATGGGGATCGCCGCCAACCCGCCGCAGATGCAAAAACGCCTGTATCTCGAGAGACTTTTGAGGTTCAACCCCACGGACGAAAAGGCCAAGGCGATGCTGGACGGCATCAACAAGGCCATTTCCGAGAGCCGCAATGCAAAATAGGTTTTTCAGGCATATCGCCAAATATCCTTTTGGCATGAAGGCGTTGATCGCCTTCGTGATGCTGTGGAGCTTGTGGAACGCGTGCAACTCGTCCCTGAAGGAGTCGGCGTTGGCGCTCTGGGGGCTGGGGTTGGCGATGTTTTTTGTCTCGTGGAGGGAGTACAACCCAAGCGCGATTTCGCCGTTTATTTTGAAGGCGATCGCGTTCGGGCTGGTCGGGCTGAGTTTTCTTTTTTCCGGCCCGAACGAATGGTGCCTGTTTTTGATAGCGCTGGGGACGGGGGTGTTTTTCGACAAGCTCAAGGCGCCGCAAAAATTGGTCTTCCCCTTCCTCATCTGGATATGGGCGGTGCCCAACTGCGAGAATTTGCACCTGATCATCAGCCACCCGATGCGCGTGATCGGCGCGATTGTCTCGGCCGGGGTGCTGAATCTTTTCGGGATATCGGCCGCCGCCGACGGCACGATGATAAACATCGACGGGATGCCGGTGGCCATCACCACGGCGTGCAGCGGCGTCGAGCAGTTGGAGGCGATGGTCCTGGTCGGGTGGCTGTGCGCCAGCTACATGCACCGAAAGACGCTTTTGCGCCTGGTGCATTTCTCGACGATCATACCGATTATTTTGGCGTGCAATATCCTGCGCCTGACCGTCACGCTCGCGGGGGCGCACAAGTACGGCGAGGTGTTTTTGTCCGACACGGTGCACACGGCGCTGGGCTTTGCCACGGTGTTTTTGGTGTTGTTGATTTTTGTGGGGGTGGGGGAACTTTTCCGCGAACGGCCCGACGAAAAACCCGCCGAGGCGAAGGAGGCTCAATGAAGCCGTTGCTCAAAAACATCCTGTTCGCGCTGGCCGCCTTGCCACTGCTTTTAAAGGTGCCCTACCTGACGATGGTGTGGCGCGACACGCCCCTCGACAGCAAGGATATGTATATTTGGATGTCGCTGCCGGTAGTCGCGTTTCTCTCGGAGGTCATCCGCAGGCGGCTGGGGATTTTCGGCGACGTGAACAATTACAAAAGGCTCACGGCCTGCGTGCTGGGGTTGGCGGTCGTGGCGTATGCCGTCGTGGCGTTCAAGGTGAACGCCGCCGGGATATTGCTGGGGATCATGATCCTGTCGCTGGCGGTGGAGCTGCGCTTCGGCCGCAGGATTTTCGTCTCGCAGTTTCCGACGATGTTTTTCGCCGTGCTGTCCTGCCCGTCGCTCTCGTACTGGCTGGACTACTATCTGCACACGGGCATCAGCGAGTCCACCTCTTATTTTCTGATAAAGATATCGTTGGGGATTTCGTTCTTCGCCTTTTGGAATTTGCGCACGCTGGCGAAGGGGCGCTATCCGCGGATATCGTCGGTGCTGTTTTTTGTCTTTGCGCTGTTCGCGCTTTTCTTCCTGAAAATCCGCACGCAGACGCTCGAGGCGGGGGCCCCGTTCGACATCAACACGGCTAAGCTGCACGCCGCCGACTGGATTTGCGAAAAAATCCCCGTGAGCGCGGCCGACCGGAAGTTTTTCGCGTCCAGCCCGATTGAGCGCAGGGCCTATTTCAACGACGACTCCAACGTCAATTTGCTCGCGCTGAAGGTGAACGACATCTCCGCCGTCCACCCCATTGGGATTTGCCTGAAAAGCGCCGGTTACGACGTGTCCTCCTCGAGGCAGATTTATGTGGAGGTGGCGGGCCGCCGCATACAGGTGAACGAGCTGAGGATCTCCAACGAGGGTAGGGAATACATGGGCTATGCCTTCTTTTCCAACGGGCGGCTCACGACGGGGGATTTTACGAAATTCCGGTTCTCGAACGCGCGGCAGAATAGATGGATGCATTATCAGATCATCGCGCCGTTCACCGAGAGCGAGGAAATCTCGCGGGCGAGGGTGCTGAGCCTTTTGGAGAATTTTGGGACGACGCGCTGAGTCGGGCGGCGGAAGTTTTTTAAGATGGCGGCGGGCGGTTGATTTTTGGCCGAACCGGGCGTATTTTGTGTGAGATTTCCCTGCAGAGAATACGCACTCCACGCACGCCGCCATGGAAAATCCCGCCGCGCAAACCAAAAAAATGGGGCTGTTCATGGCCACGGGGATTGTGGTGGTGAACATGGTGGGCACTGGCATATTCCTGTTGCCCGCCAGCATGGCGAGCATCGGCAGCATTTCGCTTTACGGCTGGATCGTCGCCACGATCGGGGCCACGGGGATCGGGCTGGTCTACGCGTTTTTGGGAGCCTCCATGCCCAAGGCGGGCGGGCCGTATGCCTATGCGCGCGACGCGTTGGGGCCGTTTTTGGGGTTTCAGACAAACTACGTTTACTGGACGGCGAACCTCGTGGGCAACGTCGCCATGGCGGCAACGATCACGGGGTATTTCGTCGGCTTGTTTCCCGCGTTTCGGGGAGCGGAGATCGCGTTCACGATCTTTGTCATCTGGGTCGCGACCCTGTTGAATATCGCGGGGCCGCGCTGCGTGGGGTTCTCCGCGGCGTGGGCCACCGTCATCGCCATGGTGCCGCTGGGGTTCGTGGCCTTCGGCGGGTGGTACTGGTTTGACGGGGCGATGTTCGCGCAGGGATGGAACCCGCACCACGATTCCAACTGGGCCGCGATTTCCGCGAGCGTGCCCTTCGCGCTGTGGGCGTACATGGGCGTCGAGAGCGCGGCGGTCGATTCCAACGTCATCAAAAACCCGCGGCGAAATGTGCCGCTGGCCACGGTTTTGGGGCTGATCATATCTTCCGTACTCTACATCGCGAGCTGCACGGTGTTGATGGGCATTTTACCGTTGGACGATCTGGCCAAGTCGTCCGCCCCGTTCACCGACGCGACGCTGAAGATGGTCGGCCCCGTCGGGGCGATTATCATGGGGGTTTGCGCCGTTTTGAAGGGCGGGGCCTCCCTTGTGGGCTGGACGCTGACGATTTCCGAGACGGCCGCCGCCGCCGCGCGCGACGGGTTGTTCCCCAAAATTTACGGGAAAGCCGACCGCAGGGGGGTCCCCGTGTGGAATTTTTTGATCTCCGGTCTGCTGATGAGCGGCATTGTCGTCGCGACGGCCTCGCCCTCGCTCACTCAGCAATTTAACGAGGTGATCGACATGGCGGTCATTCTGGTCGTGCTGCCTTATCTGTATTCGGCGGTGGCCTTTATCAACGGCGAGTTCACGCGAAAGCCTTCGCTCTGGCAAAAGACGCTGGCCGTGGCGGTCATGGCGGTGGCGACGATCTACTGCCTGTGGGTCGTCTTCGGCTCGGACGCCAAGCTCGTGCGCAGCGCCATGCTGTTGCTGTTTATCAGCGTGCCATTGTACCCGTTTTTTCAAAAGGGCATGCGGGGGAAGCGGGCGGCGAAAGCGGCTTCGGGCGGGTGAGTTGCGGGGTTGCGGACAATCCGATTGACAGTGTGGGATGACGTCTCAAGGATTATCCTGTTTGCGCTTTGACGGCTATTTTTTCAGGCCGCCGAACGCATTGAACACATCCTCCCCTCATGGAAACCAAACCGTTGCGCATAGCCATCGTCCTCAACCGATTTTATCCGGAAGTCGGCGGGGCTGAGACGAATTTGTTTTTTCAAGCATGCCAGCTGGCGAAGCGGCACGCGATCACGGTCTTCACGCCCAAGCGGCTGGCGACGACGCCCGCGCGTGAAAAGATGGAGGGGTTTGAGGTCCGCCGCCTGCGCGACGTGCGCAACCTGCGCGGCCGGTACCCGAACCTGAAGACGAACACGCTGATGCCGGGGATTTTCTTTCGCATCCTGTTCGGCAAGTTTGACGCGGTGATGGCCTTCCCCTCGCTCAACCGCAGCAACCAGTTCGCGATGTTGGCGGCGAAGATCAGGCGGATCCCGTTTGTGCTGTGCTCGTTCGACCTGCTCGACTACGCGCAGATTTTGGAAAAGACGGGGAAGATCGACCCGCATTGTCTGGATAACTATTCGTCGGGGCGTTTTCGCGCGTGGCTGTTGTCGAAATGCGATCATATTTTTGCCATTTCCAATCGGGAGATCGCGTTTTTTAAGCGGTACAACAAGAGCGTTTCCTACAGCCCCGTCCCGGTGAAGCCCGAGGAATACGAGGCGCCCGTGAACATTGACGTGCGCAAAAAATACGGGATCGGAGAGGGGACGATGCTGTATTTTTGCCTGGGGCGCGTCTCGAAGATCAAGGGGCAGGATTTGGCCGCCGAGGCGTTTGTGCGGCTGGCCAAGGATGTGCCGGATAGCGTGCTGGTGATCGTCGGCCGGGCCGACTACGAGCCGGAGTTTGTCGAGGCGATGAAGCGGCACGCGCGCGAGGCGGGCGTGGAAAACCGCATGATTTTTACGGGAATGGTCGAGCGCGAGGAGGTGCTGGCGTTTTTGAAGCAGGGCGATGTGCATGTGATTCCCGTGCGGTTTATGAATTCCGGCGCGGTCGTCGTCGAGACGTGGGCCGCCAACACCCCTGTCATCCAGAGCGATGCCGTCGACCCCAATTTTGTGAAAGAGGGCTAGAACGGGTACTGCTTCGCCTCCGAGGACGTGGGGGCGCTCGAGAAATCCATGCGCAATGCCTATGCCAACAAGGCGCGGTTGCGCCAAATGGGGGCCAACGGGCGGGAATTCGTGCTGGCGAATATCACCTATGCCAAGCTCGTCACCCTGTACGAGGAGCTTTTGAGGAAGCTGGGCTGTTAACCGGGCGGGGAAGGGGGCAGCGCGGTTTTTTCGCGGGCTGTTTGCGATGCGGGGCAAGCGGGCGTAGGTTGCTTGCATGAACACCGACATTCAGAAGGCACCCGACTATCCCGACGATCCCGCCCTGAGCTTGGGCACCAAGGCGTTTTTGCGCGTGCTCAATTCGGGAGGCCCCGTCGAGGAGCTGCCGCCGCAACAGGCGCGGGCAGTGCTCGCACAGGTGCAATCGGGCGTGCAGGTGGATTTATCCGGCATTGAGGAATCCAAAAAAACGGTGGAGGCGGACGGCCATGCCGTGGAGCTCGACATCGTGCGGCCCGTGGGGGCCGAGGGCGATTTGCCCGCCTTTGTTTTCATCCACGGCGGCGGCTGGGTGCTGGGGGATTATCCGACGCACCAGCGGCTGGTGCGCGATCTGGTCGTGGCGTCGGGGTGCGCGTGCGTTTTCATCAACTACACGCCTTCGCCCGAGGCGAAATACCCGCAGGCGGTCAACGAGCTGTTCGCGGGGCTCAAATGGGTGGCCGCGCACGGCAAGGAGATCGGCGTGGACGGCCAACGCCTCGCGGTTGTCGGCAACAGTGTGGGCGGCAACATGTCGCTCGTCATGGGCCTGATGGCCAAGGAAAACAACGGCCCCGCGCTCGCGACGCTCGTGCTGCTGTGGCCCGTCACGGACTCGGCGTTTGACAGCGATTCTTACGCGCTCTACGGCGAGCAGCGCTTTTTGACGACGTCGCTCATGCAATGGATGTTTGACCAATACACCGACGACGCGCATACGCGGCTGGAGCCGTACATAGCCCCGCTGAAGGCGCTGCGCCGACAGTTAAAGGGGTTGCCGCCCATTACTATTCATGTGGCCGAAAACGACATCCTGCGCGACCAAGGCGAGGCGATGGGCCGCCGTCTCGACGAGGCGGGCGTGGATGTGATCACCCTGCGCTACAACGGGGTGATCCACGATTGGGGCATGCTCAACGGGTTCGCCACGCTCCCGCAGACACGCGTTTTGATTGACAACGTGGCCGCGCAACTGCGCCGCTATTTGAAACCATAGTTGGCATGGGGCGTCTGCTCCGTGCCAATGCTGTCTCAGATGAGACATGATGTGTGCCGTTATGGCGCACATTGGTAGTTTTTCGATGTGCAAAAATAGACCACTAATTTCACTAAGTGACTAATAATTAATTAGAAAAGTAAAAAGCTTAAAACATGGCATGCGGTTTGCTTATTAGATTGGCATAACACGCATTTAGTACAACACACCCACTGAATATATAAAAAATCTTATGAGCAAAATTCTAGGCATTGACTTGGGTACCACCAACTCCTGCATGTCCGTCATGGAAGGCGGCGAGCCCGTGGTTATTCCTAACTCCGAAGGCGCGCGCACGACGCCTTCCGTCGTGGCGTTCACGAAAACCGGCGAGCGTCTCGTCGGGCAGGCCGCCAAACGGCAGGCCGTGACCAACCCCGCCAACACGATTTATTCGGCCAAGCGTTTTATCGGCCGCAAATACGCCGAGGTGGCGGAGGAGGCCAAGGGCTTCCCCTTCAAAATGGTCGAGGGCAAAAACGGAGACGCCGCCATTCAGTGCAAGGTCGGCGACAAGACCGAGGTCTTCGCCCCCGAGCAGATTTCGGCCATGGTGCTGCAAAAGCTGAAGGCCGACGCCGAAAAGTATCTGGGCGAGTCGATCAAGCAGGCGGTCATCACCGTGCCCGCTTACTTCAACGACGCCCAGCGGCAGGCCACCAAGGATGCCGGCACGATCGCGGGCCTCGAGGTCATGCGCATCATCAACGAACCGACGGCCGCCTCGCTGGCGTACGGGCTCGACAAGAAGAGCGACGAGGTGATCGCGGTCTACGACTTGGGCGGCGGCACTTACGATATTTCCATGCTGGAAATCGGCGACGGCGTCTTCGAAGTGAAGGCCACCAACGGTGACACCAGCCTCGGCGGAGACGACTGGGACAAAGTCATCATCGACTGGCTGATCGAGGATTTTAAGCGCGAGGCGGGCATCGATTTGGGTAAAGACCCGATGGCGCTCCAGCGTCTGCGGGAGGAGGCCGAAAAGGCCAAGATCGCGCTGTCTTCGACGCAGTCGACCGACATCAATCTGCCCTTCATCACCGCCGACGCCTCGGGGCCGAAGCATTTGAACGTCACTCTCTCGCGCGCCAAGCTCGAGCAGTTGACGGAAAAGCTGGCCCAGCGCACGATCGCGCCGTTTGAACGCTGCCTGAAGGACGCTGATTTGCAGACGAGCAAGATCGACGAGCTGGTGCTCGTCGGCGGCATGACACGTATGCCCTCGATCGTGGCCGTCGCCGAAAAGCTGGCGGGCAAGAAGCCCCACCAGGGCGTGAACCCCGACGAGGTGGTCGCCATCGGCGCCGCCATTCAGGGCGGCGTGCTCAAGGGCGACGTGCGCGACGTGCTGCTGCTCGACGTGACGCCGCTGACGCTCGGTATCGAGACGGCGGGCGGCATCTCGACGCCCATGATCGAGCGCAACACGACGATCCCCGTCAAGAAATCCCAGATCTTTTCGACCTACGCCGACCAGCAGTCGGCGGTGGACATCAAGGTGCTCCAAGGCGAGCGCCCGATGGCCAAGGACAACAAGACCCTCGGCAATTTCCGCCTGGACGGGATTCCCCCCGCCCCGCGCGGCGTGCCGCAGATCGAGGTGACCTTCGACATCGACGCCAACGGCATCCTGAACGTGACCGCGAAGGATTTGGGCACGGGCAAGGACCAAAAGATTTCGATCACCGGTTCCTCCGGATTGTCGAAGGACGAGGTGGAACGCCTGCGCAAGGAGGCCGAACTGCACGCGGCCGACGACTTGAAGGCCCGCGAGGCCGTCGAGGCGCGCAATCAGCTCGACAACATCGTCTTCCAAGTCGACAAGCAGCTCAATGAGCTGGGCGACAAGGTTCCCGTGGACAAGAAAACGCAGATCGAGTCGATGATCGGCGACGCGCGCAAGGTGCTTGAAGACAAGGACGCCTCCACCGAGACGCTCAAGGCCGAGGCTGAAAAGATCCAGAAGACTTTTGGCGAAGTCGCCCAAAACCTCTACTCGCAGCAGCAGGCCGCCGGAGCCGAGCAGGGCGCGCAGGCCGGTGCCGCCGAGGAGCCCAAGCAGGCGAAGGATCCCAATGTCGTAGATGCGGACTTTGAAGTCGTCGACGACGACAACAAGAAATCCTGATCTGTTTTCAATTTGAACGAACGACCTCTCGAAAAGTGGCCGTTCGTTCGCATTCTCAACCCATACCTGAATAAGGAAGAAACTCACACATATGGCTAACAGCAAACCGAAAATCAAACCCTTGGGGGACCGCGTTCTCGTGAAGTCCGTCGAGGAAAAAGAGCAAGTCAAAGGCGGGATCATCATCCCCGACTCCGCGAAGGAAAAGCCCATGGAGGCCCGCGTGGTCGCCCTCGGGACCGGCCGCAAGGACGAAAACGGCAAGGTGCAGCCCTTCGAAGTGAAGGTCGGCGACCTCGTCTTGGTCTCCAAGTACGGCGGTACCGAAGTCAAGATCGGCGACGAAAAGTTCTCGCTGATGCGCGAGGACGACATCCTCGGCGTCATCCAGTGAACCCGCATCTGACAACCGTTTCATAAAAAACAAAAAGTAACTATTATGGCTAAACAGATTATTTTCGACGAAGCCGCCCGCAAGAAGATCCTCAAGGGCGTCGAAGTCCTCGCCAAGGCGGTCAAGACGACCCTCGGTCCCAAAGGCCGCAACGTCATGATCGACAAAAAATTCGGGGCCCCCATGGTCACCAAGGACGGCGTCACCGTCGCCAAGGAGGTCGAGCTCAAGGACCCCTTTGAAAACATGGGCGCGCAGATGGTGCGCGAGGTCGCCAACAAGACCAACGACAACGCCGGCGACGGCACCACGACCGCCACGGTGCTGGCCGAGGCCATTTACCGCGAGGGCGTCAAGAACGTCGCCGCGGGCGCCAACCCGATCTACCTCAAGCGCGGCATCGACGCCGCCGTCGAGGCCGCCGTCGCCGAGTTGAAGAAGAACTCGAAGAAGGTGTCGGGCCGCGAGGAGATCCGCCAGGTCGCCACCGTTTCCGCCAACTGGGACAGCACGATCGGCGACATCATCGCCGACGCGATGGACAAGGTGGGCAAGGACGGCACGATCACGGTCGAGGAAGCCAAGAGCATCGAGACAACCCTCGAGGTCGTGGAAGGCATGCAGTTCGACAAGGGCTACCTGTCCCCCTACTTCGTCACCAATTCCGAAAGCATGGAGTGCGTGCTCGAAAACGCCTACGTGCTGATTTACGAGAAGAAGATCTCGGCGCTGAACGACCTGCTGCCCGTGCTCCAGCTCGTGGCCAAGAGCGGCAAGCCCCTCGTGGTCATCGCGGAGGATCTGGAAGGGGAGGCGCTCGCCGCCCTCGTGGTCAACCGCCTGCGCGGCACGTTGCAAGTCTGCGCCGTCAAGGCTCCCGGCTTCGGCGACCGCCGCAAGGCCATGCTCGAAGACATCGCCATCCTCACGGGCGGCCGTATGTTGAGCGAAGACCTCGGCATCAAGCTTGAGAACATCCAGCTCGCCGATCTCGGCAAGGCCAAGCGCATCGTCGTCGACAAGGAGAACACGACCATCGTCGAGGGCGCGGGCAAGAGCGCCGACATCCAGGCGCGCGTGAAACAGCTGCGCGTGCAGATCGACGAGACGACCTCCGACTACGACCGCGAAAAGCTCCAGGAACGCCTGGCGAAGCTCGCGGGCGGCGTGGCCGTCGTCAATGTCGGCGCCGCGACCGAGCCGGAAATGAAGGAGAAGAAGATGCGCGTCGAGGACGCCCTGCACGCGACGCGTGCCGCCGTCGAGGAAGGCATCTCCGCGGGCGGCGGTGTGGCGCTCTTGCGTTGCGCCAAGGCCATCGACGCGATCAAGGCCGAGGGCGAGGAAGCCATCGGCGCGCAGATCGTGCGCCGCGCCATCGAGTCTCCCCTGCGCCAGCTCTGCGAAAACGCGGGCGTCGAAGGCTCGTTGATCGTCCAGCACGTCCTCGCCAAGAAGGGCGCGGAAGGTTTTAACGTCGCCACCGGCGAGTACGTCGACCTCGTGAAGGCGGGCGTCGTCGACCCGACCAAGGTGACCCGTTCGGCCCTCCAGAACGCGGCCTCCGTCGCGAGCTTGCTGCTCTCCACCGAGTGCATGATCACCGATCTGCCGGAAGAGAAGCCTGCTACTCCGATGCCCGGCGGCATGCCCGACATGATGTAGGCCCGACTATTTTCGCTTCTGGCGGCGTTGCGTCGTCGGACTGCGACCGGAATGTAGCGCTGCTACTATTCCGTCCGCATTCCTCCTAGCGCCTTGCCAAAAACGAAAATCCCTCGGGCCTACGGCTCGCGGGTGTTCGCAAGATATTCCGTCGCCGCCTGACGGCGGTGAGTCGTTAGCAAAAAGGCACTTCCAAAATTGGAAGTGCCTTTTTTGTTATAGAGTGTTTGATGGTCTTATGATTTTGAAAATAAATAATCAAGAATTCTGTCACCACGAATTTTTTCATTCGCTTCCCACTCGATTGGAGTCCAGCGTTGGTTACTTAGTAAATCAATAGCGTCTTGGATCAATGACCCCTCATACTTTTGCTTTTTGCGATCAAAGAATTCGTTTCTGGCGCTAATATTCAATTTTTCTTCCAACGGAATTACGTTGCCCAAAGTATCTTTGGCGGTTTTCCAATTATCTTCTGTCCATCCGCCGTCGTAATTATTCCAATTTTTAGGTAATATATGCTCTTTATGGTGTTTTGAAGATGTTATATATTTTCTGAATTTTTTCTTATTTTGCCTTGGATTTAGGTATGCTGTCAATAGGACTAGCCCATCAAAATATCTGCCGGAAATGTCGCCAAATATTTCTCTTTCAAATGTGTGTTTGTCTTTTTCATCCAAATTGTCTGCATAGTCTTTCAAATAGTCTTTATTTTCTTCTATGGAAACATAAACCTTAAAGGAGGTGTCTCTTACCGAGCTCACAGAATTGTGGACAAATCCTTTGATGAAGAAATACTTTACTGTCATGTTCAGAAGAAGCTCAAAGTCCACGAGTCTTTCATTATCGAGATGGAATAACCCGTTTGAAAGCTTTCCGTGTTTAAAAAGGAACACGTATAAGGGAAATTTCCAATATTGATTTGGATACGTTTCCATTATTTCCCAAAGGCTAACAACCTCGTCATTTGGCTCCCATTGACCAATAGCGTCTAGAATATTTAATTGATCTAAGATGCCCTTCCAGTTACTTAGTCGTCTATTTTGTTCTTCTGTGAAATAATTTCTCAACGCGATTTCTCTTCCTGAATTTTTTTCTTTTGCTCGTCCGGCATGCATCAAGACTCTGAAATATTGCTCGTGATTGGAGAGTTTGTTCCATCTTTTGATAACATCTTCATTTTTTCCTGAGAAATTATAGAGCTTTGCTTTAAATATATCGCTATCCGTTAGCGGCAACCCTCGGTTATTGATCGTCTCGAAAATAATTAAGGCGTCATCCTCCGAATCGCAATGGATGGGGAGGATGACGACAGAGTCGAGAAGTTTTAAAATAAGATTTTCAAATTTAGCCGAATCATTTCCGGAATTCTTGCGCCATTCTGCGATTTCATTTTTGAAAAAGAGGAAGTTTTCCTTAATTTTACATTCTGGAGTACTTTCTGGTCCCTTTAGTACTAGGTCGTTCAAATTTTCTTTGTCACTGGCGATTACTTTCGATTCAATTTTCAGCTCATCTTTGAGCCGTGATGTGAGTGGATCACTAGTTTTAATGCATTTAGCAAGTACTTCATAGGTCCCTGCATGATCAAATAAAGCTTTTATAAGAAGAACAAGGGTCGTCAGGCGTTGTTGCCCGTCTATTACGACATATGATTCATGTTCTTTATATATGACAATATTTCCTAAAAAATATTTATCTTCAGAGCTGGGATCTTTATTGAGAAAATTAAGAAAGTCATCCCATAGTTGTTTGCAGTGATCGATCTCCCATGAATAGGGACGTTGATAATCTGGAACTATGTATCTCTCATTGAAAATATCTCTTATTTTTTTCGGATCCGCGTGAATAGCTTTCATGGGAATTTATTGATGTTTTAAGAATTATAAGATCTCTTCATATCAACAAAAGGTATAAAAGATCATTTTTGGAAATTGTCAAGACTATCGTCTCGCCACATAAAAAGGCACTTCCAAAATTGGAATTGCCTTTTTATGTGTCTTTTTACGGAACGTCCTAGTGTGTGATGTGCTCGACGTCGAGGTCGAAGGCTTTGCCTTTGAAGACGGGGGTGTTTTTCGAGGAAGGAAAGTATACCTTCTTTGTAGTCAGCGTTGTCGTGGATGCTGCGCGCCAGACTTGGATGTGAACATCTCAGGGGTGAGAAACGAGTTTTTCTTTTGTTAAGCGCGGGATTGACATTTATTTGCCGACCAAGGCGGGTATGAATAATTCAATGGGGCGGGTGGCGGAATGCTGTTTGCGTGGTAAAAAAGGGGATGAATATAAGGCGCGTTTTTGAAGGGCGCAAAAGTGTTTGCGCCCGTTTGGAGGGAGGGCATAATGCCTGCAATGATGCGATTTTTTAACTGTGTTTTTTTGCTGTTGGCGGGCGTTGTCTCTGGGACGTTGGCTGGCGAGGGCGCGGGGGCGGTTTTTTCGTTTGAGGCGAAGGATACTTTTTGTGCGGTTGAGCTGGATTGCGGGGAGTCGTTTTCTTTTAAGCTGGGGAATGGGCAGAGGCGTGTTTTTGAGTTGGTTTCGGTGGGGGCGCGCGTGCTGTATTCCAATTTGAAAACGCCCAAGCGGGCGCAGGCGGACGGGGCCCTGGTTTATGAGATGCGGGCGCGGATGCTGGCGGACGGGGAGCCTGTTGAGCTTGTGCGCTATGCTTCCACGCAGGAGGCTTTTTATGAGCCTTGGACGGTGAACGGCGTGCGGCTGTGGTTTGACGGGGTGCGGGATGTCGGCGCATTCATGACGGAGAAGCACGGGGTGTGCTTGCCGCGCAAGCAGGCGCGCTTCGCCTTTCAGGACGCCACGATGCGTTTGTGCCCGGAGCGCGTTTTTCTGAGCTTGGAGGAGGATGCCTCGACGCTGCCGATCGCGCGTATTCATAATGGGGACGACACATGGATGGGCGCTTTTCTCGGTGCGGACGCGCATAACGGGCTGGATGTGAATTCGCCCATTGGCGCGCCGTTGTTTGCACCGATTGCATTCGACACGCAGTTTCTTTTCGAGAGCCTCGCAAAGGGGGATGACAACAATCGCTGGCGGGCCGTTCGCACGTGGCCCGACGGGACGCGGTGGATTTGGCAGGCGCATCATCTGCTGTCCGCCTTTCCCCCCGAAGGCGCGCCCGTGCGCGGGGGCGATGTTTTTTGCGAGGCTGCGGGCATCAAATACGGCGCGCATCCGCACACGCATTTTATGTTCAGGGTCGGGACTTCGGAAGATATGGACGAAGCCGCCAACGCCGGCATTTTGGTCGATCCGTGGATGATGTTTTGGCAGGGCTTTGAGGACAGGCGTGACGAACGGGGGGATGTGCGCGCGCGGATGAAGCCCTTGGCACCTGCGGAGGCGGGGGTGGCGGTGCGTTTTAGTTCGGCCGTCTCTAATGGCGGGAACGGGCGGGCGATTCGCAACCGTGTGTGGACGTTTGGCGACGGCGGGATTTCCCATGAGGCGGAGCCTACGCATACGTATCGCCAAAGCGGCGTTTATTTTGTGACGCTGACGGTGGACGACGGAGCACGTTTGGCGCAGACGACGCAGGCGTTGACCGTGCGGGCGAATCCCGGCTTCAAGGACGACGTGCCCGACTTTGTGTTGGAGGCTCCGCTGGAAGAGGGGTTTGAAAAATGGATGGACGGGGTGGCGGAGGTTTACGGGCAGCCGCCCGCGCGGATGCCCGCGCGTTTAAAATGGGTCGCGCGCAAGGAATCGCCTACTGTTTTGGAGCGGTGTTTGGTTGTGCGTTGGCTCGGTGCGATGACGTTGCCGATGTTGAAAACGCGCATAACCCCGATAGACGGGAATGAGAAGCAGCGGCCTCCTGATTGGCTGGAGGTGATGCAGGTCGCCTCGGATGACGGGTTGCGGGTGCATGTGCGGCTGAAAGCGGACGCTTTGCCCGCGCCCGGGCGGTATGTGGTGCGCGTGAATGTCGAGGCCGAAGGCGCGCTCAATCCCAAGCAAAGTTTTGAAGTCGAGTTGCTGGTGCCGAATTCGCCCGCGTTCCCGCCGCGCAGCCGCCGCGTTCAGCATCCGCGCGAAAAAATAGTTTCCTGCCAAAGCCCGGTCGGGTTTTACGCAACGCCCTATTTTTGGATCGCGCCGCAGTTTCAGGGCCAGCCGGAGGGGGTGTCAAAACCCTATCGGATGAACGGGGGGCGCGCCGATCCGGACGCCTTCGCGCGGTTTGCGCCGGATTTGGAGAAAGGGCGTTATCGCGTGCGGTTCGCGTCGCCGACGCCCTTTGCCGAGCGCACCCGATTCCAAGTGCGCGTGCGCCATGCGAACGGAATGACGACGCGTTGGGTGGAGCCTGCCAAGGATCGTCTCATCGGCGAGTTCTCGTTTGAAGAAGGGGTGGAGGGCTTTGTCGATTTGCTGGCGGATCAGGCCGAGGGGCAGGTGATTGCGGATGCCTTGGTTTTTGAGCGGTTGTCGCCGTGAGACGGACACAAAAAAGGCGCTTCCTTTTTTGGAAGCGCTTTTTTTGTAGAGGGGATTTTTTTAGTGCGTGATATGTTCGGCGTCGAGGTCGGATGCCTTGCCTTTGAAGGACGGGGGGCGTTTTTCGAGGAAGGAGAGGATGCCTTCTTTGTAGTCCGCGCTGTCGTAGACGCTGCGGCGCCAGCCTTGGATGTTTTCGAACATTTCGGGGCTGAGAAGGGAGCTTTCCTTCGTCAGGACGCGGAACTGGCGTTTGATGCAGGAGATCGCGAGGATCGAGTTTTTGCGGATGGGGGCTAGGATGCGTTCCTCGAGCACCTGCTCCAGCTGGTCGGCCTGGGCGGTGTGGTTGACCAGACCGAGGTTGAACGCCTCCTTGGCCGTCATGGGGGCCGCCGTGAAGAACATTTCGCGCGCGCGGTTGATGCCCATCGCGTTGATGAAATGGGTGATCCCCGAAACGTTGTAGGGGATGCCGAGTTTGGCGGGGGTGATGGCGAAGGTCGAGTCGTCGGCCGACACAATCATGTCGCACGAGACGCAGAAGTCGCACGCGCCTCCCCATACTGTCCCCTCGACGAGGGCGATGACGGGGACGACCGCGTCCTCGACCGCGCGCAACAGGTGCTCCATGGCCGTGCTGTAGGAGAGCGGGTCGCGCTTTTCGAGCGGCAGCTCCTTCACGTCGTGGCCCGCGCTCCAGACTTTGACGCCTTTTTTGGCGCGGATGACGATGGCGTGGCACTCGGGCTCCTTGCGGGCCAGCTTGATGGCGTCGATGATGTCGGTGCAGAATTCCTTGCTCAGGCAGTTGAGACGACGGTCGTGGTTCATCTCAATGAAGGCGATTTTGTCTTTAAAGGAGTAGGTGGCTAGGTTCATTTTTTTAATGGCGGCTCGTAGGGAACGTCGGGCGTTTTTGACCCGGCAAGAGTGCGAGTTTATCTCTTTCGCGCCTAGCTGTCAAATTTTCGGGGATTCTAGGCGTGTGATGGTGTACCTTACACCTTGGCGAGCAGTTCTTTGGCGTGGGCGAGGGCGGATTTGGAGGCGCGGTCGCCCAGCATGCGGGCCAGCTCGGCCTCGCGGGCCTTTTTGGACGGGTGTATTGATGTTATGGATACGCTGGTCGAGCCCTCGCCGGATGTCTTCTCGACGAGCAGGTGGTTTTTTCCGCGCGCCGCCACCTGCGGCAGGTGGGTGACGCAGAGCACTTGGTGGCGGGCGGAGAGGTTTTCCAGCTGGCGGCCGACGTCCGCGCCGATCTCGCCGCCGACATTGGCGTCGACCTCGTCGAAGACGAGCAGGGGTGTGCCGTCGATGTCGGCGAGGGCAGTTTTGAGGGACAGCATCACGCGGGCCGTCTCGCCGCCGGAGGCGATTTTGCGCAGGGGGAGGGGCGGCGTGCCCGGGTTGGGCGAAAAGAGGATTTCCACGCGCGAGTCGCCGAAGGGGCCGATGGTGTCCAGCGGCAACACCTCGATCGAAAGCCCCGCCTTTTTGAAGCCGAGCGATGTCAGGCGTTTTTGCGCTTCGGCGGCGAGGGTTTTGGCCGCTTTCTTGCGGGCCAGCGTGATGGCGGCGGCGGATTGGGCGAGGGCCGCTTTCATATCCGCTTCATCGGCGGTCATTTTTTCAAAAATACCTTCGAGGTCGCCTTGCAGGGCGATTTTTTGGGCCCATTCGTCGCGCTTTTTTAAGACGGCCTCGGGGGTGTTGCCGTATTTGCGGCGCAACTCGAGCCACGCGGCCATGCGGGATTGGACGGATTGGGCCGTCTCCTCGTCGATGTCGCCCTCTTGCGCCAGACGGGAAAACTCCTGCGCCAGATCGCCCGTTTCGACGCTGAGAACTTCGAGGCGGTCGAGGAGCGATTGCGCCGTCGGGTCAATGCGGGAGAGTTCTTGGGCGGCGCGCAAAAGCGGGGGCAGGGCGTCGGCCATGCCGCCGTCCCCGTTCAGGCCGTCCGCTATTTTGGCGGAGAGCGCGGTGAGGTCTTGCGCGCGGGAGAGCCGCGTGAAATCGCGCTCCAGTTGGAGGATGGATTCGGGGTCAGGGTCGAGCGCGTCGATTTTTTCGATTTGGGAGCGGTAAAAGGATATCTCGTCCTCCGAGAGCTTTCCCGTGAGTGAGCGGGCTTCTTCCATTGCGCGCAAGAGCGCGCGCCATACCTCGTATGCCGCGTGATAGTCGGAGAGGTCGATGCGGCCAAAAGCGTCGAGCATCTCGAGCTGGACTGCCTCTTTAAAAAGTTTTTGCGGCTCGCCTGGGCCGTGGAAATCCACCCAGCGTTCGCCCAGTTCTTGCAGCGCGGTGAGGGTCGCCATCGCGCCGTTGATTTGCACGCGCGGGGCCTTTGTGTGCGAAAGGCTGCGGCGCAGTACCAGCACCCCGTCTTCGCAGGCGGGCAGGCCGAGTGTGGCGAGCAGGGCGTTTACGGAGGTTGGGTCTTTGAAATGCAACACGCCCTCGACTTCGCAGCGGTCGGCCCCTTGGCGGATAATCGTCTTTTCGGCGCGATTGCCCGCCAGCAGACTCAGAGCCCCCAGCAGCACGCTTTTGCCCGCGCCCGTTTCCCCCGTGACGGCGGTGAAGCCGTCGGAGAATTCCAGCTCGATTTTGTCGAGCAGGGCCAAATCGGCGATGCGCAGGTATTCGAGCATGGTTGCGGGCGGGTTTAGGAAAGTATAAATGGTTTTGGTTTGGGAAGGGAAGGCCGTAGAATCGCTTTTTTGAAAAACGGCGAAAAGGCGGAAAAGTTAGGGTGGACAAGAGGGCTGTTCGGAGTAGACTACGGACGGCCTTTATAACCGAAACCTTCATATCGCCATGAAATATCTTGCTTACTTTTTTGCGGGCGCGCTGCTTTTGATAGGTTGCTTGCGGGGTGCGCAATCCGGTACTGCTTCGAATACCCTAGGTTATTTTGGCTCAGGGAATCCGAGCGTGGAAATAACGCTGCCCATTGTTTCTCAGGGGGATGGCAGAACCGTCAGCATGGGCATGTATCCCGGTTCTTGGCGGCGCGTGGATGGCGAGGAACCGCCTGACGGTGAAGGCACGCTTCCCAACGGAAAATGGCGTTTCGTGCAGGAGGGCGGTCTTACCAAATATGAATTTTCCTGCACGAATGAAAGTTTTGAGTTTGTAAGCTATTACCCAACCGGCGCAAGGGAGGCTGTCGAGACCGGGGTTTTGGTGATGAAAGACGGCAACTGGCGTAAGGAAAATCGAACCCTTGTCGAATATGAACTCGACGGAACTGTCCTTGAGCAATTTGACCCGAAAACCAATCCGAGGGCGTTTCAACAGCAGTTATCGGCGGGACGCTACCTTTTTCAAAAGAACGGCATCGAAATGAGTTATGTGTTTGAAACGATGCGTGGCACTGGCGGGTTTTTCCGCTATCGCGCTTTCGTATTTCCCAAAAGAAATCCGGGAGAGCTTGTGGGATATGCGCAGGTGAAGGGCGTTTTGGACTGGCAAACGCTAAAGGTGGACAAGCTCGAACACCTTGACGACGGCGGTTATGAATTGAAGGTCGTTGAAATCCCAGACGAAGAAAAAATAGAGGTTGTCTTGCTGTCCAAAGACGATCCCGCCGTGCGCGGCAAATTCCCCTCGATGTATTTTCCCGTCGGAAAAACACAAGAAGAGGCTAGGCGGTCGCTGGCGGAGAAGATCGCGGACAATATCGGCTCCCTTGAACTGCGGCCCGAAATCGTGCAAGCATGCAACGCCTTTATCGAGGCCTTGAACCGGCGTGACGAAAGCGCCTTGCGCGCGATTATGTGGGGCGGTGACGGTTTTATGGAAACGGATCAGGCGGTGGAATCGTTGTTGCGCCCAGTGTACGCGGGGGCGCCTGCCGTCATTTGGGTCGCGTTTTTTTACGCTTTGAACATTGATTCGTCGGAACGCGATACTTATGTCTTGCGATACGCCGTTTCATCCAACGAATTTTCATCCGGCGGCATTATCGGCACCGGCTCGCGTTTTGAAAAAGAGGTCGTCCTGAAAAAAATAAAGGGACAATGGCGGTTTTTGGTTGAGAAGACCCCGCGTTCGAAAGGCAGAACGACGCAAGGGGGCGTGACGACAGTATCAAAGCCTTAGTAACCCTCAGTTGTGTGTTTTCGATTCCCATTTTGCGGCAAAGCGTGCAGAATATAGGGCTTCATGGCGAAGCCTTCTCATAACCACTACGATACCGTTGTCATCGGGGCAGGAATGTCCGGGTTGGCCGCGGGGATTCGGCTGGCGTTGGCGGGGAAGAAGGTCGTGATCCTTGAGCAGCATAACGCGCCGGGGGGGCTGAACGGGTTTTACGCGATCAACGGGCGCAAGTTCGACGTGGGGTTGCATGCCCTGACGAATTTTACGGGGCCGGACGCGAAGGGTACCCCTTTGGCCAAGCTGTTGCGGCAGTTGCGCATTTCCCGAGAGGAGTTGAAGATGCGCCCGCAGAAGGGCTCGCGGGTGAGTTTTTTGGAAAAGACGCTGCGTTTTGGCAATGATATTGCGATTTTGGAGGCGGAAGTGGCGCGGGCGTTTCCCAAGCGCGTTGACGCGTTTCGGAAGTTGCACACCGACCTCATGGCGTGGGACGATGGCGATTTGAGCCGCGCAGAAAGCCCCGCGCGCGCGGCTGTTGAAGAACGCCTCGGTGACACGATGCTGGCCGACATGCTGCTGTGCCCTATCTTTTACTACGGCAGTGCGCGCGAGCAGAATATCGATTTCACGCAGTTGGCGACGCTGTGGAAGGCCCTTTATGTGGAGGGGTTCTCGCGGCCGCCGGAGGGGGTGCGCACTATTATCCGCGCCCTGCTCGACAAGTACAGGGCGTTGGGCGGCGAGCGGCGCATGCGCTGCAAGGTCGCGCGGCTGGACTGCGCGGGCGGGAAAGTGCGCGCGGTCGAATTGGAGGACGGGACGGTGCTGACCGCCGACAATGTGCTTTCTTCGGCGGGATTGCCCGAGACGCTGGGGCTGTGCGGGCGCGTGCCGCCCGAGCGGACGTTGAGCCGGTTGTCCTATATGGAGACGATCAGCGTGTTGCGCCACCACCCCGCCGAACTGGGGTGGGATGACACGATTGTGTTTTTTAACCATGCCGAACGGTTTGCCTATCGCCGACCCGAAGGGTTGGTGGACGAGGCCAGCGGTGTCATTTGTTTCCCCAATAATTACCGCTATGAGGCGGGCGATGAGGCGCCGACGGAGGGGCTGTTGCGGGTGACCTCGCTCGCCAATTATGAGGGATGGAAGGCGTTGGGCGAGGCAAGCTATTTGGAGGCAAAGAGTGCGGCGTTTATGCGCATTCAGCATGCGGCCGCAGGGTTTTTGGGCGAGGGGGCCATGCAAAAAATCGCGGCGAACACGGTGGCGACGGACATGTTTACGCCGCTGACCGTCGAGCGGTTTACCGGGCATAAGGGCGGCGCCGTTTATGGCTCGCCCGTAAAGGCGCGCGACGGGCGCACGGAATTTGAAAACCTGTATCTGTGCGGCACGGATCAGGGGTATTTGGGGATCGTGGGGGCGCTGCTCTCGGGGATCTCGATAGCGAACAGCTATCTCGTCCGCTAAATATCGTCTTCGGGATAGCGCAGGCCGATTTTTGCGCGCCATGCGTCCAAGGCGGCGACGTTGCCGAGGGAATCTTCGGGCGTCATTTCGGGCAGCTCGATTTTCCCCGCTTCCACGCAGCGGGCCATTTGGGCGATCAGGTCGGCGAAACGGTCGGGCTGCGCAGAGTCAAAAATTTGCGCGTGTTGTTCTTTTCCTTTGATAAGGCGCATGATGCTTTTTTCCTGCCAAGGTTCCTCTATCTCGATGCGGCCCGTGCTGCCGACGACGGACAGTTTTGCCGTGTATTGGGCGTGGACGCCGCAGGCGATGGAGGCGCTCATCCCGCAGGGGAAGCGCAACAGCGCGCCGGTGTGTTCGTCGATCCCGTTGGGGACGAAGCGCGCGTGGGCCGCGAGTATTTCGGGCTCGGAAAAGGGTTTGTCTTCGGCCACGCCCGCGACCATCCGCGCCATCGACAGGGTGTAGCAGCCCAGATCGAGCATCGCGCCGCCGCCGAGGTTTTTTTCCGTCAGGCGCGCGGGGGCGTTTTCGTTTTGGGCGAAAAAGGCGCATTCCAGATGCACGGGTTGGCCGATCGCGCCCGATTGCAGAAGCTCGCGCAGTTGGCGCGTGCGGGGGCAGGCGCGGTAGGTGAAGGCTTCTGTCAGTAACACGTTGTTCTCTCTCGCCGCGCGGGCCATTTGCTCGGCCTGCGACAGGTTCATCGCGAGCGTTTTTTCGCACAAAATCTGTTTGCCCGCCGCCGCCGCTTTCAGGGCGGTTTCATAGTGGGCGGGGTGGGGGTTCGCGATATAGACCGCCTCCACGAGCGGGTCGGCCAGCATGGCTCCCAGTGTGTCGTAGGCGGCGGGGATGTCGAACTCGCGGGCAAACGCTTTGGCCTTTGCGATGTCGCGGCTGAATACGGCCTGCATGCGGGCCATGCCCTGCGTTTGCTTCGGGTTTAAAATCTTGGCCACGCGGCGGGCGATGTGTCCGGTCGATACGATTCCCCAATTGAGCATCTCTTATCTCTAAGGGCAGGGGCGCTTGCGGGGCAAGGTTCTTCCGCTTCCGAGAAAAAGCATTGACCGCGTGGGCGCGTTTTGCCAAGATAGAATCTTTCACACGGGGCCGTAGCTCAATTGGGAGAGCGCCACAATGGCATTGTGGAGGTCGTCGGTTCGATCCCGATCGGCTCCACCATTTTCAAAAAATGGTGAAGGTGTGTGAAAAGGAATCCCTGAAGAAGGGATTTTTTTGTGCCCTACGCAGCCCGCTTGCGGCGGGTGGCCAGCCATGCCAAAAGGGCCGCGCCGCCGCCCATGAGGAAAATCGAGGGTTCGGGGGCTTCCGTGAAAGAGAGCGTGTCGGACGAGGCGAGGGCCTGTTTTTCGGCGCGAACAACCGCCTCCCATTGCGCGGTGTTTTCGACGACGATGTTGGCGGTGAAGGGGACGAGTATTTCCGTTTTCTTCGCCTCGCCCACGAGCGCGGGCAGCTCGGTGTCGATCAACGAGGGGTTGCGTTCCATTTTAAGCGCCTTGGCGTAGTTTAAAACGCCGTCCGCCCAAATGCCGTTGACGGGGTGAAGCTTTTCGTGGGGGACAAGCTTCCATGTTTTTTCGACGGGGTCGTAATATGCGGGGGCTTCTCCGGTTGTTTCAAACGCGAGCAGTTGAGGTATGTGTGCGCCGATGCTATCCGCCACCGGCCATATCTGCCCGCCGACAGACACGAGTTTGACGGGGACGGCGCGCGTTTCAAATCGGATATGGAGATCCGTTTTGGGCTGGATGGCGAGCGGCGCAGGTGCTTCGGGCGCGCATGCGGCGAGCAAGCGCAAGATAGGCGATTCGCCTTTGAGTATTTCTCTTTTTGTGACGACCATGAAAATAGGATATTCCATGAACCGGCCGTCCTTTTTGAGATGTTGGCATGCGTAGAGACGGGCTTGTTGCATTAGGGCGTTTTCGATGAGAAAGCCGCCTTCCAATGCGGGCACTCCGGGCGTTTTCTCATCAAGATTCGCCAGATGGGCCTTCCATTGGGAGAGCGGGAGCGTCTCGCCGTTTTTAAGCGGGGTGAGCTGGTAGTTCAGAAAGCTCACTTTCGCCGGAAAGTCAGGGCCTGTTTTTTGGATGAGGCGATCCACGATGCCGACCGCGGCCTTGGCATGGCAGCCGTCAAGGCCGCGGTCGACGATCAGGTGCAGCACGGGCGCGCGCGTCACGGGCTTGCAAGGGAGAGTTTTGTAAAAATGCTCCGAAGCAAGAACGGTTGAGATGGAATCGGACGCGATGGCGATTTGTCGGGCGTTTGATCCCTGTGAATCAGGCAACGTGGTGGATTTGCCGCTATGGATTTTTCCGCCCGCACAGATTGGGTGCAATAGGTCGATTTCCAGCGTGCGGTGGCCGTGGGCGGGAACAGGGAAGACGGAAAGATGTAAGCTGCTGTCGCTTTTGTAATAGAGGATGGCGGGGTCTTTTTGAGTATGGGCGCGGATCATTTGGTAGACCCATAGCGCCGACTTTTTCTCGAAAATCCGGCCGGGAACGGGATTGCCGTCGATGTGTAGACGTATGCCTGAAATCAAGACGGCTTCCGGCAAATTCCATATGTCGACGAATTCGCCGTCGGTGCCGGTGGGGTTTTTGATGGTAAGGGTGTAGGTGGATTTTACCATGCCGTCTTCCTGAATTTGCTTGCAGGAGGCTTGAGCGGTGATGTTTGGGTTGGAAAAGGGGTTGCCGCGTATTTTATGCGTGCGCCGCACGTCGCTTCGTCCCCAGACATTTCCCCAAATTTCGCTCGGGCTGCCTTCCAGCCATTGGCGGTCAATTTTTCCCGTAAAGGCGGTATACACCTCCATCATGCGCTCGTCGGTGAAGACGAGGCCGTCGAACATGATTTTTCCGCGAAGCGGCGAGATGATCGGCATGTATTTGCCGCTTTTGTAATCCGCCAGCCAGCGCAGTGCGTGCTCGACGCTTTGGGGGGAGGCGCTGAAACGCATCGGCTTGTCCGTGTCGGGCGCGCAGACGTAGCTGAGGGCAGAGCGCAAGGCGTGGCGGTAGTAGTAAGACTGCCCTACCACCCATGCGGGCATGACGGCGAACCCCGCCAGCGCGAGGATGACCAGCAGCGCGCGCGGGTAGGCCGCGCCGTTTGCGCGGCAGGCGAGGTAGCCTTCCTTGAGCTTAAGCAGGTGTAGAATGAAAAGGACGGTCGGTGTGAGGATGAGAAAGCCCGCTCCCGCAACAAGGATGGCCGGAATGCTGAAAGGCAGGAAGGGGAGGAAGACGAAGAAGAAATAAAAGGTGAAGGAAAAGCAGACGCAGCGGGCGAACCAGACGGGCAATGCCCATTTTCCATGGGCGGGGAGGATCAGCGCCAGCGTGTTGATGACCACCAGCGCGTAGACCCATGGGGTTTGGAAATCGACCGGGAAGGGGATCTTGATATTGAGCGCCATACCTCCGAGCGGAAGCACGAGCGCGACGACGAATGTCAGCATCCACGGAGGCACGAAACGGTTGTTTTTGAAAAACAAAAACAGCAATATCATCAGCCGTAACAGGCACACGCCCATGGCCAATGTGACGACGATCACTCCGAGAAGGATGAGCCATAGGGTGAATTGCTCGTTGATAATCCTGAAAGAGTCATAATTGGTTGTCCATTTTGCCGCCCACACGGCCATATGGCCGAAAAAATAAATAGCCAGCGGAATCCCGATAACCCCGCCCGCGCACAGGGCGGATTCTGTGCCCTTGCCATGCTTAATCGGGCGGCAGGCAAAGCACAGCGCGGCGTAAAAAAGTGCCGGCACGCATCCTGTCAGCTGCGCGAACATGATGGGGCCTTCGGCCAGAATCCAGCGATCGACGGACGCGGGGAGGATGACATTGATGTGCGCGACGGCGAACCACAGGTATGCTGTTTGCAAAACGAAGGCCGTTGCCGCGGTGGCGTAGCCGACGGGTTTTTTTCGCAAAAATAGGATAAGGCTCCAGACGACGGCGACGGACAGGATGGAGAGGTTGGCCAAGCCCCATTGCAGGGCGCAGGTTTTCTGCGCCTCGTTGGCCTCGCCTTGGACAAGCCCCCAGTCGCTGAGGTTGCTTAGCAGCAGTAGCGCCATCGGCAGCGCCCAGACGAGCGCGAGCATCCACGGTTTGAAAACGAAATCAGGCAGCGGGCGATGGTTTTGCATGGCGGGCGAATTGAAGGAGGAAGACGACGGCTGTCAGGAAAAACAAAAACACGAGCACGCCCGCCGCCTCGTGGGCCAGCGCGTCGTAGCGGCCGTCGAAGCGTGGGTGGCTGAAGGCGTGGGCCAATACTCCCGCGCCGAGGCGGCAGGCGTTGGCGAAGACGGCGAGCGGGTAGGCCAGCAGTGGCAGCCAGAGCCAGCCGAACGGGGTTTTGCCGAGCCATGCGGGGAAGTAGTCGTTGCGGCGCAGGTGCAGCCAGTTGAGCATGCACCATAGGATGCAGAAAAAACCGAACCCGCTGCACGCGGTCGTGACGCACACGGAGATGCCCTGATATTCAAACAATAATCCCTGCGGGATTTCTTGGAGGGGCGTGCCCAGCATCAGCGAGGCCAGCCGCGCGGCGGGGGCCACGAAAACGTAGCGGATAAAATCGTCTGTCGGCAACGCGTCGACCGCCCCGTATAGCCATAGAGGCAATGTCGCCCAAAAAAGCTGCCGAAGGGGGCTTGCCCCCGTGCAAGATGGATTTGTCTGTGCGCGCATGATTGTCCAAACACTGAAGCGGGGCGGCCCCACTATGCGCACGTGCTTGCAGGGTTGCAATAAATAAAATGGCAACCCGCGTTTCCCTCACGCCATCGCGTCAATTCGACTGGACGCGATGGCCGCCTTTGCCGGGGGTGTAGACTAGGCGCAGGCCGGCGTTGGGACCGTCGGGGATGATCTCGTAGGAAAAATCTTTCGCGGCATTGCCTTCCAAGCGCAGGCGGTCTCCCCCCGCGATGCGGTTGGCTTGGACGATTTGGAAGGAAAGGTTGCCAGAGGGTTTGTAGTCTTTTAGGTAATTCACGGCGATGGTGGTGCCGTCTTCGAGGCGGACGGTTGAGTTGTTCGTTTTGTCCTTCCACACCAGACGGTCAAAGCGGTTGCGCCCCGCGATGTCGATGGAGAGGATACCGTTGGGCTGCTGGATGTAGGTTTGCGGGATGTCGCTGACAAGCGTTGTCTCGCCCACGACGCCTTCGCCCCCCGGACTCAGGCGGCCGCCCGCGTTGGTGATGCCTTCCGACAGGTGTTTGGCGTTGAGCACTCCCCCCGTCCAATTGAAAGTGCCCTTGCCGACGCCTTTGCGCACGCCGACGCGTTCGGGGTTGGGGATATCGCACAGCAGGTTGATCGTGCCGCCCGAAAAATTGTAGACGCCCACGGCGTTGGGCGAGCAGGTGAGCGGGAAGGGGCCTGTGATGTTGAGGGCGGTGTTCACGAGCGTGAGGGTGCCGCCCGACTGCTCGAAGGTGCAGGTGGGGTCTTCCATCGGGCCGCAACCGGCCAAGTAAAAGATGTTTTCCACCTCCATGGAACCCCCCGTCATGGAGTAGGTGCCGACCATGGGTTTCACCCCGCGCAGGCCAGTGGTGCCGTTGGTTTTGAGCGCGCCTCCCTCCTTGATGGCGGTGCGCACGCGGTTGCCGCGGTGCTGGTAGAAATTCACACTGATGGGGACGGCGATGGTTATCGTCGTGTCGGGGCCGCCGATGCTGACATCGTCGCCCTCGCCGGGGCGGAGCTTGCGATCGACGCGGGGAGGGGTCGTGCCGTCCGCGAGCGTCTGCGTCCAAATGGGATCCGTTATGTTGCCGGATTTGAGAGCGGTAAAGCCGCGCTTGATCGGCGCGCTGCCCACCGGACGTGAGGGAGCGGGGGCCGCCCATAGCGCGCAACCGCAGGCAAACAGGGCAAGAAGAAGGATGTTTTTGCGCATGGGGTCAGGGGGGTGTTCTTGTTATATCATTGTTCTATAAATAGAAACGGCCTGTTTCGCAAAGCCAAATTTTTGGAGAGGAAAAATGGTTTGCCCAAATGGGGCACAAAAAACCCACCGAGGTTCGGCGGGTTTTTGAAGGGGGGATGGCGGCTATTTTTTCCAGATCGACTGCACCGGGTAAACGACGAGCGATTTTATTTGGACGTCGCCTTCTTTGGCGAGCGCCAGGTTGGTGGTGCCGATGGCGTCGACGGGTTTGTTGCGCAGGCTCACGCGCAGGCCTTTGTCGAGATAGCAATCCACCAGCGCGCTGTCGACCAGCATGCGCAATTCGCCCCGCGTCGAGGGGGTGAAGGGCTGGCCGTCTTTGTTGACTTGGAATTCGCCGCGCGTGTCGGGGCCGGTTCCGTCGCTTGTCAGCGCGAGTTTGGCCCCCGGCTTTTGGGCGTATTCGATCACGATGTCGAGCAACTTCGTTCCCGGGCCATTGAGCGATTCGAGGGCGGCTTTGGTCTGCTCGAAGGTCGGGTTTTTCAAGTCGACGATCGGCTTTTCGCGCAGGGTTTCCAGTTCCTTGACGGGGTAGGCGATCATGCGCAGGCCGTCGGGGGTGCGGCGCAGCGAAAGTTCGAGCGGCACCGTCAGGCCTTGGCTGAATTTCAGATCGGGCCAGCGCTTGTTCATGGCGGGCCAGTTTTGCCCCGTCCAGCCGATCATGACTTTGCGGTTGTCGGGGGCGTTGTCGAACACGATCGCCGCGCGGCAGCGCTCGTCCACACCCGTGAAAGATTCTTTGTACATGGGGGTGAAGGTCTTCCCGTCGAAGTCGCCCACATGGTAGAAATTCATGACGCCGAATATCACCCACTTGGTCTTGTCCGGCTCGCCCTCGATGGGCAGCTCGATCAGGTCGGGGCATTCGTACACCGTGCTGCGGTCGGGCATTGTGAAGTTGCTTTCGAGTTTCCAATTCTTGAGGTCGGCGGAGGAGTAAACGGCGAAGTTGATGCCCTCGCGGTTGCTGTGGCGCTCGAGGTTTTGACGACGGAAGGGCGGCTTGCCCTCCGGTTTGAGGTGGGTGGGGGCCTCGTCGTACACGACCATGACCCATTTTTGGGTCGGCTCGTGCCAGAAGACTTTCGGGTCGCGCCCCTTGTGTTTGACGACAGGGTTGTTGTCCACTTCCTTCCACGTCTTGCCGTTGTCGATGGAGTAGGCCAAGCATTCGCCGCGGCCCGTGGAGGTGAAGGCCAGAAAGTCCGCGCCGCGCCCCGAGGGATCGACGCCGGACGAGTTGTTTTTATCCACAAAGCCGGTGCCCGAGTACATCATGTCCTCCACGCCGTTTTGGAACAGGGCCATATCATGTTCCTGCCAGTGGACAAGATCCGTGGAGGTGGCGTGGCCCCAGTGCATGTTTTGCCAATAAATGCCGACGGGGTTATGCTGCCAGAACAGGTGCCACACGCCGTTGCGGTAGTACAGGCCGTTGACGTCGTTGTTCCAGCCGCGGCGCTGGGAAAAATGGAATTGGTTGCGGTAAGGCTCCTTGTAGTCCTCTTCGGCGGCGGCCCATGTGTCGGAGGTGTGGATTTTGCGCAGCATGCTTTCCTTCGCGGGGGAAATGTGCTCCGCCTTCAGGGTGAGTTTTTGGCCCTGCCAATGACGCAGCGGATAATGCGCCCACCAGGCGATATCCGCCTCGCTTTCGGGCAGGTACACGTTGAGTGTTTGGGCGGGCTCGCCGTCGACGGAAATGGTGAGGCGCTCGAATGCGTTTTTGGCGATCTCCTCCTGCGGGTTGGCCACGGGGATCATGAGGTATTTTTTGTCGGCCTTCAGCGAAAAGGTGGCTTCCGCGGAGTTGGCGGCGGCGCTGTCTTCGTCCGACCAGCGAAAGTCGTCGGCGTTGATGTGGCCCCATCGGCCTGATGATTTGTCCACAATCTCAATGCGGGCCGTCTTGCCTTGATAGGGGCGCATGTCAACGGCTTCGCGGCGCATGGTCTCGCTGTCGTGGCCCGTCGCTTTTTTGACCGAATTGCCGTCGACGAAAATCTCGACAAAAAGGTCCGACGGATTGCGGCCTGCGCCGATCAGGAATGTCAGGTACTTGTGCGTGACGGGGAATTCCTGCGAGACGAGCTTGCCCTGCGGCTTGTCGCCCTGCTTGCCGCCGGGGGTGTTGGCGCCCTTGGGGTTGTTTTCAAAGGTGCCTATCCAGAATTTGCCCTGCGGCTTGGCGGGCTCGCGCTTGCGGGCGAGGGAGTTGTCGCCCTGGGTTGGCTGGTTTTTAAAGGCGTCGCCGGAGGCCGTCCAGTTGGTCAGATCCCCCGTCTCAAAGTCGCTGTTGGGGAACACGGGAGTGGAGGCGCACAGGGCGGCGGCGCCCAAAATGGCCGAAAATACCCCGAAAATGCCGGTTTTTTGGATGTTCATAGATGCGCGTATCATGCAAAAACGTGAATTCTCTGGCGAACAAAAAACGGAAAACACGGTTAAATCCCAGAGATAAAATTTTTTTTACGCTATTGCCAAACTGCGCGGGAAGCCTTGTCTTAATATGATACCTCTTATGAAGTCTTTTCTCGTTTCGCTTTCGATGCCGTTTTTGTTCTTGCAGCAAAAAATGGACGCGCTCGAACAGAAGAACCGCCGCCTCATGGTTGTCCTGCTGTGCGCGCTGCTGGGCCTGCTGACGTATTTCACGTACAGCAACAGCTTCACGGGCGGCATGGTGCTGGACAACGCGATCGTGCTGCAGATGGACCCGCGCCTGCAGGCCCCGATCGACCCGACCGTGAAGACCGACCCCGTCGCTCTTACGGAGGTCAGCATTTTTCGCAATCCCTTTGCGAAGGATTCCTCGCTCGACAAGTTGTATGCCGACAAGAACTGGGACGAACTCAGGCCCGTCGAACGGTTGTTCCGCAAAACGGCCGCGCCCTTTTTGACGGAGCCGTTCCGCCCGCAAATCGAACGCATGTTCACGGAGAATTATTGGTGGCCCAGTTTCCCGACCGATCTCTACCGCCCGCTCACCACTTTTTCATATTTCGTGAACTACACGATGATGGGGTCGAAGACGGACACCTTCAGTTACCACGCCGTCAACCTGACGCTGCATTGGATCAACGCGTGCCTGGCGCTGCTGATCTGCCGCGCGTTGTGGCCCAAGCGCTACGCCATTTCGTTTTTGGCGGCCGCGATCTTCGCGCTGCACCCCGTGGCGGTGGAGAGCGTGACCAATATCGTGGGGCGCGCCGACTTGCTCAGCACGCTGTCGATCTTCCTGGCCGGTTACATTTACATACGGCTGGCGAAACTCACCGACGGGCGGGCCGAAACCGACAAACGCGAAAAAAAATCCGCCCGCAGGGTGGTGTGGGGGTTGGGGATCTTTGCGTTTGTCTTCGTCTCCATCCTCGGCGTGCTGACGAAGGAGAGCGCGGCGATGCTGCTGGGCTTCATCGTGCTGTACGACTTTTTCTTCCGTTTTTTCAAATTGCCGACGCCCGCGCAGACGCGGTTCAAGCCCAGGCGGTTTGTGCCCGTCGCGTTCGCGGAGTCGGCGCTGGTGTTTTGCGCGATCTGCCTGGTGCGCTGGTACGTGGTCTACGAGCCGGGGAAAGCGTACCTGGCGGGGATCGCTCCCGCGCTGATGCTCTTGGCGGGGATATTTGTCGCGGTGCTGTGGCTCAATCTCGAGGGGAATGGCAAGCAATTCAAGGCTGTGACGGAAACGTTCCAAGATGCCTTTTCACGCTTTTTCCTGCGCGGATGGATATGGATAGCTCCGGCGGTGTTCGTCGTGTTTTACGCCAAGAAATTTATTTTGGAGGCATCGCCGTTTTACGGGCAGATATTCATCGACAACCCGATTGTCGGGGCGGGAAATTTTGAGGGATTGATGTCCGCCGTCAAGGTGCTTGGGCTGTATCTCGGATTGCTCGTCTATCCGGCGGATCTTTCCTGCGACTACTCGTTCAACCAGATTCCCGTATTCTGGGACCACACGGCTCATTTTTGGGACAACGCCCAGGCATGGCTGGCGCTGGTCGTCGTGGTGGCGCTGCTGGTCGCGGCGCTGCGCTTTGTGAAAAAAGCGCCCGTCTTCGGCTTCGGCGTGTGTTTGTTCTTTGTCATGATCCTGACGACCTCGAACGTGCTTTTCAACATCGGCTCGATCATGGCCGAGCGTTTCTTGTACCTGCCGTTGCTGGGGTTTGCCATCGTCGCGGCGATCATGATTCGCGCCGTTTCGATCGCGCTGGGCCGAAAGATCGGAGAGACGCCTCCCGAGCGCGCGGCCTGCATCGTGTTGCTGCCTTCTTTCGTGCTGGCGTTGCTGGGGGTGC
>JAVBTG010000057.1:0-4193 GCA_031556275.1 Opitutales bacterium
GAAAAATGGGCCGTGGCGAAGTTTAAGGAGGGGCAGACAGGGGGTGCCGTACGACGCTTACTGCCCCCCTGTTTGACCCGACGCAAACGCAGCCACGGCACATTTTTACAGCGGGAACGCATATACCGAGCGAGCTATTTACAGCGAGCGACAAGAGCTAAAGCGTAAGCTTTAGGTGCGAAGCACTGTCGACGTATTAGCCGACACTCCAATCGGAGATTTTTAGCGGGTGGACATGAGGCCTTTCGTTTTCCAGATGCCTCTTCTGCGGCGCCAGCCCCACCTGCAGCTTTCGAATTTGAAGACGTGCCTAGTGCGCGATGCCCCAGCGGTCGGAAAGCGGGTATAAGATAAACACCGCTTTGCCGATGATTTCCTTGGCGGGCACGAAGCCGAGGAGGGGGTTGTCGGTGACAGCGAGGGTTTCGGAGGTGAATTTCCACAAGCGTCCGTCGTAGCTCACGGGGGAGTTGTCGCCCATGACGAAATATTGGCCTGCGGGCACTGTCATTTTTTGGCCGGCCATCAGACGGCCTTCGGGCTTGTAGCCGGCGAAATCGCCTTCCTGCCGGGCGTTTTTGTCGAAGGCGGGAACGCCTTCGGCGGGGGCGCCGTTGCGGTAGAGCGTGTGGCCTTTTATTTCCAAAGTGTCGCCGGGCACGCCCACGAGGCGTTTGATGTAATACACGTCCTCGCGCTCGCCCAGCCCCGGGATATGTTTGGTCGGGAACACGACCGGATCGCCGACTTTGGGCGAGGTGAAATGGTAGCGCATGCGGTCGACCAGCAGGAAGTCGCCCGTGCGGATGTCGTAATCCAAAATGGGTTCGCCCTTTTTGACGACTTTTCCGGTGTGCAGGAGCTTCCCCTCCCGCGCGGGGCTCATGACGAGCTCGCGGTAGGCCTGCGTGGCGTCCTTGCGGTCTTTGTCGGGGAAAAAGGCCGCCAGATAGACGTCTTCCAACCCGAATTCAATGGGGGTGCGCAATGTCACCGGGGTGCGGCCCACGTAGAGCGTGTATTCGCGGCGCTGGCCGGGGAGCACGCCAAAATCTTTCGCGTCCACGGTTTTGTATTCCAGCATGCCCGTCGAGGGCGAAAGCGGGATAATGACCTCGCCGTCGGCGGGGGCGATGACTTCGGTGTTCGTCGCGAAATAGCGCACGAAGTTGGACACCTTTTCGAGCGGCGACGGGGCCTGCCCTTGGGCGTACACCCGACCCGTGAGCCCCGCGTAGGAGGGGTACATCGAGTTGGTCGGGATTTTGAAGGGCTGCACCACGAAGCAGCGCAGCGCGAAAACAACGAGGGCCGCCACCATGAGCGTCTCGGTGTTTTCAGCCCACCATGTTACCGGATAAAAATCCCCGCCGCATTCGCGCATGACGGCATCGAGCGCCTCGGACGCTTTTTTGAGCGGCGCGGCTTCCAGCTTTTTGTCGGCGGCGGCCGCGCGCAGGGCGTCCGCCTTCTCGCGCAGGCGCGCCAACACCGGAGGGGCGATGACGTCGCGCCGGTAATTGTCGATCTTGCGCGCCATCCACAGGAGGCCCTTGGCTTTTTTAAGCTCTTTTTTCAGGGCGCTGTTGCCGAAAAGTTGCATGGGAAAAAGAATGTGAAACTCAGCTCGAGGCGCTGGTTTTCAGGATCTTAATGAAGGCGTCCTGCGGGATCGAGACTTTCCCGATCTGCTTCATGCGCTTTTTGCCCTCTTTCTGCTTTTCGAGGAGCTTGCGCTTGCGCGTGATGTCGCCGCCGTAGCACTTGGCCGTGACGTCCTTGCGCAGGGCCGAGAGGGTTTCGCGGGCGATGATCTTGCTGCCCACGGCCGCCTGAATCGCCACGCGATAGAGCTGCTGCGGCAAAATCTCCTTCAACTTCTCGCACAGCGCCCTGCCCTTGCTTTCGGCCTTGGAGCGGTGGACGATGCTGGAAAAGGCGTCGACGGAATCGTCGTTCACCAAAATATCGAGGCGCACCAAGTCCGAGACCTGATAGCCCGTCAGCTCGTAATCCATCGAGCCGTAGCCGCGCGTGATGCTCTTTAAGCGGTCGTTGAAGTCCACCAAAATCTCGTTGAGCGGCAGCATGCAGTACATCATCAGCCGCGTCTCGTCCACCGTCTCGGTGTGGTCGCAGGAGCCGCGCTTTTCCGAGACAAGCGCGAGCATGTCGCCGATGCTCTCGTTGGGGATCAGGATCGTGGCGCGGATCGTGGGCTCGGCGATTTCCGCGATGGTGGAGGGATCGGGCAAGAGCGTCGGGTTCTCGATTTCAAGCTCAACGCCGTCAGTTTTTTTGACCTTGTAGACAACGCTCGGGTAGGTGGAAATGATGTCCAAATCGTACTCGCGGCGGATGCGCTCCTGCACGATTTCCATGTGCAGCAGCCCCAAAAAGCCGCAGCGAAAACCGAAGCCCAGCGCGGCGGAACTTTCGGAGGTGTAGGTCAGCGCGCTGTCGTTGAGGTGGAGTTTGGAAAGGCTGGTCTTGAGCTTCTCGTGGTCGGAGGTGTCGATCGGGTAAAGCCCGCTGAACACCATCGGGCGCACTTCCTTGTAGCCGGGCAGACGCTCGGCGGCGGGATTGTTGACGTGCGTCAAGGTGTCGCCCATTTTGATCTCATGGACGTCCTTGATGTTGGTGACGATGTAGCCGGAATAGCCCGCCGTCAGCTCGTCGGTACGGCGCATGGAGGGGTCGAACTGGCCGACCTCCTTGATGACGGTGCGCGCGTCCGTGTTCATCATCAAAATCTCGTTGCCCGCCTTGAAGGAGCCAGAGAACACGCGCACGTAGCAGATCACGCCCTTGTAGGGATCGTACACGCTGTCGTAGACAAGGGCGCGCGCGGCGGGATAATCCGTGTTTTTCGGCGGCGGCAGACGCGTGATGACGGCCTGCAAAATATCCTCGATGCCGATGCCGGATTTGCCGCTGGCCAGCACCACCTCGTCCGAGGGAATGGCCAAACTGTCCTCGATCTGCTTTTTGATCGTGTCGACGCGGGCGCTGGGCAGGTCGATCTTGTTGATGACGGGGATGATCGTCAGGTTCTGCCCCATCGCCAGATGGGCGTTGGCGACCGTCTGGGCCTGCACGCCCTGCGAGGCGTCCACCAGCAACAAGGCCCCTTCGCACGCCGCCAAGGAACGCGAGACCTCGTAGGAAAAGTCCACGTGCCCCGGGGTGTCGATAAGGTTCAGCAGATAGGTTTCGCCGTCAGGCGCCCTGTACTGCATCGCGACAGGGTGGCTCTTGATCGTGATGCCGCGCTCGCGCTCCAAATCCATGGCGTCGAGCAGCTGGTCCTGCATCTCGCGTTTTTGCACCGTCTGGGTCATTTCCAGCAGACGGTCGGACAGCGTCGTCTTGCCGTGGTCGACGTGGGCGATGATGCAAAAGTTGCGGATGTGGCTCGGGTCAAACATGAAAAGTCAAAAACAGCCGCGCCCGCAAAAAAGTCCGCGAGCGCGAAAGAAAATGATCTCAAAAACACGCCCCGCTAGGCAACCATTCTTTTTGGCGGAAAACCGTTTACCTGCGGCGCCTATTTGGCTTATAACGGATGTTTGCATTTCCCAGCGACATGATGCCCATCCTACAAAAAATCCTCGTCATCGGTTCCGGCGCGCGCGAACACGCGCTCGTGCAAGCCTGCCTGAAAAGCCCGTCGGTCAAAGCGGTCGTCGCGGCCCCCGGCAACGGCGGGATGGCGGCGCAGGTGCCCTGCCTGCCGCTGAACGTCGAGGACGTGCCCGCGATCGTGGCGATGGCCAAGGCCGAAAAAGCCGATTTTGTGATCGTCGGGCCGGAAGTCCCGCTGAGCCTCGGGGCCGTCGACGCGCTGGAAGCGGCGGGCATCCCCGCCTACGGGCCCAAGCAAGCGGGCGCGCGTTTGGAAGCGAGCAAGACGTTTACCAAAGATTTTTTGCTGCGCCACAAAATCCCCACGGCTTTCGGCGAAAAGTTTTTTGAGACGGACAAGGCGCTGGCGTTTTTGAAAACGCAATCCTTCCCCATCGTCATCAAGGCGAGCGGGCTGGCTGCCGGCAAAGGCGTCGTCATCGCGCAGGATTTCGCGCAGGCGGAAACGGCGGTGCGCGACATGCTGGACAAAAAAGTGTTCGGCGAGTCCGGCGCGGAAATTTTGATCGAGGAATTCATGGACGGCGAGGAAGCCTCCATCATGC
>JAVBTG010000148.1:0-7822 GCA_031556275.1 Opitutales bacterium
AGCAGGATAATAGCGGTTGTCATAAATAATAAAAAACCAGTCGCCTCCAATAAACGCATCCCCCCATCCTTTTGCACGCCCGCGCTTATCACGCCTGCCGCTTTCCGCGCCGCGCCGCCCACATCAACGCCCCCAGCCCCAGCACGAGCGCGCTCGCCCCTGCCTCTGGAACTTGGTTAAACACAATCGCCAGCCCCGAGGCGTCGGCGACAAAGTCCCATTGCCCTTCATAATCCGAACCGTCCTGCTGCCGGACGCCGACGCTCACCCCCGCATGGTCAAAAAACGCGTCTTTGTCGACGACGACGAGCGCGACCGTCGTTTCTTCCGTCGGCGCGTACCCGTTTTCGACGACGACGACAAACCCGCCGTCGAGCGTGAGGGAAGCGGCCCCCGTCACCTCGATCTGCCCCGCGATCTCGTCCCCTGTTCCGTCTTGGGAGATTTCAGACACGATGTCCGCGTCTTGCCCCAGCGTGAGGGAATTTTCCTCGCCGACTTGAAGGATCGCGCCGGAGCGCAACGTGAGAACGGCGCCGTTTTCGATGCTGGCATCGGCTTGCGTGATCTGCGCGTCCACGGGCGCATAAGCCTCGATGGTGAGATAGTCCGCCGCGTCCTGCAGTTCCAGATTTGCCACCGTTCCGTCAGTGTGCAGGGTGTTTTTAAACAGGGGCTCCCCGGAAACGCCCGCCATGTCGGCCCCGCGCAAATCGGCGTTGGCGAACGAGGCCCCCGCGAGGTTCGCGCCCGCCCAGACCGTCTCGCGCAGGCGCAAACCGTCAAAATTCCACCCGCCGAGATTCAGCCCCGACAGGTTTATTTTCCCCAGATCATTTTCCCTAAAACTCCTCGTGGCATAAAACTGCTCCTTTGCAAAACCGACGACGCCCGACAAATTCGCGCCCCCGATCAGCGTGTTGGTCAAATTTGAATTCGTCAGCGACACGCCGCCGAGTGTTTTTCCCGAAAAGTCCCATCCTTGCAAATCCATGTCCGACAGGTTCATCTCCCCGAAGTCGTCGTCCAGATACGTCCGCGTGGCGTAGAACTGGCCGGCGGAAACGGTTGACGCGGCAAGGTTCGCGTTCTTGAAAACCGCGCCGGAGACATCGGCCTGCGAAAGGTCGCTTCCCGCGAGATTGGCCCCAGCGAGGTTCGCGCCCGAAAAGCTCGCGGCGGCAAACCGCGCGGCGGACAAATCGGCCCCGCCCAAATCGCTGTTCGAGAAATTGGCGTTGTGGGCGCGCACGCCGCTGAATGTCGCCCCCGCCAGATCCAAAGAGGAAAAGTCCCATGATGTCAGCGTCAGGTTTGAGAGGTTTATTTTTCCCAGATCGTTTTCCCGATAGCTCTTCGTGGCGTAAAACTGCTCTTGGGTGAAGTTGACGACATCCGCGAGGTTGGCGTTTCTCAAAACGGCGTCGAGAAAACGGGCGTCCGTGAGGGTGGCGGCGGAAAAATCGGTGCCGTCCAGTACCGTGGCGCCAAAATTCACGCTTGTGAGGTCGGCGCCCGAGAATGTTGCGCCAGCGAATGCGCTGTTGGAAAAATTCGCCCCGACAAGCCGCTTGCCCGCAAAAGTCCACTGCGGCATCTCCATGCGCGAAAACTGAATCCCCTCAAGATCGCCGTCCTGATAACTGGCGGTCGAATAAAACTGCTCCTGCGTCAGGTTGGAGCCGTCCAGACAAATCAGGGAAATGTCCGCGCCGGAAAATGTGACCCCCGTGAAACTCGGGTTGGTCAGCGTCATGCCGGAGAGGTTGAACGCTGAGAAATCGAGGTTTTGGAAATCGCCGTCCCGCACCTCGACGCCGCGCAAGTCCCTTTGCTGGGCGCTGATCGAGTCCATCAGCATCGAGAAGCTGAAGGAGCCGCTCGCCACCGAGAAGGCGGCCCCGGAAATCGTGGCCCTCCCGAAATTCGGGTTCGCGCCGAGCGTCAGGTCGCGAAACTGAGCCCCCGTCAGGTTCATGTTCCTAAAATTCCAATCGGAGAGGTTGTTGCCGCTCAGATTGACGCCGGAGAAGTTTTTGTCCTTGTAGCTCTGCGTGTTGTAGAGCTGTTTGGCGGTCAGCCCCTTGTCGGTCGTCCCCGAAAAGTCGGCGCCCAAAATGTGGGCCCTGCTCAGGTCGGTGGCGTTCGAAAAAGTGGCGTTTGAAAAATCGGCGTTGTTCAGGTTCTGCCTTGTCAGGATCCATCCGCTGACATCCACGCGAGCGAACGACACGCCGCTCAGGTCGCGGTCCTGGTAACTTTGGGTGGAGTAAATATGCGCGGCCAGTAGCCCCGTGGCGCCGTCAAATCGCGCGCCCGCGATGCGGGCGTTGGCAAACACGGTGGCGGCGTCAAAAACACCGCCTTCGAGCCGCGCGCCCGCCAGATAGGCGCCGGTGAAATCCGCACCCGAAAACGTGCTGTCCCCCATCGCCGTTTGCTCCAGCCACGCATTGGTGAGATTCGCGTTGGTGTAAACGGAAAAACGGATGTCAGCCCCGGAAAAAGTCGTCCCCACAAAACTGGTGCCGACGCAGCTGGCCTGCCAAAACGTGCCAGTGCTTCCCGTAAAATCCAGCCCGTCGTAATTTTTGTAATCGTGGTTTTGCCCTTGCGCGAAAACGCCCGCCGGTATAAGCCCCGCCGCCATGAGGATAAACTTTATCGGAGCGGTCGGGGCGGTTTTCATAAGCGTGCCTCCCTATGGCGAGTGCCTTTCAGGAGGGTCGAGATGACCGTCCGCGCTTACGATTTCGCCGGCGGACCACGCCGGACGGCCGGAGTCCCGCCAATTAACGCCGGAATCCCCGTCCACATCCAAACCGGCGTGTCGTCGGCCCGCGCCGCCCCATTTTTGTGCGCCACCCCCCGCCGCCGCCCATGCGTCGGCAAAAAAACCGAAAGTCGGTGCAAACTGTTGCGAGGGCTTCATAAAATTCCTTTTATGAGCGCGCGCATATGAACGCGCGCATTGGGTGGCGTTTCAATTTTTAAACACACCCCGGCGCACTTACGTTATTTCCCATCGCCCCGCCAACTGTCAAGCGTCATCCGCAATAAATTTACCACCCCTTGAAACCACGGAACCCATTGAAATTGAAACAGATTGAGAATTTTTAAGAACGCGCGCTTTTGAGCATTACAGCACATCGTTGCCCCTCCAAAACGTTCCAAAAAACACGCGTTGATGTCTAAAAATCCCCATCACCATCGCAATCAAATGCAACCGCCTCAAATAAAAAAAATCGCAAAGCGCCGGACACGCTTTGCGATTCTCCAAATGGCTATTTTGCTTCGCTGCTCACTTCCTTCTGCGCCCCGCGGCCAGCGCCAGCGCGCCCAGGATCAAGGCGCACGCGGCCGGTTCGGGGACGGGGGTCACGTCGCTCACCGTGACGGTGCCGTCGCCGGAGACTTCCAAGGCGTATGCGTTCCCCGCGTTGTCGACTATTTTCAGACTGTCGTCCGAAAGGCCGAGGTTGTACATGACAATGGAGAGCGAGCCGCCAAACACGTCCCCAAGCGAAACCGTGTCGCCCTTGCTCAAAGCGAAATCCGAAAGAATCTCGAGTGTCGAAAAGGTGGTCCCCTCCGCCAATTCGACAGTCGCGCCGGAGGCCTGCGCGCTTGCCGCGCCTCTGGCCAGCGGGGAGGCCGCCTGCGAATAGTCGATAACCAGCGTGTCCACGTTGAAAGCTTGCGCAAACACGACGGCGCTTTGCGCGGACACTTCCAGCGTGTCAAACCCGTCGGCGATCGTCCCCTCGAACGTGCCGGTGAAGGCCGTCTGCCCGTCGCCGAAACGCACGCTTTTTTCACCCAGCACAACGCCGCCGTTTTCGCCGTTGGCATAAACGGTTCCGGAGAAAGCCAGATTCGCGCCCTCGCCCACAAAACTCACGGTCGCCTTGCCCGAGACGGTCGCGTTTTTTCCGGAGCCGCCGCTGTAAATGTCGCCCTTGATGGTGCCGCCGCTCACAAGGATGTCGACGGAGCCCTTCACCTCGGCCGCTCCGCCCGCGCCCGCCTGCACGACAATGGGAGTGCCGGGAGTTGTGGCGGTGTCATATTCCAAAAAGTCGCCGCTGAGCCCGCCGCCGTAAATATTGCCCTGAACGGTGCCGCCGTTGACGACCACGCGCGCGCCGCCTTTGACTTCCGAGGCACCGCCGGTTTGGCCCGCCGCGTAAATATTGCTTCCGACGCCCCCGCCATAGACGCTGCCGAGGATGCTGCCGCCGTCGACGGTCACATTTGAGGAACCCAGCACCTGCGTGCCGCCGCCTGTTTTTTGCACGCCGTTTTCCGTGGACGAGAGGGAGGAGCTCCAGCTTTGTCCGCCGCCAAAGACATTGCCGCCATACAGCGTGTCCCCGGACATGTACCCGATGGTGGTGTTGCCGTTGACGGTCACGTTCGTGTTTTGCCCGACGGTGGACTTGCCGCCCCCGTTTTGCCCGTCCTGACCGCCGCCATAAACATCGCCGTAAATGGTGCCGCCGTTGACCGCGACGCTCGTGCTTCCCCCCACGGAGGAGACACCGTTTGGCGCCAACTCGTCGGCGAGGCCGCCGCCGTAAATATTCGCGGTCGTCACAAAAGTCCCCATACCGTACATGCTGAGATCCAAGACGCTCCCAAACTGGGCCGCGCCGCTGATGGCGATATTTGTGTTCCCGCTCACGGTGCTGCCGCTTCTGGCCGCATAGCCGCCGCCGTAAAGAGCCCCGGCGCTAAACGAGCCCCCGCTCACGGACACATGGGTGTCGCCCGTGACCGTGGCGCCGGATTCCCCGCCGCCGAAGAGCCTGTCTTTGAGCAGGCCGCCCGTCATCGACACATGGGTGTCGCCGTTGACATTCCCATTCAGACCGCCGCCGAAAACGTTGCCGTTGATGTTGGTTGCCGCGCCGGAAATTTCAAGATTGGTCGTGCCGACATCGGCCCCGTTGGCGCCGGCGAACAAACCGTCGTTGCCCGAGCTGGTGAGCGCGCCGAGCTTCAACCAGACGCTTTTGGCGGTTCCCGTTTTGGCCGCGAAAATGCCGCTGCCTTGCGAACCGGTGAGCAACAGCCCCGAATCGCCCGCGTAGGCGCCCTGAGTTATCACGCCGTTTTCGTCGACGCTTTGCAGGTCGGTGTCGGAGGGGCCGCTGCCGTCCCACGCAAACGCGCAGGAGGTGACGGCCAAGGAAGTGAGGGCAACGATGTGCTTTTTCATACTATAGAGGGAAATAGGGGGGATGATATAAAAAATACAAAAACACCGCAGTTTCCTGCGGAGCATTCTATGACGCATAAAAGTGACGATGTTTAGCCATAAGTATACATGCAATAATCTTTTTTTGCAAACGTGGCCGCTAAAAAAATTAAATTATTTGATGCGCCATGTTGCTGCACCACGCATTAAACGCCCCGCATCGACACACCCGCAGTCCGGTGTTTTTTTGTTTTTCTATTAACAATGAACGGGATATGAATTTTGCGTCCGGCCGCATCCGCTGCGGGCGCAAATTTGCCCGCGTCAGTGCTTACTCATTCTCGCCGCTGTCCTTCAGATCCCCCATCAGCACGTCATACACGCTCTGATCCTCAAAATGATGAATCCCATTTTTGCGCGCCTCGTTGACAATATGCATGGCCGCGATGTCCTCGGGTGTGTTTAAAAATTCAAACACATCGGCTGCTTGGTCGGTTTCAGCCCTCTTTTCGGTTCCTCGCCTCGACGATGTTCTACATCGCCTCAGCTCGAAGCCCAAAAACATGGCTCAAAACCGCCTATCGCATCCTTGGTCCTAATTTCCAAACGCAGCCTCGTCGGAACCGCGCACATATTCCGCTTCAGGCATGGCCTCGCCCAAATGCGCACCGTGTTCGGTCCACCGATCTAAGAATAAACGAAGCCCATGGCCGCATCGCGCGAACACATGGGCTTCATAGCCGAGAAGCTGCATCTTGCCTATAGCCTAAAGAGCATTCTGGCACGCCGTTTGCTCTATGGTTGGCCCGTGGTTGGATTCTTCTTCTCCGTTCGCGCTTCCTCGCTAGTTTTAAACGTTAAGCTTTTTCCGCTGAATTCAATAAAAATTCCTTTTTTACGAACGATCTCAATCACTTCTTTATACGTCCATTTTTTCCCGCCTCTGAAATCAATGATGGTATCAGCCAATATTTTATTGGCATCATCAGTTGCGATAATTTTCAAGGAGTCGCCAAAAGGTACATACAATAAAAGGATTTCAGCAGAATATTCTCGTTCAGGCGCCCAGCCATCAAAAATATCATAAGTAAGAAAATAAGTAAGGCTTTCCAACGCTTCAGGAACAACGACAATCCTAATGCGAGCCTCTGTGAACATATTGCGGCAAGAAAGTCCCCATAGTTCAAAAATTTGCCCCAAATCGCTTATAGAGACGTCTCGTATGTAAATAGAATGGGATGTGGTTAAATTTGTCTCAAATGATTTATCATAACTTACCAAGTCCTCGATAATATCGCTCCAAAGTAAAAGCTTCGTAGAGTCAGCCTTTGGAGCATATGCCAAAAAAATGGTCTTATATCGTTCCCATGTTTCATAGAAATCGCGATTTTTGCTGGCAAATACATTTATGAAGGTTGCACCAATAACACCAGTATAGCGTTCAATTGGTGTAATTTTCGCTGTTGCCATATTTATCAGGCAAAATAGTGAGACAAAAAGCAGAATTTTATTAATTTTTTTCATGGGTTTTTGGTGTGCTCCCTTGAAAGTTTGTATGCTTCTTTAAAAGAATAATTGGGATTCACAACATGTGTAAAGTCATAAGCACCATATTTAGTCGACACCCTTGAGTCCAATATTTCTGAAACAGGAGATGGCCTGTCTTTGTTTGGCCCCTTCAAAATCACAGCCTTTCCATTATCCATCCCCAAAGGCCAATCGATCTTTTCTCCTGTAATCATCCTATGTTCTACCTCTGCGATATTTGCAGCACGGGATGCCTCTGCTT
Organism: Opitutales bacterium; assembly: GCA_031556275.1. Classification (GTDB taxonomy): domain Bacteria; phylum Verrucomicrobiota; class Verrucomicrobiia; order Opitutales; family JAKPNF01; genus JAKPNF01. The sequence goes on from JAVBTG010000148.1 coordinate 6,990, forward strand.
CCTTTTCCAATATTCGTCCCGGCAAAGGAGTATATGATTTGTCTCGTTTTGAAACCTCAACACCTCCTCTTATGATATCAACTCGTTCCCGCTGTAGTGCGTTCGATTCATAATTATTACGATCTATTCTCGTATTTTGAATGAGATGCATAAATTCATGTGCAATTGTACGATATGTAAAGCTCACATCAGGAGAGAAGTAATCAAATTGGTTGACCGCACCCAACGCGTTTCCATTTCCTTTCACAAATGAAATATTGTACGTTTGTGTTGAGTCCTTCAGATAATCATACTCCAGCCCCCCGAAATACGTGTTTCTTAATTTACCGAGTTCAGTGTTAAATATGGCCGTCTTTTCATTATAGTGCGTTTCGTAATTTTCAACTCCTTTAAATTCGTCTTTATACTTTTGTTGCGTCCCATATTTTAGCTCTTTCCATGATTTAATCCTATTATTCTTCGAATCAAACGTGTTGTCATTGAACTTTAACCCCAGCGTATCAAACTTCGTCCAAGGATTCTGGTTGACGTAAGCATACAAATTCGGCCCGTCGACAAACCCCAGCGGATCGGGTGTCAGGAACGTCCCCGTGTCCAAGTCGCGATAGCGGAACCCTTCATTCAATAACCCTGTCGGGTCTTCTTCCTTCGTATTCGCACGATGGCGGCCAAGAGGCGCTCCCCCGCCTTCGTCGCTGTTCGTCGGGTAACCCGGCCGTCGGTTCGTCGGCGTATGCTTCCCGAACGCCTCGTATTGGAGCTGGTTCCACATGTAATAATTAAGCCCCCGCATTTCCCCCGTCATATCCCCGCGCGCGTTATAGTGCTTGAAG
>JAVBTG010000009.1:0-18841 GCA_031556275.1 Opitutales bacterium
GCTCGGGGCTCATCGCGTAGGCGCAGGCGATGCGCCACATGGCTTTCGGTTTGGAAATAGCCGCCACGCAGTCGCGGATGTCGACAAACTGGTCCGTCCAAGGGAAATTGGGGAGCTTTTCGCGCATCAGCCCCGCGCTGATGATGACACGCAATCCCGACTGCGCGATGCACGATTCCACGGCCGCCTTCCCCGCCGTGAAGTTCAAGTTGACGGGGATCTTGTCCGCCATCACCAGCGCGCAGTTGGCCAGCGCCCCGCCGAGGCCGGGAGGCAGCACGATGCCCACGCGCTTTTCAGGAATCTTTCGGAACTGGTCGGCCAACAAGCTGGCGATCGCCAGCATGGCGCCGCCGCGAATGGGTTTTCGCGGGCCCGAACGATCCACGAGCACAAGCCGGGCGGGATTGCTCGCCAAGGCGCGCGTCAACGCGCTGGCGATGTGCTCTTCAAAGATGGGTCTTGCCTTGTAGGCGTCTGCGTGGCCGTCGTACAGGGGTGTGGACATTCACCTCATTATTTACTGATTTAAAAATCCTTTCAACACATTTTGGATAACCCGCCCGCCTTCCGAGGGGGAGCTCGTGGTGGTCCCCGGGGACGTTGTTTGCTGTGTCTGGGTATCCGAGCCCGTCAAAACCCGTTTGGCGCTCTGCGAAAGAATGTCGGACAGGATGGAAGTGTTCACATGCGAAAGGCTCCCGCGGATCGGGAAAACCGGCCCCGCGAAATACCCTTCCGCGTTGGCCTTCGTCTCGAACAAACCGATGCCCGAGAGCGGCCCCGCGATGCCCGAGCGGGCGAACAGCTGCGCCTGCACCTCCAGCGGCTGGTCCATGAGCGAGACCCCCGCCTGATGGACAATCCGTCCGTTGCCCACGATCATCGCGTCGTTGCCCTTGACCAACAATTCGCCCAGCACGATGTTCAAATCGGCCCCGCGGCTGATTTTCACGGAAAGCTTTTCGTAATGCATCGCGCTGAGCACGTTGAGCAGGGGCGTGAGCACGGGGATCTTGGCGTTTCCGCCGCCGAGGAACGTGCTGGCGACCGAGGCCAGACCGCCGACCGTCTGCGCGAGCTGGTTGTTGCTGGAGGAAAGCAAATACAAGGTGCCCTCCGAGCTGTTCGCCGAAAAACTGCCTTGGAGGTTTTCCGTCAAATGCGCCACGTTGGCCCCCACCCCTGAGAGCCCGCCCGCCGTCGAAAACTTCCCTTCGAGCACCGGCTTTTGCCCGTCCTTGGCGAGAAATTTTCCAATGTCCAAATTCGAAAGCCCCGCCTGCGCGGCCAAACGGTACGGCTGGCGCTGCCCCTGCTGGAAAATCAGCGTGCCCGAGGCTGTCGCCGGAGAGCCCGCCAATCCCGCGCTCAGCGTCGAGAGCGCAAGGGCATCCTTTGTGATCTGCGCGGCCACGACGGGGTTGTCCAACACAAAGGTGTCGTAGGTGAGCTTTTTGAGCTTGGCCTCCACCTTGCCCGTAAATCCGGCCCAAAACGGCTTTTCATCCGCCTTGGTGCTCGCGGGCTTGTAAACGGTAGGCGCCGCCTGCGCGACTTTCGCCGCCTCGGGGCTTTGCGTGGGCGGGTTGAAGGCGGCTGCTACCAGCATAAAATCGGCCGCGTGCACGGTGTCGCCGTTCACGGAAAGATCGAGGGACTGCGCCGCGTCCGCGCCGTTTTTCCACGCCAATTGCAGCGCCATCGAAGTGGTGCCCGAAGGCCCGAGCAACACAAAGGGCCCGCTCACATTCACGGCCATCGGTTCCGTCGCGTAGCGCCCCGAAAGCGTCGCGGAAAGACCCGGGATGCTGTCGCCCGCGTGGTCGCCGAAGTTGGCTGTCAAAGTGCCCACCACCACGGAGGCCGTGAAGGCGCTGTCCTTGTTCAACTGCGCGTTGGCCTGCACGCGCCCCTTGCGCACGTTGTTCACTGTGGAAAGCATCGGCAGCGCGTTGAACAACGTCGGCAAATCCGCGTCCATCTTCAACTGCGCGGAGGCGAGCGCCTTCTTTTCCACGGCCACCTGCGCGCTCGCCGAAACGGCGGGCGTGGGCAAACCGGAGGAAACCACGCGCAGATCCGGCAGCGACAATTGCATGTCCATTTGCGCGCAGTCGCAGGAAAGCAAAGGATTCACGGAAACTCCCAGCCGCGACACCCAGCGTTCCCCGTCTTTGGAAAGGCTCAAGCCGGAAAGCGCCAGCGGTTCCGAGGCGCGCACCGTGCAAACTTTGTCCTTCACGGAAACCCCGAGCTTGGCGGAAAGCGCGCCCTCGCCCAGCACCATCCCCGTCGGCAAAAACGCGTTGGCCGCCCGCAAGTCGAACGCGGCCACCGCCACCTCCAACAAATCTCCCTGCGGCAGCGGCATTTTTTCAAAATTTTTCAAGTCCGCCGTCGCCACGCTGACGGGCTTCAACAGCTTCACCGACAGGGGCGTTTTCGCGCCGTCCGCGCATTGCAAAACGGCCTGATTAACCGTCATGGCGTCGGGCGTGTATCCCATGTCGAACGCGGCCTTAAAGACATAGGGCAGCGAAAATCCGTCGGGCAATTTTTCCGCCAAAAACCCCTGCCCCAGCAACGCGGCGAACGTGCAGGAAGCCTCGCCCTTCGCGGCGAGGGCCTGCGTCGCCACCAAATAGGTGCCGCTGCCCACGGCGGACAAGGCGGCCGTCGGCGCGCGTGTTGTGGCGGCGGGCAATGTCACAGCCGCGCCGTACCCGAAGCTGACGCCCCCGTCTTTATAAAGCACGTTCAAATTCACATCTGCCGACGACACCTGCGCCAGCGGTTTGCCCTGCGAAAGCACCGAAAGCCCCCGCAACGAAATCGGCTGCGAGGTTGACGCCTTCAGCGTGCTCTCCTGCGCCGACAAAACGACCGCTCCCGAAAGCGAGCCGCCCGCTATTTTCACATCCCCCGCAAAGGACTGCGCCAACGCCGCGGGAATCCCCGCCAGCTGCACTTTCAACAAATCACCCTTGAGCTGCGCCATGGCGGTCGGGTCTTTCGGATCGAGCGCGAAGGGCTGGAGCAACGCCACGGACGCCCACGCGGCCGCGCCGTCGCCGTAAAGATCGGCGGACAACGCCCGCACATTGACCGCCTTGGGCGCGTAGGCGATGTCCGCGTTCGCCTTCAAACGCAATTTTGGCAGCCCCGAAAGGCGCGCGTCCACGCGCCCAAAATCCCCAGCGCGCGCATCCGCGTCCAACGCGAGGGTGCCCTCGCCCTTCGCCAGATCGAACGCCACCGTCCCGCTCGAAACCATCTCGACGGCCGGCAACGCCATCGCGCCCGTAAACGGCGCGATCTGCTGCGGCTTCACCGAGACGGAAAACGCGCTTTGCAGCAACCCTTTGGGCTCGTCAAAGGTACCCTTCACAGAAAGCAGTTGGGCGCCGCCCTCCGCGACCGTGGCGGAAAATTCGCGCACCCCCGCCGCCTGTTCGCGCACGGACACATCCATGTCGATGGCGGCCGCCAAGTCGCCGACAGCCCCCGAAAGCGCACCCTTCAGCGTGACCGCCGTGGGAACAGGCGTTTTTTCCGGCATCGCGATCTGCGCGGCGATTGAGAAGGTCGAGCGCATCTGCTTGCCGTCCGCAACGCCCGCAAACGTGGCGGCGGCGGCGCACGTGCCCGTCTGAGCATTGCCCAGCCCGCGCGCGGAAGTCTTCAAGACAAGCGTCCCCTTGCCCTCGGGCAGCACGACCGTCGCGTCGGCGTCGAGTTCGCCGAGGGCAAACGTCCAATCAAAAGGCCCCGCAGGCTCCGCAGGCGCGGCGGGAGTAGTTGCCTCGGCGGGCTTTTCCGCCGCCGCGACCGCCCGGTACTGCGACAAGTCCGCGACGGCCTTTTGCACGGATACCCGCGAGAGCGCCACATGCTTGCCGAACAAAATGCCCGAAAGCGAATAATCGACCTGCGCGCTCTCAAGCGACACCTTCGCGCCGTCTTTGGAAAGGGACAGCCCCTCGATCCGCGCGCTGCCCAATCCGGCGGAAAGCGTTTTTATCTGCAGCTCATCCACATAGCCCGCCAGCACGCGCGTGGCGACGGCCTTTTGCACCGCGGGCACAAAGCACAGCCCGACAACGATAACCGCCAGCAAAAACAGCGGAAGAACGACCCATTTGAAGAATTTTCTCATAAATTCCTTTGGAAAAATTACAGTATTTAGCATAATGGCAAAGGCCCGAAGGCACAACCGCAATCCCCGCGCTTTTTTAACGCGCCATGTCCGAAACCCAGCCATCCAAAAACCAACCCGCACGCAGCGACCCGACCCGCGCGGCCCGGCTGCGGCGCGGCAAGCGGATAAAAGCGCGCATCGCGCAGCGCGAGCGCGACAACCTGCTCAGCGCGTGGCGCGGCCTGCCGGGAAACGCCACCCCCGCGACGATCGAGCACCCCGAACGCTTGGGAGACACCCTTTGCGCGCTCATGCAATCCCTCAACGCGAAGGGGCAGTCCTTCGAGCGCACGGCGGCCGCCCACTGGGTAGAAATCGTAGGCGACCACGCCCGCGCCTCGGCCTGCGCCGTCCAGCGCTTGGCGGAGGACGGCAGCCTGATTATCACCGTCCCCGGGGCGGTCTTGCGCAGCGAACTGCAGTTCCGCAAGGCCGACATGCTGCGCCGCATCCGCGCCCTGCCCGGCGGAAACGCCGTGCGCGCGCTGGTTTTCCGCGCCGGTTGAGCGCGATTTCGCTATATTTCAGCAAAAAAATAGCCACCACGTTTCCATAACATCAGAGATGATGTATGTTAAATGAACGAGGGCGTGTTTGAAAATTGAAACCGAGGATGCGACAGGCGGTTTTGAGTCAATTTTTCGGGCTTCGAACCAAGGCGATGTAGAACATCGTCGAGGTGAGAAACCGGAAAAGGGGCCACAATCGGCAGAGCAGCCGATGTGTTTGAATTTTTCAAACACGCCCTAGGATGGGGGGAGGCATGCGCCTGCGCGCCCACCCCTCGTAAAAAGGAGGCTTTTATGCTGGGAGATCCGACAAACAACGCTCAAAAAGAACCGCGCCCGCCCGACTTGGCGGCGGCGGACTACATCGCCGATTTCTTCAACGAGGGACTGCGCGACGCGGAGGATTTGCCCGCGTTCGTCGAAGGAATTCTAGAATTGCACCGTTCGGGCGCCTGTTCCGCCCATATCGCGGCCTGCGTGCTGGCCAACACGATAGACTGCGGGCACGACCAGCCGGGCTTCCTCATCACGGCACTCACCCAGCTTGAGGAGGATTCGGGCGCGTTCTCGATTTGGAGCGGCACGCAACTGGTCCACGCCAAACTGAAACTCGGCGCGGAGATGGATGCGTTCCTACACTACATAGGGCTCGCGCGCGCCGACGCCACGCTACCGCACTTCAAAAAAGGCGGCGAAACTTTCTGGATCGTGCGCCCGCCGCGCTCCGTCGTGCGCGCGCACTTCCCCGCGCTAAAGTAACAAAAAAGACCGCCTTTCAGACGGTCTTTTTTTTGGCAAACAAACACAATTTTTTCACCAAGAATTCGTGGGAGACATATTCCACGCCTTGGCTTCGAGCAGGCGCGCGTCGCCGCCCTGCGCCGACACCGACACTCCCACGCTGTCCGCGCGGGTCGGGTACACGCGCTGGGTCACGCACTGGCGTCCGTTGGCGAACACCTCGACGACAGAGCGGTCGATAAACACGCGCAGGCGCAGCGGCTCGCCCTTGGCCAACTCGAAGGGGGCGACCTGCCGATCCGTGAAGCGTTCCCCGTCCGTCATCTTGCGCGCGTCGGCGTACCCGCCCGCATAGCGCAAATACTTCACCGTCGGGTCGAGGCTCGATTTGCCCAATTCAAAACTCAGCGTCTTGTCCTTGACCGAGTAAACGATAACCGTCTCCTCCTCGGCGTTCGCCGAGCGCAGCACGCCCACGCGGATTTCGGAGGCGCTTTGCGGGTCGATCACCAGCTCCAACTCCGTCGTGTTGCCCTTAAAGGTGTCGAGCAAAACCTCCTTGCCGGCAGCCAGCGTTTGGGCGGGTTTCACGCGCTCGTCAACACGCAGGCTTTTCAACTCCTCCGGCGGGTTAACGTGCAGATTATTCTGCGCGTCGAGCGAAAGCACGCGCGGCAGCGAGGCGAAAGACGCCCACCCGTTGCGGATCGTGGGGCGCGACTCGCGCAGCCACCCCCACAAAATGCGGCGGCCCTTGCCGTCGAGGAGGCTTTCCGGCCCGGACATGCTGCCGCCCGGCCAGCTCATGCGCCCGTGTTGCTCGGGCGTGAAAACCTCGTCCTTCCACGTGCCGATATAGTACTGCGTGCCGTACATCGGGTTGTGCACGTGAGTGACGAGCATGTATTTGCCGTTGTCGCCAATCGGGAAAAAATCCGGGCAGGCGGCGTCTTCGTCGACGTGCGTCCATTTGCGGTCGGACTTATAGAAGGGGTGCAAATACTCCCAGTTCACCAGATCCTTCGACTTGAACAAACTCGGGGTGTCGCCCTCATAACCCGCGCGGCGGGTCTTATTGCCGACTAGGGCGTAATAAGTGTCGCCCTCCTTCCACGCGGCCGGGTCAAACACGAGCACGTCCGGGTGCTGCCCCGTGGGCGTGATCACGGGGTTGGCGGGGTTGGTCGTCCAGTGGACGAGCATGTCGTCGTCGCTGGTCGCCACGCAGGTGCCCTGCATGGGAACATGGTAAATCAAAGTCGGCTTGTCCGCCCCGGCCACGGCCCCGCCGCTGTACACCCCGCGCGGCATGCTGCCGTCGCGCGGGAAATTCAGCGCCACGGGGTGCCAGATCCAGTGCAACAAATCCGCGCTGGAAGCGTGCAGCCACACCTCGCGAAGCTTCGCCGTGTCGCGGCCCGACATCACGTCGTCGACGCTGGGTGCCTCGCGGCCGAGGAAGAAAAGATGATAGCGCCCCTTCCAAAAAAGCGCGCCGTTGACGTCGTTCCAAAACCCTTCCGGCGGGATGACGTGGTAGGTGGGGCGATAGGGATCGGCGTGGTATCGCGCGCGCAACTCGCGCATGGCCTTCTGCTGGTCGACGAGGCTGAGGTTCTCGCGGCCCGTCATTTTTTCGACCTCCGCGGCGATCTTGGCATAATCGGGGGAGTTCTTGTCCACAACCACCTTTTCATTGTTGCGAATGCGCTTGAGTATGGCCTCGGCGGTTTTGGTGTTCCCGGCAGGCACGTTCACCACCTCGCCTTTGGGCGTGTCGGACTGCTCGATCTGGTCGACCAAGATGTGCCCCCACGAACCGGTCTCGTTGTCGACGATTTCCAAAACGGCCTTTTTGCCTTTGTACTGTTTCACGTCAAACGAGGCGGGGCTGAGCAGTTCCTTGCCGCCGGGGCTCGTGTTGGGGCCCGTGGCGGCGCGCACGGGCTTGCCGTCCACCAGCAAATTCAACCGCAACCCGTCCCAGCCGCCCCCGCCGATCAAAAAGGTGATGTAATCGCGCTGGATCACAAACTCGGGCGAGGTCAGTTTTCCCACATGGCGGTCGGAGCCGTCAAAATAAGTGTTCACCAGCCGCGTCCCCTGAAAGCCGGAGACGCCCATCTGCCGTTTGATCCCGCCTTCGGCAGGGCCTTCCCCAAAGGCGACGCCTTCGGCCTTCCAGCCGGTTTCAGCCCAAGTGGGCACCTCGAAATCGCTCAAAAGAATGTATTCGGTTTGCGCCTGCGCCGAGAAAGCGGCGCAAGCCAGCAACGTGGCGCATAAGCCGCGCACAAGAGTGGTTTTTAGCATAAGGAGTAGTGTGTGGGTTGCAGATAAAAGGCGGCCCGGAAGATTCCGGGTGGGGAACGGGATTCATCGCTGATCCCGCGGGGATAACTCCGCACACCGAGCAAAGCGCCGCTCGAATACCGCCGACATTATAGACAAATGAATATGCACAACGTCAAGGCCGAAGGCAAAACCTGACCCGCAACCCGCATAAACACAAGGGAAAACCCCATTTCCCTCCCACAAAAAACATGGCGGGGGCGGCGGGACTCGAACCCGCGACCAACGGTTTAGAAAACCGCTGCTCTATCCACTGAGCTACGCCCCCTTTTTTTGGCACAGATGAATTTTGATGCTAACGGGCGCACGCAAACAAAGGCAAGCCCTTGCTAAAGAAGAGAGGCGCGGGACAAACCGTTGACATATCCGCTCGGCGCTCACTATCATGACCACGTTTTTTTAACCCCCTGCCCCCATGAAACCAATGCGCCCACATTTGTTCCTGTTCGCCTGCCTCTGCGCGGCCTTCCCCTGCCTGCTCGCCGCGCAACCGACGGACAACGCCGACCAAGGTCCCGTTTATTCTTACGCGGACCTCGCGAGCCGCATCTGCGATTTGGACGCGCTGGCCGTCCCCCCGCAGCCGGGCGAGAAAAGCGGGAACATTTCCAGCTACGACCGCGCCTCCGCCTACGACGAGGCGGCGGGCCTCTACGTCAACTGGGGGGCCAACGGCGACGGCGGCGGCTGCATCCGCAAAGAGGGGGAAGCGCAAGTGGTGGCCGAGCTGGAGGGCCCGGGCGTCATCTGGCGCATTTGGAGCGCCGCCCCCAAAACGGGCCACATCCAAATCTTTATCGACGGGGCCGAAAAGCCCGCCATCGACCGCCCCTTTCAGGAGCTTTTCGACAACACCAAAGCGCCCTTCGCCCACAGCAACCTCGCGCGCGTCATGGCCCGCGGCATGAATTTTTTCATCCCGATCCCCTACCAAAAATCCTGCAAGATCGTCGCGCAGCCGGAATGGGGAAAATATTTCCAAGCCACCTACACGCAGTTCCCGCAAGGCACGCAGGTGCCGAGCTTTACGGGCAAATTTTCACCCGCCGACATCGCGGCTTTGGAAAAGGCCCAGCGCACCATCGCGCAGCGCGGGCAGTCCCCCGCGGAAGGGAAAACCACGCAAAAGGCAGTGGTCGCCTTCCCCGGAGAACCCACCGTAATCTTGGACGAAAAGGAATCCGGCGCATTTTCCGAAATCCGCATGGCCCCGCTCAAAGGCGAAGCCGTCGACGTCGAACGTATCCTGCGCGAGGTCTCAATTGCCATCTATTGGAACGGCGAAAAAACACCCTCCGTCTGGGCGCCCTTGGGCGACTTTTTCGGCAGCGGTTTCGGCGCCAACCCCTACCAGTCCCTGCCCGCCGGATATTCCAACGAGGACGGTTTTTATGCGCGGTGGTATATGCCCTTTGCCAAGGGCGCGCGCGTGGAAATCCGCAACGACGGCGCACAAGCCCGCGAGCTGGCGTTCTCCATCACGCAAAAGCCCCTGTCGGCGGACAAGGCGGCGGGGCTGCTGCGCTTCCACGCCAAATGGCACCGCAACGCCTTCGGGACAAAAGAGCCGGAGCGCTACTTCACCGACCGCTGGCCCGACTGGCCGCTGCTGCTGGTCGACAACGCCAAGGGCCGCTTCTGCGGCGTGAGCCTGCATATCTGGAACCCCTTCCACCTCTGGAACAAGGAGCTTAAGAAAGCCTACGTCCCGCAACTGCCGCGCACGAAAAACCCCGTTCCCGACAACGTCAAAGGCTCCCTCATGAATAGCTGGTGGTGGGGCGAGGGCGACGAAAAATTCTTCGTCGACGGCGAGAAATTCCCCTCCACGTTCGGCACGGGCAGCGAGGATTATTTCGGCTACGCTTGGGGAGCGCCGCAATTTTTCGACAGCCACTCGCAAAACCAGCCGCGCACCAACGACAACACCGGCCACATCGTCGTCTCACGCTGGCATATCGCCGACAACGTGCCCTTCCAAAAATCATTCGAGGCCGCGATCGAAAAATACCACGACGACAACTGGCCGCTGCTGTACGCCGCGACCGCCTTTTGGTACCAGCAACCGGGCACGGCGGACATGTACGAAGCGCAGCCGCTGTCGGAGCGTCTGGATTATTTCGCCGCCCCGCAGATCAACCCCGAATGGGCCAAGGCCGACGGCAAACCCGTCAACGCCGAGCCCAAAGACCCCGTCATTGTCGAGTGCGAAACGGTCCGCGTTTTTAACGCCGACAAACATCTGACACTCTCGTCCCAATCGATGGACCAATGGGGCAAAGACAAATGGAGCGGCGACAAACAACTTTTGGGCCAAAGCGCAAGGCCGACGGCCTCGTTTGAGATGGAAATCCCCGCCCCCGACAAAAGGGCAAAGGCGCTGCGCCTCTACGCCACCCAAGCGCCGGACTACGCGATCCTCTCGATAACCGTCAACGGCCAACCGGCACTGCGCCCCTTCGACGGCTACGCCCCAAAGGTAACGCCCGCGGGCTCCTTCGCCCTGGGCACCTTCACCCCCGTCGACGGGAAATTCATCCTGAAATTCACCGTCTCGGGCGCCAACGAAAAGGCGATCCCCAACCGCTACTACTTCGGCCTCGACGCCGTCGGCCTGCGCAACCCGTGAACCACCTTCAACCGACAAAAAAGGAAGACCCGCACGGGTCTTCCTTTTTTGTCGGTTGCCCATCGAACGCGCTCACCCCATAGCGGGCGCGAGCACCTCGAAGGCCACTTCCTCCTTGCCCTCGCCGCCCTTGAGCACGACGCTCACGCGGCTGCCGTCCTTCTTGAACTCCCCGCGCAGCATGGCTTCCGCCAGCGGGTCTTCCAAGTACCGTTCGACGGCGCGGCGCAGCGGCCGCGCCCCGTACTTTTCGTCCCAGCCGTTCTTGACAAGGAATTCGCGCACGGGCTGCGCCACTTCCAGCACGATGTTCTGGTCGGCCAGCCGCTTCACGACCTTGCCCACCTCCAGATCGACGATGGTGAGCAAACTCGCCTTGTCGAGCTGGCGGAATATCACGATGTCGTTGATGCGGTTGAGGAACTCCGGCTTGAACACGCGCTTGGTCTCCTCGAGGATGCGCGTCTTGATCTTGTCGTAGTCGCGCTCGGCGTCCGACCCGAAATCGAAGCCCATCGAGGAGTTGCGCTGGAGCACGTCGGCCCCGACGTTGGAGGTCATGATGATGATCGTGTTGCGAAAATCAACCGTGCGGCCGAGCGAGTCCGTCAGCCGCCCGTCCTCGAGCACCTGCAGCAAAATCTGCACGACGTCCGGGTGGGCCTTTTCGATCTCGTCGAACAGGACCACCGAATAGGGCTTTCTGCGCACGGCCTCCGTGAGCTGGCCGCCCTCGTCGTACCCGACGTAGCCGGGGGGCGAGCCCACGAGGCGCGAGACCGCGAATTTTTCCATGTACTCGGACATGTCGTACTGCAGTAGCGCGTTCTGGTCGCCGAACATTTTTTCGGCCAAAAGCTTCGCCAGATAGGTTTTCCCCACCCCTGTCGGCCCGAGGAACAGAAAGGAGCCGATGGGGCGCTTGGGATCCTTCAAATCCGCGCGCGAACGGCGCAGGGCGCGGGCGATCACATGGGTCGCCTCGTCCTGTCCGACGATCTTTTCCTGCAACTCCTTTTCGAGCGCGAGCAGCTTTTTGCCCTCGCCCTCCTCCATGCGGTTAAGGGGAACGCCCGTCCACGCGGAAACCACGCGGTACATGCCCTCCTCGTCGACGACCAAGGGCGTCTCCTCGCGGCTGGTCTTCCAGTCGGCGTAGCGCTTTTCCTTTTCGGCGCGCAAGCGCTTTTCGGTGTCGCGGTACTCCGCGGCCGTCTCAAACTTTTGGTCGGCGACGGCCTGCTCCTTCTTCGCCGCCGCCTGCGCGATCTCCGCGTCAAGCTTGGCCGGGTCGAAGGGAGGCGTGAGCGACTCGATGCGCAGGCGCGAGCCCGCCTCGTCCAAGACGTCGATCGCCTTGTCCGGCAGATAGCGCGAGGTGATGTAGCGGTCGGAAAGCTTCACGGCCGCCTCCAGCGCCTTGTCGGTATAGCGCACCTTGTGGTGGTCCTCGTACTTGGGGCGGATGCCCTTCAAAATCTGGATCGTCTCGTCCACGCTGGGGGCCTCCACCTTCACGGGCTGGAAGCGGCGGTCGAGCGCGCTGTCCTTCTCGATGAACTTGCGGTACTCGGCCAGCGTCGTCGCGCCGATGCACTGGAGCTCCCCGCGCGAGAGCGCGGGCTTAAAAATGTTGGAGGCGTCCATCGCGCCCTCGGCGGCGCCCGCGCCCACGATCGTGTGCAGCTCGTCGATGAACAAAATCACGTTTTTGACGCGCCGTATCTCGTCCATCACCGCTTTTATGCGCTCCTCGAACTGCCCGCGGTACTTCGTGCCCGCGACCATCAGCGTGAGATCGAGCGAGATCACCTTTTTGTCCGCCAGAATTTCAGGCACCACGCCGTCGGCGATCTCCTGGGCCAAGCCCTCGACGATCGCGGTTTTGCCCACGCCCGCCTCGCCGATGAGGACGGGGTTGTTCTTCGTGCGGCGGCACAAAATCTGAATGACGCGCAAAATCTCCTCCTTGCGCCCGATGACGGGGTCAAGCTCCCCCGCCTTGGCCAAGTCGGTCAGGTCGCGCCCAAAGGCTTTTAACGCGGGGGTGCGGCCCTCGCGTTTGTCCTGCCCGGCCTCGCCGCCCTCTTCGGGCGGGATGTCCTCCGCCTGCGGCGAGCCGCCGGGGGCGCTGGCGAAATTCGGGTCGAGCTCCGCCAAAATCTCCTGGCGGCAGCGCTCGACGTTCACGTCCAAGCTCTTGAGCACGCGGGAGGCCACCCCGTCGCCCTCGCGCAGCAGGCCCAGCAGCAGGTGCTCCGTGCCCACATACGTGTGGTTGAGCGCGCGGGCCTCTTTCGCGGCCAGCTGGATGACTTTTTTGACGCGGGGCGTGTACGACACGCCCTCCATCGGCGCCTCCTCGGGGCCGGTGCCCACGTGCTTTTCAACCGCCTCGCGCAGGGCGTCCAAGTCGATGCCGAGCTTTTGCAGCACGTTGACGGCGACGCCCTGCCCCAGCGCCACCAAGCCGAGCAGCAGGTGCTCCGTGCCGACGTAGTTGTGGTTGAACCGCTCCGCCTCCTTGCGCGCAAGCCCCAAGACTTGCTGCGCGCGCGGCGTAAAATTGTTCAATGGATCCATGTGTGTGTTTTTGTTTGTTTATTAAAGGTTATAGACCCGCGTTGGCGAAGTCGGGTTCCGGCATTTTTGCGAAGCGCGCGCGCGTGTGGGCGGCGCGCACCGTGTCGAGCGCCTCCGCCGGGATGTCCGCGCCGCTTTCGGCGTCGGCCGAGGCGCGCAGGTGGCCCGGCTGGACTTCCGTCAGCAGGCGGTCGATCGCGCCGCGCCGAGCTTCGGGAAGGATATTCAAATCTATCGCCAGCCGCATCAGCGAAAGGAAATTAAGCGCCTCCGTCGACGTGAGAACGTGCGCGTAACGCAAAGTTCCGTAACAGCGCCCGATTTTGTCGAACAGTTTTTCGGGGGCCTGCTCGATCAGTTTTAAGCGGGCGTTTTCCTCCTGCTGGACGATCGTGCGCAGGACAGCCTCGATATGCCGCAAAATCTCCGGCTCGCTTTCGCCGAGCGTCTGCTGGTTGGAAATTTGGAACATGCTGCCGTGGGCCTCGGAGCCCTCGCCGAACAACCCGCGCACGGTCATCCCCATCTGGGCGACCGCGCGCACGACCTTTTCCATCTGCCCCCCGAGCACCAGCCCCGGCAGGTGCATCAGCGCGGACGCGCGCAAGGCGGTGCCCAAATTCGTGGGGCACGCCGTCAAATATCCCAGCTTGTCCGAAAAGGCGAAATCGAGGCGTTTTTCCAATTCCTTGTCCAGCTTTTCGGCGGTCTTCCACGCCTGTTTGAACTGCAGCCCGGGGCGCAACACCTGCAGCCGCAAGTGGTCTTCCTCGTTGACCATGACGGCGCAGTCCTGCCCTTGGCTGACGCAAATGCCGGCCCCCTGCTTGCCCTTGGCCAATTCGCGGGAGATGAGGTGGCGCTCGACCAAGATATCCTTGTCCTGCGCGGAAAGCTCCTCCACGTCGAAAAAAAGCGCGCCTTTCATCGTCTGGGCGGCCATGAGCGCCTCGCGGCACTCGTCCAGCACGCGCACACGCGCGTCTTTTTCCGCCCAGTCAGGGAAAATCTGCCCGCGCAAATTGCGCGCCAAACGAATGCGCGTCATCAGCACGATCGGGCCGGAGCCCGCGCGCATGGCGTTCTCGCTCTTAAGGGGAAGCTGTTGAAAAAGATTCATCTGCCGAAAATAAAAAAACTATGCCGAAGGCTTGCCGGAAGCCGGTTCAAGCGAAGCGAGCTCATCGCGCAATTTGGCGGCGTCCTCGTAGCGCTCCTGACGGATCGCCTCGTCCAGCAAAACGCGCAACTCCAGACGCGTCTGGTGCTGTTTCTCCAGCTCGACGTCGCGGGCGGGGGCCTTGCCGCCGTGGTGGGGCTGGTGCTGCATCTGCTCGATCATCGGGTCGACAACCGTCTTGAGGCCCTCGTAGCAATCGGCGCATCCGAGCCGCCCGAGCCGCTTGTAGTCCTGCGCCGTCATGCCGCAATGCGGGCACGCCGTCCCCGCCCCGTCCGCGCCGCCGACGGCGTTCGCGAGGTTGGAGAGCGCGTCGGAGAGGGGGAACCCCTCCGTCTGCATGACCCCTTTTTTATGCGCGCACGCCTCGCACAGGTCCATTTTTTGGACCTTGTCGCCCGTGATCTGCGTCAGATGCACGGTCGCGGGTTTGCCGCACATGTTGCACTTGTGATTTTCGCCCATGATATGTCAGACAATCCCCCCGTTGTTAAGTGTCGGGAAACAGGGGGAAATGTTCCTCTCTTGAAGATAGACCGATTTGCGGTTGAGACCAAAACATTTTTGTAGTTTAATGCCAAAATGTTGTGCGCATATATTCCGTCCATCTTGGGAAACGCCGGCTTTGACGTGCCACCTTGGGCCGTGATCCCCTTTGCCCTGCTGCTGGCGCTGATCGCCGTCATGCCGCTGACGCCGGGGAAAATCCACCATGCCTGGGAGACATACTACCCGTGGGTGGCGGCGGCCCTCGGCGCGGTCGTGGTCGCCTTCTACGCGTTCGAATTCGGCGCGGGCGCGGGGCTCGCGCGCACGGGGCACTCGCTGCTCGAATATTTTTCCTTCATCTGCCTGATCGGCTCCTTGTTCGTCGTCTCGGGCGGCCTGCACATCAACATCTCGGCGCAGGCGACCCCGCGCGCCAATTTATTTTTGCTCTTTTTGGGGGCCATCCTCGCGAACTTCATCGGCACGACGGGCGCGTCAATGCTGCTGATCCGCCCCTTCATCCACATGAACCGCGGGCGCGTGCGGGCCTACCATGTCGTCTTCTTCATCTTCATCGTCTCCAACGCGGGCGGAGCGCTCACGCCGATAGGCGATCCGCCGCTCTTCCTCGGCTACCTGCGCGGGGTTCCCTTCTTCTGGCTGGTGGAGCACGCGATATTCCCGTGGGCCTTCACGATCGCGGCGCTCATGGCCATTTTTTACGTCTTCGACCGCCGCAACCACGCGGCCGCCGCGACCAACGCGCACCCCCGCCCCGAGAAAGGCGCGGACATCCACATCGAAGGCCTGCCCAACCTGATGGCGATCGCGGTCATCATCATCGCCGTCTTCGTCGAGACCGACTACTTCCTGCGCGAGATCCTGATGGTCGGCGCGGCTATAGCCTCCTACAAGCTCACGCGCAAATCCATCCACGCCTCCAACGCGTTCTCCTTCGGTCCCATCAAAGAGGTGGCCTTCCTGTTCTTCGGCATTTTCCTGACGATGATGCCCGCCTTGGACTACCTCGAAAAACACGGCGAGGAATACGCGCTGAAAGAGCCCTACCAGTTCTATTTCGCCACGGGCGGTCTGTCGTCCGTGCTGGACAACGCCCCGACCTATCTGAACTACCTCAAACTCACGCAGGTGATCGAGGTGCCGGAAGATTTCCGCAAAGCCCACCCCGACGAAAAGGAATGGACGGCCTACCTGCTCGACCACGAGGACAAAAAGGCCTACCTCATCGCCATTTCGCTGGGCGCGGTCTTCTTCGGCGCGATGACGTACATCGGCAACGGCCCGAACTTCATGGTCAAATCGATCGCGGAAAGCTCGGGCGTCAAAATGCCCACCTTCTTCGGCTACATTTTCAAATATTCGCTACCGTGCCTGCTGCCGATATTGATCATCGTGGCCTTCGCCTTCATCGGAAAGCGGCCGCCGCCAAACGCCCCCGCCATGGCCAAACCGGCAGCCATCACCGCCCCGGCTACCAACTAGACAAAAAAAAGGACGACTCCGCCAAGAGTCGTCCTTTTTTACGCGCGAAAAATTAAGCCATTCCTAGATCTTTTTCCGCCGCCATCTTGAGCGCCTCAATGGCCGCGTCCACTTCCGCCTGGCTCTGCGCCTCCACCAGCAAACGGATTTTCGACTCCGTGCCGGAATAGCGCACCATGACGCGCCCCTGCCCCTTCAAATGTTTTTCCAGCCGCGCGATCTCGGCGGAAAGTGCGGGGCACTGCGTCAGCGGCAGTTTTTTGGCCACCTTCATGTTGCACAAAAACTGCGGCAACAGCCGCGTTTCATTTGCCCAGTCCGTCAGCGAACGCTTCGACTGCACGAGAATCTTGCAAATGCGCAGGGCGGCCAAAAGCCCGTCGCCGCACCAGTTGATGTCGCCCAAAATAATGTGTCCCGAATTTTCGCCGCCGAGGGTCGCGCCCAGCTCGCGCATCTTGTGCAGCACATTGCGGTCGCCCACTGGCACGCGCACGACTTTTCCGCCCGCCTTCTCCACCGCCTGATCCAGCCCCAGATTGCTCTGCACGGTGGTCACCAGCACGCGTTTTTCGCTCGGCAACGTGGCGAAGGACGCCAGCGCCAGCATGCCCAAAAGCTTGTCGCCGTCCACGCGGGTGCCGTCCTTGTCGACCACGACCAGACGGTCGCCGTCGCCGTCGTGGGCGAACCCGATGTCGGCCCCTATCTCCTTCACCTTGGCGACGATGCGCTCGGGGTGCTCGCTGCCGCAGTCCAAATTGATATTTTTGCCGTCCGGCTTGTCGCCGAGCAATGTCAGCTGCGCCCCCAAATGCGCGAACACGGGAGGCGTGGTGAAAGCCGTCGCCCCGTTGGCGGTGTCGAGCACGATCTTCCAGCCTTTTAACGCCCCTTGGTCCAAAAGCGAGCGGGCGAAATTGACGTAATTGTCGCGCCCTTCCGGATATTCATACAACCCCTTCACGCAAACGGGCGCGGCGCCCGCCGGCTCGGGTTCCCTATCCACCAATGCCTCGATCGCCACCTCCTCGGCGGGGTCGAGCTTGAGGCCATCCTCGTCAAACAGCTTCACCCCGTTGTCCGTCCACGGGTTGTGCGAGGCGGTGATGGCGATGCCGAGCTTCCCCTTGAGCGCGCGCACGGCCAGCGGCACGGCGGGCGTGGGCACGACGCCGAGGCGGTGGGCGAAAATCCCCTGCGCCGTCAGTCCCTCGGCCAGCCAGCACGCGATGCGCGGGGTGCTTTCGCGGGTGTCGCCGCCGATCAGCACCGAGACGGGCGCTCCGGAATTTTTCCGGCGTAAATACTTGCCCAGCGCGTACCCCAACCGGCGCAAAAAAGGCTCCGTCATGCAACCCTGCCCCACGGGGCCGCGGATGCCGTCCGTTCCGAAATAACGCGGATGCTGTTCACTCATAGAAGTTTTCAAAGTACGAAACCCAAACACCTTTTCCAAGAAAAAATTAGAATTGCACCATGGGCGCACGCATGCCTTTAGTAGAGAAACATGCACCTTCGCCTCGCCTTCGCTCTCGCCGTTTTCGCAGGCACCGCCCTTGCCTCGGCACAACCGGCAGCCCTTTCCACCCCTGCCGTCGAAACACCGCAAGACCGCCCGCAAATCACCTACGCGGACGGCCTGATCCTCGGCGTCGTCGAGGGCGTGACAGAATACCTCCCCGTCTCATCGACGGGCCACCTGATCATCGCCAACGAGCTGCTCGGCCTCGAAAGCGAGGCGGTGTTGCGCGACCGCGACGGCACCATCGTCCTGCACAAAGACCACGGCGAAATCCGCCCCATGACGCTCAAGGACGCGGCAGACGCCTACGCCATCATCATCCAGTTCGGCGCGATTTTGGCGGTGATGATTCTGTATTGGAAACGCCTGTGGTACGTCCTGATGGGCGCGCTCGGTCGCAACCCGCAGGGGCTCAAATTGCTGATCAATCTCATCATCGCCTTCTTGCCTGCGGCTGTGCTCGGATTGCTGCTGCGCGGCTTCATCGAGACGCACCTGTTCGGCCCGATGCCCGTCGCCGTCGCCTTGATTTTCGGCACCGTCCTGATGTTCGTCATCGAATACTGGCGCAAGCGCAACTGCCCGCCCCCGCAGGAGGAATACGGCCCCGACCTGCCGGACCTCTCCCCCAAATCGGCGCTGCTGATCGGCCTGCTGCAATGCGTGGCGATGTGGCCGGGCACCAGCCGCTCGATGATGACGCTGGTGGGCGGTTACCTGGCAGGGCTCAACCCGCGCCGCGCGGCAGAGTTCTCCTTTCTGTTAGGCTTCGTCACCCTGAGCGCGGCTTCTTTATATAAGCTCTACAAAAATGGCCCTGCGATCGCCCAGGCCCTCGACATCGGCCCCCTAATCCTTGGCCTTTTCGTGGCGACGGTCTCGGCGGCGCTCGCCGTCAAATGGATGGTCGGCTACCTCACGCGCCACGGCCTGAACCTCTTCGCGTGGTACCGCCTGGCATTGGCGGCGGCGGTGATCCTCACCTTCTGGCACTAGGAAGTCTCTTCAAATTCGAGAACATAAATTTTCAATCATTTTTCGACCAAATATTTTCGGCGTTTTTATAAAAATAAAACAGCACTCTTTTTTCGCTCCGCCCGACTTTCCCGCGCAGGAAAAATGGGCTGTG
>JAVBTG010000062.1:0-3531 GCA_031556275.1 Opitutales bacterium
GGGCGCGAAGTTCTCCAACTTCTCGATGCTGCTGGGCGGCGCCCTCGACCGGCACGAGAGCGCCGTGCGGCTCGCGGGTGACGGGGCGGACGCGAAATTGTTTTCCGTGGGCGCGCCCGCGCGCGGGCAGTGCTTTGACCAGCGCTCCCTCCAAGACCACCTCGCGCCGAACACGACGTCGGATTTGCTCTACAAAAACGGGATTTTTGGCGGCGGCAAGGCCGTCTTCGCGGGCATGATCGACGTGAAGCCCAAGGCGCAGGGCACGCAAGGCTATCAGGCCAACCGCAATTTGCTGATGCATCCCGAGGCCAAGGCGTATGCCATGCCCGGGCTGGAGATCGGGGCCAACGACGTCAAGTGCTCGCACGGGGCGACGGACGGGCCGGTCGACGACGAACAACTTTTTTACCTGCGCTGCCGCGGCATCCCCGAGGCGCGCGCGCGCGCGATGCTGCTGGAGGGCTTTTTGGCCGAGGTGGCCGACCGCGCGGGCGAAACATCCGCCCTCAAAGATTTGATGCTCGCCTGCCTGACGGCCAAACTGGAAACCTGCTCCCATGACGGACAATAGCCGAATCCTCTCCCGCGACGTGGACGCGCACCTCGTGCCTTCCGGCGACACGTTCATGCTGCCGGCGCAGACCAGCGTGACGATCACGCACCGCCTCGGCGGCAACTTCACCGTGTTGTGCGCGATGGGGCTTTTCCGCATCGACCGCAAGGACGCCGACGCGCTGGGCGAACCCGTGGCGGAGGCCGTGGCGCCCTGCGAGATCCCCGACACGCCTCCCGAGGAATCGGCGCTGTGGGATGTCCTGCGCGGGGTGTACGACCCGGAGATTCCCGTGAACCTCGTGGACTTGGGGCTGATTTACAGTCTGGAACTTTCCCCTATGCCCGAGGGGCAAAAGGGATATAAGGTGCGCGTCGACATGACGCTGACGGCCCCCGGGTGCGGCATGGGGCCAACTATCGCCGCCGACGCGCGGGGGCGTCTGCTCGAGGTGCCCGGCATTGTCGAGGCGCAGGTGGACATCGTGTGGGACCCGCCGTGGAACCAGGACATGATCTCCGAGAAGGGAAAAATGGAATTGGGGATGATTTAAGGGTATTGTTTAACTCGTGCTATACTGCTTGCCTAATAATATATATTCTTTTAGGCTAAAGCCTCATTTATCAAAAATTTGCAACCGCCTCGCACATCCCCCAAGAAGCAGTTAGGCAAATCGCAAAGGGCGCCGTTTGCCTTCTTGGCTTATTGCGTCCTGTTTACCGGAATATTCATAACGATTCAGCTATTCCTGTGCGGCCTGTGCGCCTATAGCAAAAAGCTGTATGTTTCCGACGGTCGATGGCTGTTGGGCATCTGCGCCACCGCGCTGATCGCCGATATTTTGTTCTACATCCGCCTCAAGCGGGCGCGCCTCGATCTTTACAGGGAGGAGGCCGAACTGCTCTATGCGGGCACGATTCTTTGCCTGCCGCTGTTCCAATGGATTTTCCACAAGGAAATGATCGTCGACATCTTCCAAATGCGCGGGTCTTACTCGTATATCGGGTGGGTGATTGTCGCGGCATGGATATGCGTGCTGCTGTTCGGCCTGATGACGGACGTGCCTAATTACAAAATCAGGCCGGATCGCAATCATTGGACGGTGCGCCTGCGCAAACGTTTCCGAATGCCGACGAAAAAAAATTAATTTAAAAAAAGCCCGCCGACGTGGATATGTCGGCGGGCTTTTTTGTTGAACGGTTTTTACGCCTCGGGGACGTCCGGGGCGAGCTTTATCAGTTCGTTCGTTTCGGGAACGTCCTTGATGATCTGCGAGGGGCCCGGGCCCGTGCCGACGTAGCGGATGTTCGGGATGGCCACGGGGCTTTTGCCGTCGCGCGTGGCGGCGTTGAGCACGGCCTTTACCATGAACGCCACGTATTGCTGGGCGAGCTTGGGAAGCTCGGCGAAGCTGCGCACGTTGCAGATATCTTCCGTCCAGCCCTCCAGCTCCGCGTAGACGGGCTTGAGGCTGGAGCGCAGGGCGTCGTCACGCGGGACACCGCGGATGACCGTGCCGTCGGGGGCGCGGTAACCCGTGCAGACTTTTAAACGGCGCTGTTCGGGCGTCCACGAAGGGTCGACCGTCAGGGCGTCGAGCTTGTTGATCGCCATGTCCTGAAATCCGCCGAAGCGCAGGGCGTCGCCCTTCTCGCAGGCGTCGAACCAGCCGACCATGCGCTGGCGGCCCGTGCTGGTGCCAAACTCCATCTGTTTCAAGCGGACGGTGAGGGGCTGCGCGTCGTCCATCTGCGTTAAAAATAAGTGCGTGCCGACCTTCGTGTCGTACGCCTTGCAGCAGCCGACGTTGTGGACGAGCTGCGCGGGGATGCCAGCCGACTGGAAAAATTCCGGCGTGAAGGTGTGCGAGGCCGTGACGTTGGGGGAAAAGCCGTGGCGTTTGTCGAGCCAGTAGGACTGGCCGAACTCCCCGATGATCGTGCGGCCTTGGCGCAACAGCTCCAGCACGCACTCGCGCACGTCGCCCACGCGCTCGACGAGCGTGCGGCCCGCCTCCCAGTAGGCGTCGATGACGACCTCCTCGTTCAGCGTGAAAGGTTCTTTCCCGCAAAAGCGGGTGAAGTCGAACGCCGCTTTGGGGAAAATCCCCTCGTCGATCGAGGATTGGTTGGCGCGCTCCTCGGCCTTGGTGAGCTTTTCAAAGTAGCCCTTCCACTGCTCGGGGGTGACGCGGCACACCTCGCGCACGATGGCCGACGCGCGGCTCATGCGCTGGCGCAGTTTTTTCGCGAACGCCTCGCGCGTGCCGCGGAAGTCGGCGTAGTAGATCTGCCATTGGCCCACCTCGTCGCAGTAGGCGGGGGTGATGCCGCGGCCCGTCGAGCCGCGCGGCTCCTCGCCCAAGACGTTGACGCGGTAATCCTCCCACGCCAGATCAAGCAGGCGGTGCGACACGTCGCTCACAAGCGTGCGCTCGTCGATGAGCAGGCGCGGCAGGATCGCATAGCCCTTGGCCTCGAGCGGTAGGCCCTCCCACAGGAATTTGCGCGGGTCGGCGACGACGCCGCAGCCGGTGGAGAGGAACTCGACGTTTTTCGCGACGACGCCCGCCGGAAGCAGGTTCAGCTTGATGCCCGCGACGGTGTGGCCGGAGTTGGCCCCGCCGTTGACTTTGAGCACCATGCCGACGGCGTCGGCGCGGCCCGAGGCTTTGACGAGCTCGTCGATGATCTCGTAGACGAGGCGTCCCTTGCCCTCGTCGCCCATGCTGATGCCGGTGTCGGCGATGAGTTGGCTGGTGAACGGTTTGAGTGCCATGGCTTTAAAAAAAGAAGTGCCCCCGGCCCGCGCGGGCCGGGGGCGGGTTGTATTGGAAATTTAACTACGCGTTGTTCTTGTTGTTGCTGGTCTTGACCTCGATGACGTCGTGCGTCGTCGACTCGTGGAAGCCGGCGCTCGTGATGCGCACGTAGCGCGCGGCCCTGCGCAGCTCCGGCAGCGTGGCGGAGCCGAGG
>JAVBTG010000099.1:0-3843 GCA_031556275.1 Opitutales bacterium
CCCCGTCACGGGCGAATCCGTCCGCCGCGTGTTCACGGCACCCGGTCTGCCGCTCAAGCACACGGCGTGCGCCGAGAAAAAATCACTCGACCCCGCGCGCACCGCGAAGGCGGGTTTTACCCGCTACGAGCGCGACCGCTCCGGCATGTACCATAAGATATCTGGCGCAGGTCCAGATACCCTCAAGGCCGATTAAGGTTTCACCAACCCCTCATACAAAGGCAACCGCACGGCGGGCGGCAAAAATCCACGCGCGGGGAAAATGCCGTCCAACTGCAAATCCTCCCAGAGCGGGTTTTCCTGCCCGTCGATCGGCCGCAACAAGTCCGGCAGTTTTTTCGCTTTTTCAAAACACGCGAGTAGCCGCGCGCGCTTTTCGGCAGGGTGGGGCAGGTGCGGATGGGCCGCGTACCACGCGTCCAAAATCTGCCCGCGCTTTTCGGGTTGCTCCCACAGCCGCAGCAAGCACGCCCAACCGGCATCCGGCGGCAACCCCGGGATTTCGCCCGCGCGCATGACGGCGACCGCGTGCCAAAACGCCTGCGCGTTGGTCGGCGCTATCTCGGGCGCGACATCCGCCCCGTCCGTCGTCCACGCCAAAAACGCCCGCGCATAGGCGATACGTTGGGCGTACTGCGGCAAATCGCTTTCAAGCTGGCCATACAAACCGTCCGCCACTTCGGCCACCGTCGAAGCCGCGGGCGATTCCTGCATGGCGGTGTCTTTTAAAAGAAAAGCGGGATCGTTTAGTATTTCGAGCGCCAGTAAAACCGCGACGTTGTTCGCTTGGCCGCGCTTGGCCGCCACCGCCGCCAGCAACGGCAAAGCCCCCTCTATATTGGGCGCGAGCCGATAGGCCCTGTCGGCGGCGGTCTGTGCGGCAGTCCAATCGTCCGTCATCGTCGCCATCTGCGCGAGCGCAAGCCAGATATCTGGCTGGTAAGGATTCGCCTCCAAACTGCGCCCATAACCCAACGCGATCATCTTAAAGGTCGCGGCATCCCTCGGGCCGCTTTGTGCCAACGCTCGCACCCGCTGGTTAATCACGCGAAAATCATCCGTCGGCCGCTCCTGTTGGCACCATCCGTTCCACAGGCAATACCCGCTCGCCCCCAGCAGCCCCAGCCACAGCAAAATTCCCATGGGCCTCGCCTTTTGCGCAAACCGCGCCCCTTTTTCAGGCGGGCACGCCCCCGCGAAAACCCCCAACATGGCACCGCACACAAGCCATACCGCGCGGTTGGCAAACGGTTGCCCCGCAAGGGCGGCCCCCGCCATCGCCAACAAAAATAAAACACTTCCCGTCGCGCACACAAACCGCCCGTCCACAGGCAGATCTTTCATGCTCAAAAAAACATTCCATCGCCGCGTCACCCCCCACAAAATCAAAATCACCCCCAGAATGCCCCAAACGCCCATTTCCGCCAAAAGCTGCATAGGAGTGTTGCCCAAATCCGCCACCGAATCAGGAGCCGTTATCGTCTGCGCGGCTATCTTGGGATAGAGTAGGGTGCCTGTTCCCAGCCCCCAGCCCGTCAGCGGGCGCTCGTTGCCCAAGAGCCAACCGGCCCGCAGGCTGGACACGGCGTGCTTTTCAAAAACTCCCGCAAAGGCGGCGCGTTCTTGTTCCGGCGACATTTGGACGGCGGCCACAATCGCCCACACCCCCGCGCACGCGGCAAACCCCACGGCGCTGACTTGCTTGCGCGAGAGCCACCCTTTTTTGCGCGCCGCATAGAGGCTGCCCACGGCAAAGACAAGGCCCCCCGCCAAGGCCAAACCCTTCCCGGCCATTCCCAAAAACACCAACGCCCCGAGGCACACGGCCAGCCATAAAAATTTCCACGCCTTTTTGTCGGCCATGCACAACGCCGTGCCCCAGCACAGCGCCCCCAGCGCCCACACCACGAGCGTCGCCTCTCCGCGCACAAACGCCCACACGCACACCCCCGCAAAGATAAACGCCACACCCCGGGCCTTGCCCAACAACCGCTCGGCGGGAATATCCCTCAACCGTTGCGCCATCGCATACGCCAGCGCGACGCTTCCCCACAGGAACACGGCCCCCTCCAGCGCGATAAACTGCCACGGGCTGAATATCACCCCCAACAACGACCCTGCGAGCAAAAACCCCCCACCTGTGTCCATGGCCCCGCCGAGCTTGGCGGCCCCCTGCTTTTCCTTCACCCACAGCCACACCAACAGACCCATCGCCAGCATGGAAACGGCGACGCACACAAGAGAACTCGGCGAAGAAAAACCCATATTCTCTCCATTCTTGGCGAACCCCTCGCCCGCGCAACGCAAAAAACACTTTGCGTCCCCTTCAAAAAGTCATTATAAACAGAGTGCAAATCCTCACGTTTTGCACCCGCCTATGAGCTCGAAATCCAAACCCGCCATCGACCCGTTTTATCTGTCGGCAGACAAGTTCTTCCAGGCCGCCGCCCCTACCGCGCTGACGTACGACGACGTGTCGCTGGCCACACTGTACTCGGCGGTGCTGCCCCGGCAAACGCGGCTGGACACGTCGTTGTCCGACCGTCTATCGCTGTCGCTGCCGATCATTTCGGCGGACATGGACACGGTGACGGAGGCCCGCATGGCGATCGCCATGGCCCTGCAGGGAGGATTGGGGATGATCCACTACAACATGACGCAGGCCGAGCAGGTGCGCGAGGTGGAGCGGGTGAAAAACCACATCCACGGCCTGATCCAAGACCCCGCGAAGGTGCACCCCAACCAGACGATCGCCGAGGTCTTAAAGATCATCGAGGACAACCATTACAGCTTCCGCACCTTCCCCGTCGTCAACGAAAAAGGCGTGCTCGTGGGCCTGCTCTCGGGCCGCGTTGTCAAGGAACGCTACCGCAACCACACGGTGGCCGAGGCCATGACGCCCCGCAAGGACGTCTTCACGATCGCCCAAAAGGCCCTCAAAAAAGACCCGATCGGCGCGGCGGACAAATTTTTCAACGAGCATCTGGGCATCAACAAGCTGCTGGTCGTCGACAACGCCGACCGCCTGTGCGGCCTGTTCACCCTCTCCGACATCGAGCGCCTGAGCGACGAGGCCCGCGCGGACAGAAAACCCTCGCGCGACGCAGATTTCCATCTGCGCTGCGGGGCCGCGCTCGCCATCCCGCGCAAGTCCGACGGCCAGATCGACAAGGACAATTTCGCCGCCCACCTGGGCGCGCTGTCCGCCATCGGGTGCGACGCCGTCGCGCTCTCGACGGCCCACGGGCACACGGCGGGCGTGGGCGATGCGGTGCGCTTTGCCCGCAAACTGTTTAAGGACATGACGCTCATCGCGGGCAATGTCACGAGCGGCGCCGGGGTTGAGTACCTCGCCGACTGCGGGGCGGACGCCGTAAAGGTCGGCCAAGGCCCCGGCTCCATCTGCACGACACGCGTCGTCGCGGGGGTCGGCGTGCCGCAATTGACGGCGCTCTACCTCGCTTCCAAGGGCGCGGCCAAAAAGGGTGTGCGTATCATCGCCGACGGCGGCATCACCAAATCCGGCGACATCGTCAAGGCGCTGACCCTCGCCGACGCCGTGATGCTCGGCGGGCTTCTGGGCGGCTGCCGCGAGGCCCCGGGCGACATCATGGAGATCAACGGCAAATTCTACAAACAGTACCGCGGCATGGGCTCGATGGCCGCCATGAAGGCGGGCAGCGCCGCGCGCTACGGGCACGACGTGAAGACCGCGCAGACGACGGGTCCCGCCAAGATCGCGGCCGAGGGCGTCGAGGCGCTCAAGGAGCTTTCGGGCTCGGTCGTCGACGTGCTCACCCAGCTCGCGGGCGGGGTGCAAAGCGGCATGGGCTACCTCGGCTC
>JAVBTG010000012.1:0-7973 GCA_031556275.1 Opitutales bacterium
CTGGGCGTGGCAGCTGTTCGTGTTTGGCATTCTGGGGGTTGTCGGGGCCTACGCGTACACGATGAAGCCGTGGCCGCTCAAATACAACTCCTGCGGGCCGATCGCCGTTTTCTTTCTCATGGGGGCGCTGATGGTGATGCCCGCTTATTTTGCGCAGGCGGGCGTTGTTTCGGTGTTCTCATTCTGGGCCGCCATGCCGATCTCGTGTCTGGTGGCCGCCATCATGCACGCCAACGACGTGCGCGACATCGACCACGACCGCAAGGCGGGCATTTGCACGCTCGCCGTGAACTTGGGGCGCTACAAGGCCGTGAAAACGCTGGAAGGATTTTATTTCGGGGCGTTTATTTCGGCGGTCGTGCTCGGATTTTGGCAGCCGGGGTTCTTTTTACCGCTGGTGTTGCTGCCGATCGGGCTGCGCAATTTGAGGCCGCTACACGGCGACATGGCGCATTTGCATTTGCCCGACCTTGACGGCAAGACGGCCAAGCTGCACTTTCAATTCGGCCTGCTGACGATGGCGGGGCTGTTGCTCACCGCGTGGTTGCGCGGGTAAGGCGGATATGTGTGCCATGAAAAATCCGAGCGCAAAAGTGTTTTGGGTGCTGATCGCCCTCGCCGCCGTTTTTTGGGCGCTGATCTTCGGGGCGAAGGTCGTCAACTTCTGGGTTGGTATGGCGGTCGCCTCGACGGTCTTGGCCGCGATCTCCGTGTGGGATGCCGGATGGCCGTTCGCGCGCGGCGATGTGTCGGTCAAAAATTTCGGATGGGGCGTGCTGGCGGCGGCGGCCTTGTATGCGGTCTTCGCCGTCGGCAACTGGGCCGCACGGGCGATGTTTGATTTTGCCCCGCCCGAGCTTTCAGGCATCTACGCGATCCGCGAGCAGGGGGATGTGTGGATAATCGCGCTGGTGCTATTATTCATCACCAGCCCAGCCGAGGAAATTTTTTGGCGCGGCTTCGTCCAGCGTTGGTGCCAAGGCAAATGGGGCGTTTTCGCGGGCTGGATTGCGGCCGGGCTTTTTTATGCGGGTGTCCACATCGCCTCCTGCAATATCATGCTCACGCTCGCCGCGCTGGTCGCGGGGCTTTTCTGGGGGCTTTTGTATTGGGGGACGCGGAATTTGTTTATCTGCGTCGTCTCGCACGCGCTGTGGACCGTCGCGGCGTTTGTGCTGTGGCCGTTTAATTAGATTGGACGTCGAGCGGGCAACGCTCGTTCGTTTTTTGACGAGGGCTCATCGCGGACAGGATCGAAGCCGGGATCAAGCCCAGAAGTCCCCCGCCAAAAGATGCAACAATAAAGGAAAACAGCAACAGGAGAATCGCCAAAAAACTGGAGAACAATCTTTTTTTGCGGATAATGGCAATTGACAGCCCAACGCAGACAAAAAGCGCGACCACGGCCCCCATCAGCATGCCTTTGCCTCGAATCTCATCTACTTCGTATCCGGCGGCGGTGAGTACCAGGCCGATCGGTATTCCCAAAACCACAAGAATGGCCATCAAAAGTATCAAATAAGCGATATAGAAGCCAACGGCTTGAAGAGGCGTGCGTTTGCAGGAAAGGTCAAACAGGTTTTTAAACATGGGGAAAATGGGGCTCGAAATGATCTTCGCCATCATCGTATCTTTTTTTAAAGCCGCTTCAAGCGCGCAATGCCGCGTTTTCACTTCACCCGCGCAGAATTCTCGCCTATATAATTGAAAAATGCAGATCGCCATCAAAATTGACGTGGATACCGACCGGGGGACTGCCTTGGGCGTGCCCGCGCTGGCGGACTTGCTACGGCGCAACGGCGTACCCGCGACTTTCTTGTTCAGCCTCGGGCCGGACAAGACGGGGCGCGCCATCACGCGCGTGTTTCGCCCCGGGTTTTTGAAAAAGGTGATGCGCAGCAACGTCGCGGGCAATTACGGGCTGCGCACGTTGCTCAACGGCACGCTCTTGCCGCCCCCGCATATCGGCAAGCGCCATGCGGATATCTTGCGCAAGGTGCAGGGTGACGGGTTTGAGGTCGGCATTCACTGCTACGACCATTACACGTGGCAAGACCACGTGCACACGATGCCGCTCGAGCGCGTGCGTGAAGAATTTTTTAACGCGGTGGCGGAGTTTGAGCGCATTTTCGGCGAAAAGCCGCGCACCGCGGGCGCGCCCGGGTGGCAGGCCAACGCCAAGAGTTTGCAAGTGTATGACGAGGCGGAGTTGCTCTATGGCTCCGACGCGCGGGCCGGACGCGGACCGTTCTTTCCGGTGCTAGGCGGCGCGCGGTTTAAGACGCTGCAAATCCCCTCCACGCTGCCGACGCTCGATGAGATGCTGGGGCGGCCCGAATTTCCACTGGAGAAAATCGCGGCGCATTATTTGGATATGATCTGCAAAGAGGAACGCAGCACGATGACGATCCACGCGGAGCTGGAAGGCATGCGCTACGCGGAATTTTTCGAGGCGTTTTTAAAGCAGGCGAAGGACGCGGGCGTGTCGTTCTTCCGCTACGACGACTGGGCGCGGGAGCTTTTGAAAAATCCGGACGCCATTCCCTATTGCGAAATGCCGCTGGGTGAAATTCAGGGACGCTCGGGCACGCTGGCGGTACAGGGGAAACCGGTTTAGGTTTTTGCGGTTTTCTTAAAAAACCAACACCACGGAACAGCCGAACGAAAGCTGGTTTTTTTGCGTGCCGTTGTCAAACGGCCTAGTGCCGTTGCTATAGTCCGTCCAGTCGTAGCGGATTTCCGGGCGTATGGACAAATACTCGAGCGGGAACCAGTTAAGGCCGAAGGTGAGCTCGAAAATTTCGGTGCCCGATCCTCCTGTGTAAGGCTGGGCGTCGAACAACGTCCCCTTGCCCTTGTACCATTCGAAGCGGCCTCCTATTTCCAAGCCGTCCATGACCGTGTAGATCAGGTGTTGGGTGATGCCCAAGTCGTAGGTGTTGTAATCGCCCTGCCCTATCGCGCTGATGCCGCTGTTGTCGTACGTGCTCCAATGTCCCTCGATGGCGTAGCGCAGGGATTTGTCGATCTGCACGGTGAGGATGAGCGTGTTCATGAAGGAGAACCGCTTGTCGAAGGCGCGGTCATAATCAAACGCCTCCATGCCCAGCTTGTTGTAGCCGTTTTCCTGCCCGAAAAACGTGTTGTAGCTGATTGCCACGTTTTCCCAAGGCTTGTAGGAGAATTTGGCCAGAAAGGTGCAGTCGTCGAAGCGGTTTCCAAAGAAAGTGTTAAAACCGTTGGTCACCGCGAAGAAAACGCTCAAGTCCTCCATCACCTCGTACTCAAGGCCCACGCCCGCGGCCGTCAGCGCGGTCGAATAGCAGGAATAGGAGTGGCTCAGAAAAAAGGTGTACGGCGCGGGCAACGGCTCAAGCGCGGCGTCGGGGGCGAATTTCCCGGCGCGCAGCTTGAATTTCCCGTAGGCGCATTCCGCGTACAATTGCGCGATCGCCAAAAAATAGTCGCCGCTGCCCCAGCCGTAATCGAAACTTTTGTCGCCGAACGACTGGGGATACTTCCCGTCCGTGCCAAACAGGGTGTCGAACTGTATGCCCCAATCGGGGCCGTCCTTGCCGTCCGCCCGACGCGAAACGCCAAACCAAAGCTGGCTGACCTTGAAGTCGGACTGCGTTTGCGTGCCCAGCAAAAAGCTGTTGCCGGAAAACGCGTCCAAGTCGCGCGACAGGATCGCGGGCAGCCCGCCCCCATAACTGTTGGCCGCGCCGTACTCGTTGCCCATGATGCCGAATTGCGCCCAGCCGTAGGTGATAATGCGGTTGTTTTGAAAAAATGGGATCTTGTTTATCGCCGTGGTGGCCAACGGTTTGTTGGGGTTGAAACTGTCGTCGGCCTCCAGCCTGAATGTCGCGCTCGGGGCCGCCTGCGGGGCCTCGGCCTGCGGCTGCGGCACCTCGTCGTGCGTTGTCAAAGGGTTGGTTTGCGCGGCCGCAACCGAACATACCAGTGCCAGTATCGCGCCAAAGAAACGAGCCGCCCTCGCGTGGTTTTTCATAGTTTTGTTCAACCAGATATATGTAAATTTTACCAAAATTGAACATTTTAGCGCCAAGGATTTGCCCAAGGCAAATATAATTGCCCAACGCAGGCGGATCACGCGTGAAAGCCGCCCTAAATGCCCCAATATCTAGTGGCGGTTGCTGCGGATCAGCAACCAGCCGCCGAGGACCTGGAATAAGATGTTCGGCAGCCAGATGAGCAAATCCGGGCGGCAGGCGGGGAATTTTTCTAGCCAGCCGATTGCGACCGTCATGAGGTAGTAGCTCATCGCTAGGGCCAGCGCGATGCCGAAGTTGGCGAACGTTTCCGAGCGCGAGGCTTTGATGCCGAAGGGCACGGCCAGTGCCGCCATCGACAGGATCGAGAAGGCGAAGGCTAGGTTTTTCTGGATCTGCATCTGGGCGCGGAAACGGATTTTTTTGAGCTCCTCCGGCGTGCCGGCGAAGCCGAGTTTTTCCGGATCGTTGCGGGCGGTGAACAGTTCGTTGACCGTCATGATCGACCATTTTTTCGGGCCTTTGGACGCGCCCAGAATGCGGGCCAAGGAGAGGCTGACCGTCGTCTCTTTAAAGGAGAGCGTGGGCAGCAGTTCGTCTTTGCCGGGTTCAGGGTATTTTTCGGCAACGCCGTCTTTGAGCGTAAGGCGGATGGCGTCTTCCTTGTCGTCGTAGGCAAAGCTGCCGGAGCCCGCCTTGAGAAAGAGCGAGGTGTGCCCGTTGTCGCCGATTTCCCAGACCCAAAAATCCTTCAGCTGGTCTTTTTCGCGCCCGCCAACGTAGATGACGTAACCCGGGAAGTCGCGGATGAAGACATTGGGCTGGAGGAATTGGAGCGGGTTGTTGCGCACCAAGTTGTGGAGCGTGCTACGGTACGCCGAGTCGGCAGCCGGGGCGTAGTAAAAGTTGATGAAGACGGAAAACAGGCTCCCCAAAAAGGCGATCATGAAGATCGGGGCCGCGATGTGGAAAATCGAAAAACCGCACGCCTTCATCGCCGTTATCTCCGTCTGCGCCGACAGGCGGCCCAGCGTCAGCAAAATCGCGGCCAAAAGCCCCAAGGGGAGCGCGTAGGGCACCACGCCCGGGATCAGCAAAATGATGAGGTAGGCGAACGTGCCCAAGTCGATGCGGCCGCTGCCGAGCTGGTCGATCACCTCGCGGATGGCGTTGCCCACGACCAGCACGAACACGAACAGGCCCACAGCCAGCAATGCCGAGCCGAGCACCGAACGGAAAATATAGCGGTAGATGACGTTCACCGAAAAAAGGCTTTTGGCGATTTTTGCGGTTATCCCGAAAAAGGGCAATGCTCAAACGCGCGCGGAATGTGACACCCGCGCGGTTTTCGGGCGCCGCGCCTACCGCCAGCCCAGCTGGATCCAGCGGGACGGGCCGCAGCTGGTTTGCGCCATGTCGAGCAGGTTGTCCAAAAAGACGAGCCGCTGCACCCGCCACAGGGGGTTGCGCTCCGATTTGAAATTGTGCCCCGCGTTGGGCACGCGCAGCAAGGTCAGGTCCGCTCCCAGCTCCTTCGCCTTGGCCTCCATCATGAGACTGCCCTTGATGCTCACCGTCTTGTCGGCGTCGCCGTGCATGATGAGCAGGCGGGGAGAATCCTTTTTCAACCAGTAAAGGGGGCTGACTTTTTTCGCCATCGCCTGCGTTTGCTCGAAGGAGCCGCCGAAAAGGGTTTCAAAGCGTTTGTCGGCGCTCAAATAGTCGCGCTCGCCCCACGCCTCTTTGTCCACGAGCGTGGAGACGGGGCATATCGCGACGCCGCCGACGAAGCGGAATTGGGCGTCGGCGAGCGAGGGGTCGCCCGGGAAGGCGGACGGGTCGGCGAGGACTGCCATGAGCGTGAGGTGCCCGCCCGCGGACGTGCCGTAGGCCAGCATGCGCGTGGGATCGAGGCCGTACTCTCGGGCGTTTTTGGCGAGGTAGCGCGCGGCGTCGAAACAGTCCGTCACGCAGGTTTCCACCGTGTTTTTGCCGTCGGCAAAACGGTACGACACCAACGCCAAGGCGATGCCGTTTTCGCTAAAATATTTCAGCGCGTTGAACGAGGTGTAGCGGTTGCCTTGGATCCAGCCACCCCCGTGGAAATAAAGGACGACAGGCGCGCCGTCGGGAAACAGGTCTTTGCCGTCCTTGTCCTTGGTCGTCGTCGGCAGGACGAGATCCAAGGTGAGATCTATGTCGCCCGCTTTTTTGTAGACGAGGTTTTCGCGCAAATCCGAAAGCTTGGCCAGCGCGTCCATGCTACGCTGGATGTCGGGCGTGCGCGCCGCCGAGGGAAGCGTGGCGGCGGACAGCCAGCAGCAGAACAGTAGAAAACTGACGGCGGCGGTTTTAAATGTTTTTTGAACGTTCATGGAAATATGAGGGCGGGTTATTTTTTCGCGGGGGGTGGCGGCTGCGCCATTTCGACGAGGTTGTCGGCGATCATGCGGCGGTGAACCGTCTTTGTGGGCACGCGGTTTCCGCGAAAACCGTGGTCGGCGCGGGGGATGCGCAATAGCGTCAGGTCGGCCCCCAGCGCGCGCGCTTTTTGGGCTAGGCGCTCGCTGCCGGGGAGGCTGATCGTGGGGTCTTCCTCGCCGTGGATGACGAGCGTGCGCGGGATGTCGCGGCGCAGCCATTCGTAGGGGCTGACTTTTTTGGCCAAGTCGTGTTTTTCTCCGGGCGTGCCGCCAAAGGCGGCTTCGAAATTGCCCGGGCGCAAAACCCAGTCGCTCGGCAGCCATGCCTCCTTGTCGACAAAGGTTGTCGCGGGTGAGAGGGCCACGCCGCCCACGAAGCGAAAAGTGGCGCCGGCGAGCGAGGGATCGCCCGGGAACACGACGGGGTCGGCAAAGAGCATCATGAGCGTGAGGTGCCCGCCCGCCGAGTGCCCGTAGACGAGCATGCGCGAGGGGTCGAGGCCGTATTCTTTGGCGTGCAGGGAAAGGTAGCGCACGGCGTCGAAGCAGTCCGTCACGCAGTCGGCGATCGTGTTGCCGTTGTTGTCGGCGAAACGGTATGAGACGGTGGCCAACGCGATGCCGTTGTCGCTGAATTGGCGCACCTCCTCGTTCGTGGCGTAGTGCATGTAACGGTGTCCGCCCTTCCACCCTCCCCCGTGTATGTTCAGCACCAGCGGCGTGCCTTCGGGGAACAGGGGTTTTCCGTCCGGCCCCGTTGTTTTCAACGGCAACATCAAGTCCAGCGTGAATTTCAAATCCCCCATGCGCTTGTAGACGATGTTGCGGCGCATGTCGCTGATGCGGGCTTTTTCGGCCATTTCCTTTTCGGTGGCGGGCGGCAATTTGGCGGAGGGTAGTGTCGCGGCTTGGAGCGGCGAAAAAAACGCACAGACGCACACAGCGGCCGCGACGGCCAGTCGGAAGCGGGGTATCGTTTTCGTCATGGGAAAAGGCCATGATGGAACTTCGGGCAACTCGGGGCAACTCATTATGGGAAGCGGCTGAACGCCATAGCATCCGCTCTTGCCATATCTCGGTAAAAGGGGTTTAATAACAGGTTCATTGTTATCGTAAAAGAACCATCATGAAAACGAAATCCAACACCTCAAAATCGCCCAAGGACGAAATCGGCCCCGAAATGAAAGGCGCCGATGTGCTCGTGAAATGCCTGGAACGCGAGGGTGTTGAAGTCG
The DNA here is from genome assembly GCA_031556275.1 of Opitutales bacterium. GTDB lineage: Bacteria > Verrucomicrobiota > Verrucomicrobiia > Opitutales > JAKPNF01 > JAKPNF01. Next base: position 7,675 of record JAVBTG010000012.1, read on the forward strand.
TCTTCGCCTATCCCGGGGGTGCCGCGCTGGAAATTTGCCAGGCACTCACCCGCTCCAAAAAAATCCGCAGCATCCTCCCTCGCTTTGAACAAGGCGGCGGGTTTATGGCGCACGGTTATGCGCGCTCGACCGGCAAGGTGGGCGTGGCCGTGGCCACCAGCGGCCCCGGCGCCACGAACCTGATGACCTGCATCGCCGACGCCTACATGGACAGCGTGCCCACCGTGTTCATCACGGGGCAGGTGTACCAGAGCCTCATCGGCAAGACCGCGTTTCAGGAAACCGACTTTTTCGGGATG
>JAVBTG010000181.1:0-6557 GCA_031556275.1 Opitutales bacterium
CAGCCCGAAAGACATTGACAGTAAAAACACACGGCTTCAAATTGCAGCTGTCTTTTTTAAGTATGCGCAATTTTTTCCATCACACACAAAAAAGCAGAATTCCCGTTTGCGTTCGGGTGCTTTGCGCTGCGTGCTTGGCCCTTTTGGGCCTTTGCGGCTGTGCGACCACCCCGGCACAACCGACGCAGGCCTTTCAATCCACGGCGACGATAGCCCTTATGCCGTCGATTTGCCCGTTTGATTTGTCATGGGGAATAGGGCCGGAAAAATCCATTGAGCAGGCCACAGACGAATATTACCAAACCCAAACGGCAGTTTTGGAAAGCGGCGCGCTCGCCGAGGCCGTGGCGAAGCGCCTGAATGAAAACGAGCGGCTTTCATTGCTGGCACCCTACGCGCAGACCGCCTCGCTTGAAAACATTCTGCTGACCAACCGCCGCGTCGAACTCGACCGCGCCAAGCGCGTCATTCGCGTGCGCTATGTCCACCCCGACGCGCAAATGGCGGCGCAGACCGCCAATTATTTCGCCGAAGCCTATATGCGTTACCTCGCGCGCAAGCAGTCCGATGACGAAGCGGCGGCGATAAAAAAATTGGATGAGCGGATAATACAGCAACGCACGGCCGTGCAAAAGGCGCAAATCACACTGGACGATTCTTCGACGGAAAACGCGGCGCAGGCGAAGAAGGAATTAGAAATCGCAAAAAAAATATGCGAGACGCTTGAGCAGGCCTCCTCCTCGATAAGGGTGCGCTACAGCGTGAAAAATGTCCCCGCATACATTGCCACAGAGGCACAACCCAAGCACGCTGTGCGGGTACGCAAGGTTTCCGGCGCATGGCGCGCGGACGAGTAGACCGCCTCACAGCGTGTGCAGCGGTTCCCCCTCCCACGCCAACGCCGCCTCCTTGATCGCCTCCGAGAGGGTGGGGTGCGCGTTCATCGTGTGCGCCACGTCGGCCACGGATGCCCCGTGCGCGAGATGCGCGGCGACCGTCGCGATCAATTCGCCCGCGCCCGCGCCGAAAATCTGCGCCCCGAGCAGTTTTTTCGTATTGGCATCACCCACCAATTTGACAAACCCCTCCGTCGCGTCATTAGCCAACGCGCGCCCGTTCGCCGCAAACGGAAATTTGGAAATTTTCACTTCAACACCCTGCGCCTCGGCCTGCGTCTGCGTCAACCCCACGCACGCCAATTCAGGCGTCGTGTAAACCACCGCAGGAACAGCCGTCGCGTGCGGCACTGCTTTTTGCGCGATGTGCCGTGCCACCGCCTCGCCTTCGGCCTCCGCGCGGTGCGCGAGCATGGGCCCCGCCACGGTGTCGCCGATCGCATAAAACCCCTCCACATTCGCGCGAAAATTCGCGTCCACGACGATTCGCTTTTTCTCGTCCAGCATCACCCCCGCCTCCGCCAGCCCGTCCGTCTGCGGCACGCGTCCGACCGCGACCAACACCTTTTCAGCCGCCACTTGAAATCCTTTTCCATTTTTCTCATACGCCAACACCCCATCCGCAAACCCTTTCACCCGCGCATTGGTCTCAATCGAAAACCCGCCCAGCCGCTTAATCAGCCGCTCGGCCATCTGCGCCACATCGAGGTCAAACCCGGGGGCCACCTGCGGCAACGCCTCGACGACCGTCACCTTGCTCCCCAATCGCGCCCACACAGACGCAATCTCCAATCCAATCGCCCCTGCACCCACCACGGCCAACGAAGCGGGCACTCGCTCCAACGCCATCGCCTCTCTACTGGAAAGAATAGTCTCCCCGTCAAACGGCAAAAACGGCAACTGCGCGGCCTTTGCGCCTGTGGCCCACACGACATGCTTCGCCCGCACCAAAATAGGCTCACCCTCCGCCATCTGCACCCGCACGCAGTGGGCCGCCTCCAATACAGCCTCGCCCGCGAACCGCTCCACGCCGCGCTTGTCCAACAGCGTCTGCACGCCACCGCGCAACTTTTGCACGACGGCATTTTTACGCGCCTGCAAGGCAGCCACGTCCATGACAGGCGCGCCCGCGCAAACAATTCCGTTCGCCGCCCCGCGCGTCAAAATCTCCTTAAAAAGCCCCGTCGAATGCAGCAGCGATTTGGCGGGGATGCATCCCTCGTTCAGGCAAGTGCCGCCCAGCTCGCGCCGCTCGATCAGGGCCGTTTTCAGCCCCCATTGCGCGCACCGCAAAGCGGCGACATAACCGCCGGGCCCGGCCCCGACGACAGCCACGTCAAAATCTTTTTCACACATGCGTTTGAAATTAACCGCCATCCGGTGCAAAATCAATGCATGAAAAGACAGTCCGCACGCATCGGCACAGAGGGAGGGGCTCCGCTGGAAACGAACCCCTTTGCTTCCCTGCAAACCAGCGGCCTGCCGCAGGCGTCCCTTTCTCCCGCGCCCCCCGCGCAGTCGGCATCCCCCGCCAAGCCCATCAAACGCGGCCGCCTCGAACTGCGCCGCGAGAAAGCGGGCAGGGGCGGCAAGACCGTCACCACCGTGCGCGGCGAGGGTTTTTTAAATATCTGCCCCGCGCAGATCGACGGCTGGCTCAAATCCCTAAAATCCCAACTCGGCTGCGGCGGCGCGCGCGAAGGCAAAGTTTTGGAATTCCAAGGCGACTGCCGCGACCACATAGAAACCTTTTTCACCCGCGAAGGCTTCCGCGTCGTGCGCGCGGGCGGATGATACGGAAAATTACGAGCTTTCCTTGACGGTGAATATTTGAGAGATTCGTTTTGATATGCGCTTTTTGCCGAAATGCCGCTGGTTGCTCTTGCTGGGCCTGCCCATGCTTCTGTGGGGAGCGCAGCCGGACCCCTTCGTGCGCCGCGAATTTGTGTTTAACCACGCGCCCTTTGTGGACTGCCACGCCGCGACGATCGCCGAGGCACCCGACGGCCGCCTGCTGTGCGCGTGGTTCGCCGGCTCCAACGAAAAAAACCCCGACACAGGCATCTGGCTCTCCCAATTCCAAGACGGCGCATGGAGCCGCCCGCTCGAATTCGCCAACGGCCTGACGCCCTCGGGCAGGCGCTACTCCTCGTGGAACCCCGTCCTTTTTTGTGCGCAAGACGGCCGCGTTTTCTTTTTTTATCTGCTGGGCGAATCCCCGCGCGCGTGGGGCGGCTTTTACCGCGTTTCCAACGATAACGGCGACACATGGTCCCCGCGCCACGCGCAGGAAATCGGCATCACCGGCCCCGTGCGCAACCCGCCGCTGCAACTGCCAAACGGGCGGATCGTGTCGCCCTCCAGCACGGAATTCCACTCGACGTTCGGTTGGCGCTCGCACGTCGAACTTTCGGACGATAACGGCGCGATGTGGCGCAAAATCAAAATCCCGTCCGACGGCCTAAGCACCATCCAGCCGACGGTGTTGCGCCACGACGACGGGCGTTTGCAGGTGATCTGCCGCACCCGTTCGAAAAAGCTGGCGGTTTCCTTTTCTTCGGACGACGGCGAGACATGGTCGCCGCTCAAAGAAATCGACGTGCCCAACCCCAATGCGGGCATCACGGCGATCCGGCTGGCCGACAGCCGTTTTTTGATGGTGCACAACCCGGGCGACGCCGACCGCTCGCACCTCATCGTTTCGCTTTCGCAGGATGGCTTGACGTGGCGTCAGGCGCTCGCGCTTCAGTCGGATGCCCCCCCCAACGAATATAGCTACCCCACGGCCATCCAGACCAAAGACGGCCTCGTGCACGTTGTCTACACATGGCGGCGCTCGAAAATCGCGCACGAGGTGATAGACCCCTCCAAACTATGAAAACAAAAAAGCGTTTTTTCTATCTGTCTTTGGCGGTCTTCACGCTGCTGGTCGGCGTGGCGCTCTACCTCTGCCTGAAGGAGTACGCCATTCAGGAGACGATGCCGCAGTCGGTCCGCCGCGCGACGGAGCTGTTGCAGACCGTGGCCGAAACCCCGAATAAAACAACAACGTTTTTCTTTGAGGGGGGGGGCGCAAACGAACACCTCTTGCCTTTGCTCGCCGCGCGCATGGGCGAATTCTGGCGGCAAAAAGGCGACACGCAAATTTCCGTCGGCACCGTCTACGACAGCAATTTTTACAAGCCGCAGTGGTCGGCCCAGCACTATGTCGAGCGTGTGGTGTGCACGCACCGCGTCGGCGAGCGCCTGTCCGTGATCTGGCTCGACTATCATCCCAAATTCCAAACATTCGTCCCCGAGATCTGGATCGACGGTATCACCCTGACGCTCCCGCCGTCCGCCAAAAAAACGCCGTAAGGTTCCTTACGGCGTTTTTTTAAACAGGGCTTTCTCCCTTAGAGATCCTGTTTCTCGTCCGGTTTGCTGTCCCGCGTCTGGACGGGCTCGTCCTTCGCCTTGGGCTTTTCGGGCTTCTCGTCCATGGCGGTGCGGATGCTGTCTTCGGCCTCGCGCGTGGCCTTTTTAAATTCGCGCATGGCTTGGCCGATGCCCTTGGCCAGCTCGGGCAGTTTGCGCGCCCCGAACAACAGCAGGATCACCAGAAAAATGAGAACCAGCTCGGTGGTGCTCGGCGCGCCGAAAGCAAGGAAAGAGGGAAGCAAAGCGTTCATAAAGCGTATGGGAATAGTCTGTATGCTTAGTCTACGGACAAAAACAAAGTAGGGAAAGTCTTTTTATAAACCAACCGTGGCCGCATCGCCCTTCGCCCCATCCGTGCCCATCGGCGCGGCCTGCTGTTCGGGTGCAAATTCAGGAAAATAGACCCCGTCACCCACCCGCAGTTCCCCTGAGCGGCAATAGACGGTGAAAAAACGTCCCTGTTTAAGCGGGGCCGTCATCAGTGACGCCACATAAGCCAGCTCCAAATCCCGTGCGACGAGCAGCGTCTGGGCGTCGGGGGCCGCCTTAGCCATGTCGTCCAGCCGCACGACAGCGGTTTGGTTGCCCGCGTTCACGGCAACGACGCTCCCCACTTTTTTGTGCAGCACAAAATCCGGTGTCTCGACGTCCGCCGCAGGGCTTCGCGCGGACTTCGACACGCATCCAGCCGCGAGTAAAACGGCCAGCCCGAAAATAAAAAGTCGATAAAACATAGACACTTCCGATATGAGCCAATCGCCGGAACCGCCCCGCGCCAAGAAAAAAAACTTCCCCCTCGCGCTTTTATTTTAAATAATAGGCGGGATATGGATCCATCGCAACGCATTGTCATCACCGCGCTCGGCCTGACGGCCCCCAACGGCAACACCTTGGCCGAGTACCGCGCCAACCTGTTGGCGGGCATCCCGCGCGTGCAGATGATAACGACGCGCTACATGGGCGAAGTCCCCGCGGGCGTGTGCGATTACGATCCCCTCAAGTGCCAAAAACGCAAGGAGATACGCAACGGCACGCGCGCGGGCTCCATCGCCATCTACTGCGCCCACGAGGCCGTCGCCCAAAGCGGGCTCGACTGGGCCAACGTGGACAAATCCCGCGTGGGCGTCTACATCGGCATTACCGAGCACGGCAATGTCGAGACGGAGCAAGAGATCTTTAACATTTCCAAGTTCAACTACGACACGAAGGTCTGGACGCACCACCACAACCCCCGCACCGTGGCCAACAATCCGGCGGGGGAGATCACGATCAACATGGGCATCACGGGCCCTCACTACACGATCGGGGCCGCCTGCGCGGCGGGTAACGCAGGGATCATCCAAGCCGCCCAAATGCTACGCTTGGGCGAGGTCGACGTGGCGATCGCGGGCGGGGTGAGCGAGAGCATCCACACCTTCGGCATCTTCGCGGCCTTCCGCAGCCAAGGCGCCTTGGCGAGCCACGAGGATCCGAACAAGGCCAGCCGCCCCTTCGACGCCGCGCGCAACGGCATCGTGGTGAGCGAGGGCGGGTGCCTGTACATTTTGGAGCGCCTGAGCGACGCCAAGGCGCGCGGGGCCCACATCATCGCGGAGATTTTGGGCTACAGCATCAATTCCGACTCGACGGACGCCGTGCTGCCCAACCCCGAACGCCAAGCCCAGTGCATGCGTCAGGCGATTCAGCGCGCGGGGCTCAAGCCCTGCGAGATCCAGCTCGTCAGCACCCACGCGACCGCGACTCCGATGGGCGACGTGCAGGAGTGCAAGGCCCTGCGCGAAGTATTCGAGGACTGCCCGAACACCTATTTCAACAACACCAAGAGCTACATCGGCCACGCGATGGGTGCCGCGGGCGCGCTGGAGCTGGCGGGCAACCTGCCGAGTTTGGAGGACGGGGTCATCCACCCCACAATCAACGTCGACGAGCTCGACGAGCGCTGCGCCCTGCCCAACCTCGTCATCAACCGCCCCAAAAAAGGCGTGCAAGTGGACACGATTTTGAACACCTCCTTCGGCATGCTGGGCATAAATTCTGCGCTTGTCGTCGGCCGCCTGAAGGATTAAACTAGGCGTTTACTTTCATTCATTAAACCCGGACAACAGACCATATGAGCAAGGACGAGGTAAAGAAAATCGTGTTGGACATCATCTCGGAAATCGCGCCCGACGAAGACCTGAGCAGCGTGAAGCCGGACGTGCGCCTGCGCGACCAGCTGGCGCTGGATTCGATGGACTTTCT
>JAVBTG010000162.1:0-8569 GCA_031556275.1 Opitutales bacterium
ACGCAGAGTGAGAAAATTTCAGTTAAATAAAAAACAGCACTTTATTTAATACATGAGAAAACAACTCAATATATTACATAGATTGCGCCCGGTATTCCCGCGATAAAAAATTGGGCAAGACGAAGTTTGAGGTTCGGGGCGGTAGTACCTACCGCCCCGGACGAAAACAAAGTCTTGCCCGATTTTGGCCGCGGGAACAGGAAAAATCTCTGATTTTTCGTGTGTAATGCACGAGGCCTCTCGCCGCCAATGACGCACTGTTGGGCCATTTTATTTTTACAAAAACACACACATATTCGGTCGCAAATTACCTAAAAAATCTATTTTCTCAAGTTTGCAAACAAACCCCGCTCCCCATCTTTTAGGCTTGCGCTAATAGATTACATATTCATTATTTACAGATAATCACATAAGAGGCCCGCGCGCAAATTCGTTTTTCATGCGACGTAACCCCAACCCCTGATCCCTCATGACACCGTCATTTTTCATCATCACGGGCGTGATCTTTTTTTTAGTGATCGCATTGGTTTTTGAGCGCCTGCGTGAAAACCGCCGCCGCTTGGACGAGCTGGAACGGCAAGTCGCCCTGCTCAGACGCCAAGCCTCCGGCCTCCTCCCTTACGCGGCGACACCGCCCCAACCGGCGGCAACTCCTCAGGCGGTACCCGAGCCACCCGCGCCGGAAACGGGCGCCCCCACTTCCGAACGAGATCCGGACGAGATCGTCATCATGCAACCGTCGGGGCCGCTGGCTTGGATTTCCCACACCCCCGACATCGCGCCCCGTTCCAAGCCGGAAGACACCTTCCCATTGCCGGGCGCAAGGCCGCCCGAACCCCCGCCCGTTCCTCCTCCCGCGCCGCAACCTCCGCCCGCGCCGCGCGTTTCTCCCCCTGCGCCGCCCTACCCCCGTCCGCAGGCGGCCGCCAAGCGCGTGCCGCCGCCGGTCAGAGAGGGCCCGTCCCCCGCAAAAGTCGCCTTCCAAAAAATCCGCGCGAAGGTCGAGCGCAACATCACGTCCCACATCTTCACATGGCTGGGCGGCGTCGCCTTCATGTTCGCGGGCTTTTTCCTCGTCAAATATTCGATCGAGCAGGGGCTGGTGACGCCGGCGATGCGCGTGGCGTCCGCGGGCGTTCTGGCGGCGGCGCTCGTCGGCACGGCGGAATTTTTCTTCCGCCGCAAACAAGGCAAACACATCGCGGGCATCCTCGCGGGCGCGGGCATGGCGATAGCGTACTGCGACTGCTACGCGGCCGCGATGTATTATGAAATCGTGCCCGTCGCGGCGGCCTTTATCGGGGCCGTTTGCTGCACGGCGGCGACGGTGGCGATGTCCTTTCGCTACGGCGAGCGCCTGTCTATTTTGGCCATCTTCGGCGGCTTCATCACCCCGGGCGTCATCAACACGGGCTCGGGCAACACGATCCTCCTGTTCAGCTATCTGGGCATCCTGACGATCGGGATGCTCTGGCTGTTCGACGCCAAAAAACGCATGGGCGCGGCGGCGCTGGTGCTGGCCTTCAACGTGCTCTGGATTTTCGGGTGGCATTTCACCCACATGAACGTTTCCGCGAACATCATTTATCTCTTGGCCTATCTGACCGTCTTCGCGGCGTCTTTCGCCGCCTTCGGAATACGCGCGCGCGTGTGGCACAAGGGACACACGGCGTGCTTCGCCTTTTTCCCGCCGTTGCTCGCGCTGGCGCTCGCCTTGGGCCACGCGGTCATCTGGAAAACCGCGCCCGAAGCCCCCATCATTTTCTGGGGCGCGATGGCCTTTTGCGCCGCGCTCTACGGCTTTGGCCTGAAGGAAGGCCCCTTGGCCAAACCGCCCTACTGGGTCGCCTACGCCTGCTTGCTGACGGGCTTTAGTTATCTCAGATGGGAGGCGCCCTCATACCTCAACGCTACGCTCGTGCTGGGCATTCCCGCCCTCGCCACCGTCGGCATGGTTGCGTGGAAGCCGACGCGCCCCCATTACGCCACCGCGCTCGCCTGCCTGCTCGGCGGCCTTTCGCTCTACCTCATCCCGCAAGCCGCCCTAGCCTACGACCACGCGGCCCAAGGCGGCCCCATGCTGTGCGTGCTGGCAAGCGGCCTAATCGCCGTTGCCTTATGCGCATGGGCGCGTGCCAAAGCGGATGGCAACGCGCCCACAAACACCGCCGCCATCCTCATGTGGACGTCGATGGCGCTCCTGCTCGCCTACGCCGTGTGCTTCGAGCAAATGGTCTTCAAACCGGTAGCCTTCGCGCTGTTGACCCTTTTTGGCATTTTCTTCGGCGGCAAATGGAAGGAAAAGACGCTCATCTCCTACGGCATTCTGGGCGCCTGCCTGACCGCCTGCATGGCCCTCTACCGCGCGCCCGAACTCATAGGGCTGCTGCGTTCGCACATTGCCCCGTGGCACACCCAAACAGGCGCGCGCGAGTTGCTGCATTTCGCGCTCTCATGGATGGCCACGACGCCGCTGCTTTACCTCTCCGGAAGACTTTTGGAAAAAAGCGTGCAGGGAAAAACCTATCGCCTCTTCAGCGCCTTCCCGATGGTCGCGGCGCTGACGATGATCGCGCTATTGTTCTCATGGCTGCCGTTCCTCGGCTTCCTCAAACCGGCAGTCTTCTCGCTTCTGGCCTTGCTCGCAGCCCTCTACGGCGAAAGCGGCGACGCGAAAAAATCCCGCGCGGCCTTGGGCATCTGCGCCATGATCCTCGCCGCATTCGCGCTCCAACGCCTGCCGGAGTTTTTCCACATGCTCGTCAACGGCCTGCCCAAAACGGGCATAAAAACCCTCTGGGATATCGACGCCCTGCGCCTCGGCCTGTCATGGGCGGCGGCCGTCCCCCTACTGATGTTCGCGCTCAAAAAGGCGCTCGGTCGGCAAACCCATCTGTACAGCTGGCTGTCGGGCTCCGCCCCCGGCATCGCGCTACTGACCTCGCTGGCGCTCCTGTTCACATGGGCGCCAGGAGCGGACTTTTTGAAACCGGCCGTTTTTGCCTCCCTGATCGTCGCGGCGGCCCTGCTGCGCAAAAAAATCGGCCCTCGTCAGGCGACGCTCTGCCTCGTCGGCAGTTTGGGCGTCTTGGCCGTTTTCGCCGCGCAGCGTTTTCCAACTTTTGTCGACGTTCTGTTCAGAGGCTTCCATATTTCGCCGGAACCTTTTACCCGGGCCGCCAACACGCTTGCAATGCCCCTCTGCCTGTCATGGGCGGCGGCCGCGCTCATGCTCCTGTTTTTCGCGGGGCGCGTTCCGGAAAAAGGGACAAAGTTCCGCGCCGCGGTCCATGCCGCCGCCGCTCCGTTCGCATGGCTGTGCGCGCTGACGCTCTTCCTGAAATGGCTTCCGAGTTTGTTCGTTTTTCATCCGCTCATCTTCTCTGCGGCGGCACTGGCGGCATTTCTCTACGCCATCCGCAAACAGGAAAAGCCTTTGCTGTGCCACGGCCTCTTATTTCTCGCCGTCGTCGCGCTTTTCGCCTACCCGCGCTTGTCGGAATTTTGGGATTTGCTGTTCGTCAAAATCCCGTCCGCTCCGGAAAGTCCTCGTTATTCCCGCGGATTTCTATGGCTGTCGCTCGCATGGGCGGCCAGCGTTCCCCTGCTGTTTTTTCCGCTCAAACGCATGAAGGCGTGGGCGGGTGAAATTTTCGCCGCGCCCGCGTCCGCAATAGCCTCCATCTCGCTACTCACGGCCGCCGCGCTCATCTTCTCGTGGGCCTGTTCCGCCTGTTCGCTTCAGAGCTATTACACGATGCTCGCGGCGGCCCCGCTCGGCATCCTCGCCTGCGGCCTCTTGCTGTCATTGCGCGGGGAATCCCAAAACAATCAGGCGATGACGTTCATGGGCTACGCCGCCCTCGCCTTCGCGGCCGTGCGCTATTTCCCCGTCGAGATCATTCACACCTTCCCCGCCACGCACCTCATTTACGTCGCGGGCAGTTTCCCCTTAAACGCGCTGCTGGTCTCCTTCCTGCTGCCCGCGCTGGCGTTCACGCTGTTGGCCCGCTTCTCCCGCCAAAAAATAGTAAAAACGATAGCAGGCGCGCTGGCCCTGTGCGGATTTTTCCTGCTGCTCAACGTGGAGCTGCGCTTCGCCTTCCAAGGCCATTTCATGAACGCGCGCGCCGGCGACGGCGAATTCTACGCCTACTCCATGCTCTGGCTCTTCTATGGCATCGCGCTGCTATTCCTCGGCTATTGGAAAAACCAAAAAGCGCTCCGCTGGGCCTCGCTCGCCTTCGTGCTCGTGGCGGTGGGAAAAGTCTTCCTCTTTGACGCTTCGAAACTCGAGGGCCTCTTGCGCGTGCTCTCCTTCGCCCTCTTGGGCGCCTGCCTGATAGGGATAGGCTATTTCTACGCCCGCGTCGTATTCAAGACCGACCGCAAGTAATCACAGCGTCCCCAGCTTATGCACGCCGCTGCGGCAGGCGCACCCTTTGAGCTTCTTGACAAGCCGCTCGCAGGTGAACTCCTTTTCCAGCACGCGGGAATCCATGATCTCCTCCAAGGGCACCACGACGAAGGCGCGCTCGAACGCGCGCGGGTGCGGGATCGTCAGCTCCGCGCTGTTGCGACGTTCGCCCTCGAACAAAAGAATGTCGATGTCGAGCGTGCGCGGGCCGTTGCGTTCCTCGCGCTTGCGGTCGCGGCCGTGGCGGCGCTCGATCTCGTGGCAGAATGTCAGGAGCACCTCGGGGGTGGCCTTGCATTTGAAAGCCGCGACCATGTTTAAAAAATTCGGCTGGTCGACCAAGCCGACGGGGAGCGTGTCATAGACGCTGGAGGCCGCCAGAAAGCGCAGCTCAGGCATGGTCGTCAGCTCCGCCAAGGCCGTTTTCAGCGTCTGGCGCGGGTTCCCCACGTTGGAGCCGAGCCCCAAAAAAATGGTGTGTTCGGTCTTCACGTGCGTTTGCGGGTGATCTCCACCGACACTCCGTCGAAGTTAAAGGGCACGGGCGGGTTCGGCTTGAGCACCGACACCCATACATCCCGCACCAAGGGAAATTTGTCCAGCACGGCGTCGGCGATGGACTGCGCCACGCTCTCGATCAGGCGGCGGGGGGTGCCCTCGACGATGCGCGCGACCTCCTCGATCACGTGCGCGTAGTTGACCGCGCGCGCGATGTCGTCCGTGCGCCCGGCGTCGGCGCAGTCGACCCCGAGCCTCAGCGAGACCTCGAAGCGCTGCCCGAGGCGGTTTTCCTCGGAGGCAACCCCGTGCCGGCCGTAGCAGCGGATGCCACGTATGTTCAATGTGTCCATGACAAGTAATTTACCCCTTTTTTAAACGCGCGCAAGAAAGTCCCCCAAAAGCGCGAATTTTTTGCAAAAGCCGATGTCGTGCACCCGCGCGATGTCGCACCCGCCCCGCGCCAAGGCCCAGACGATGGCGGCAGCGGTGGCCTCCTCGCGGAATTCGACGCCCCCCGTCATCACGGAAAGCACCGACTTGCGCGAGGGCGCGAGCATGAGGGGGAATTCCAGCTCCCGCAGCCGCTCGCAGCGCCGCAGGCAATCCACCTGTTGCGTCTTCGTCTTGCCAAAGCCGATGCCGATATCGAGCACGATCTGGCGCGGGTCTATTTTCGCCGCCTTGGCGAACGCGAGGCTCGTCTCAAAATCCTTTAAAACCCCCTCCCAAAATTCCTCGCCCGCGTCCTGCGTCGCCGCCGCGCGGTTGTGCATGGCGATCACGGGGCATTTCATCCGCGCCACCGCCTCGGCCATAAAGCCGTTGCCGTCGGGGCCCTTCAGCCCCCACACGTCGTTCACAATGTCGGCCCCCGCTTCGACGGCGACTTCGGCGGTTTCGGGCTTGTACGTGTCCACCGAAATCGCGATCTTCGGAAAGGCCGCGCGCACCGCCTTTAAGACAGGCAGCAGCCGCGCGCATTCCTCCTCGTGCGAAACAGGCTCATAGCCGGGGCGCGTCGACTCCGCCCCGATGTCCAAAATATCCGCCCCGTCCTCCAGCAATTTTTGCGCCTGTTTCACGGCGTGGGCGGGATCCATCCACCGCCCGCCGTCCGAAAAGGAGTCGGGCGTGGCGTTCAAAATCCCCATCCACACCAAGCGCGTTCCCAATTCCGGCAACGCCCGCCCGTGAGGGCTTTCCCATCTGGCAAACGGCTGTCCGTTCATTTTTGTTCGAGCAGCCGCTCCATGTATTTGGCCAGCAGGTCAAATTCGAGGTTCACCCGATCCTCCGCCTTGCGCTGGCTCAGATTGGTCACTTCCACCGTGTGCGGGATCAGCCAGACGGCGAACCCGTCCTCGTGCACCTCCGCCACCGTGAGCGAAATGCCGTCGATCGTGATCGACCCCTTGTAGGCGAGGTATTTTAAAAATTCCTTCGGCGCTTTCACGCGCAGATAAAAATCCTTGCCGCGCGGCTCGAACGTTTCGACGACGCCGGAGGTATCCACATGCCCCGAAACAAAATGCCCGCCCAGCCGCCCGTCGGCCTTTAAGCTGCGCTCCAGATTCACAAGGGCACCCGGCTTGAGCTGCGCGAATCCCGTCAGCCGCACCGTCTCCCCGAGCAGGTCAAAGACCAGCGCGTCCGCGCGTTTTTCCACCAGCGTCAGGCAGCACCCGTTGACGGCGAGCGAGTCGCCGATCTGCATGTCATCGCGCACCGTTTGCGCGGCGATGGCCAATTTCCACGCGTCGGCACCTTCCTCAAAGGAAAGCACCCTGCCCGCCTCCTCCACAATTCCGGTAAACATGTTTGTAAAATACGCCCGCTTTAGTTCAATTTCAACCTAAGCACTTTTGTTTCCGTGCCGCGGCTGACCATGATGACGACCTCTTTTTTCTGCAAATCCTTGTCCGCCGCCTGCAGCAGCTCGACGGTTTTTTCATAGCTGTCCGTCGGCGTCCCGTCGATCTCCTTGATCCAGTCGCCCCACTCCATTTCCGCCGTGGCGGCGGGCGCGTTCGCCTTCCTGAAATTCACGACGCCGCCCTTCAAGTCCGACTGAAACAGCCGATGGCGCACGGCGTCCTCAAGCGTCATCTCGCGCACGGTCATGCCCAAGCGCGGAAAATACACGCGCGGGGCGTTGCGCTCGCGCATGGGACGCGTGCCCACCGTCAATTCAATCTGCTTGGGTTCCTCGCCGCGGATAATCCCGAGCGTCATTTTTTCACCCGGTTTTTTGTCGGCCAAATAAAAGGAAAACCACCTCAGCAAACTGTCGTCCGGGCGCAGCTTCGGCAAGTTTTCGCCGTCGACGGACACGATGATGTCCTTGTTCATCAACCCCGCCTGCTGCGCGGGGCCCTCGGCGATAATCTCGCTCAGCACAATCGCGCCCTGATTTTCAAGCTTCAAAAAGCGCGCGACGTCGCGGTCAAGCGGCCGCAGCCCGTCGACGCCCAGCCAAGCCTCCGGATCACCGGCGGGGGACGAGGGAATTTGCCGAAGATATTTTAGCGCATCGGCGGCAAAAATAAACGCGTTGGTCTCGTCCCTCGGCGCCAATGAAATCGGCGCGCTTTTTCCGCCGACATACATGATGTAACTTTCCGTCGCCGGCCTGCCCCCGATGCCGACAAAATCCCCCTTCGCGTCAAACACGGGCCCGCCGATGGCGGTCACCTCTGGCCGAGTGAATCCGTAGACAAGCGGAAACGGGTGCGAGAACATCAGCGTGCCGAAATATAAATTCGGCTTGTAGTAAAAATCCTCGTCCTGCGCGGAAATGCCCCAGAGCATCTCCCCTATCCGCGGAACCGCCGTCGGATAGCTTGTAATTGGCACAAACTTTTCACGGACCGCCTTTTCTGCTTGGATGTAATGCGTGCCCGAGACGAAGTTGATCCCGAGATAAACGGCGGGGTAACCGTCCGAGTCCTCACCGAGCAAATGCACCTTGAAATCCTTCAACCTTTCCGGCGGCACCGCCATGTGTATCGCCATGTCGGACAACGCGATGCGCCCCTCGTCGTCGAGCACGACGCCCTTGGCGAAGACGCGCTGGCGGTCGATCTCGTTTTGGATGAAGAACTCGACCGTGACCACGCTGTGCACGCGCTGCTCGAGCAAGGCAGAGAGGTCGGCGGGCAGCGCGGTGGAAATAGGCGCGGCGTCCTGGGCCCATACGCCCGCCGTCACCCCCAAAGAAAAGACAAAAGCCCAAAGCAAAGATTTCATGGCCCATTCATCCAAAACCAACCCTCCCGCCTTGTAAACGCATAAAACGCGCCGACATTGACCAAAATGAACAGTTTTTGAACAATTGGTGAACGCTTTTTAACTTGTGAAAACCGTTTTGGCGCGAAAAAATAACCGCAGATGAAAAATGTCTTCGTTCCAAGGGAAACCAGTCCGGGTGAAACGCGAACCGCGCTGGTTCCGGCGGACGTGAAGCGGCTCACGGCCCTCGGGTTGAGTGTGCGCACACAAATTGGCCTCGGCAAGCACAGCCTTTTCAGCGACGAGGCCTACCGCGAGGCGGGGGCGCAGATCGTGGACGATTTGCACGCGGGGCTGAAGGACGCCGACATCGTGCTGCGGGTGCGCAAACCGCCCACGGAGGATATTTCTTATTATAAAAAA
>JAVBTG010000046.1:0-5284 GCA_031556275.1 Opitutales bacterium
AGGAGCGACTGTAATTGCTGCTTGGCGTAGTGCAGGCGCGAGCGCACGGTTCCTTCGGTGCATCCGACGATGTCGGCGATCTCCGCGTGGCTCAACCCCTCCAATTCAAACAGAACGACAACCGTCCTGTGTTTATTAGACAGTTTCTGCAGCGCCTCGTTCAATTTTTCCTGAAGCTCTTGCCCGAGCGTTGCGCGCGTGTCGTTGCCGGCGGGACCCGCGAGCGCGCTCAAGGCCTCGTCTTCCGAGGCGTCCTCGGCGATCCGCTCAAAGCTAAAAAAACGGCGCAGGCGGTTGCGCTTGATGTGGCTGACGGCGGCGTTGACCCCGATGCGATAGAGCCACGTGTAAAACTGGCTGCCGCCGCGAAAGCTCCCGATGTTGCGGAAGGCTTTTAAAAATGTTTCCTGCGCCAAGTCCGCCGCGTCCTCGCGGTTGGCCGTCATGTTGTAGAGCACGCCGTAAAGACGGCCTCGATACTTCGCCACCAGCGCGGAAAAGGCAGCCATCTCGCCCTCGCGCACACGCTCCACCAAGCGCAAGTCTTCCTGCGCCTGCGCCTCCCGAGAAGGAATGCCGTCTTCCAACGGTGTGCTGTCTGTCGCGGCGATGTCCATGGCAAAAAATTCGTCTGCCACCAGCAAACACAACGAGGGATATCTTTGCAAACGTTTACACGCGTTTTTGCTTCAAAAACTTGTCGAACTGGGCCGTGACGAACGCGGCCATCTTGCGCAGGTTGTCGGCGGCGAACAGGCTGTCGTGCGCCTCAAGCGCGCGCTCGGCCGCGGCGATTTCCTCGCGAAAATACGCCACGACCTTTTCCAAAATGCCGAGGGATATGATCTGGCTGCCCAAGCCCGCCGTGTCAACGCTCCCGCTCTGGATTTGCGCCAACAATTCGCGGCGCTGCTTTGCGCCGAGTTCCTGCAACAAAAGCAACGCGGGGAGCGTGTACTTCCCGCTGGCCAGATCGGTGCCGAGCGTCTTGCCGATGGCGGCCTCCTCGCCCATGATGTCGGCCAGATCGTCGTACACTTGGTACGCGCGGCCCAAGCGCCTGCCGAATTCGGCGAAGGCGAGCGCCGCGTCTTCCGTCTGGCCGCCTATGCGCGCGCCCAGCAGGCACGAGACGCGAAAGAGCTCCCCCGTCTTCATCTCGATGATCTCAAAATACTGGTCGAGCGAAATGGCCCCATTGCCCCGCTCGGTCGTCTGCCACACTTCGCCCGCGCACACGCGGCGGGTGGCCCGCGTGAGGGGTTTGCAGACCGTTTCGGTGTCAAAATCCGTCGCCAATTCCAAGGCGCGGGCAAACATCGAGTCGCCCACCAGCACCGCGACGGCGGCGCCGTTATGGGCGTTGAGCGTGGGGAACCCGTGGCGCAAAACCGCCTGATCCATCACGTCGTCGTGCACGAGGGTGGCCAAATGCACCAGCTCGATCGTCGCGGCGATGCGCACGAGCTTTTCATCGGCTTTTCCGCCCTCTTTCGCCCCGCTGAAAAAGACCAAAATGGGCCGCAGGCGTTTGCCCTGATGCTTTAGGCAATAGCGCACCATTTCGCGCATCTGCGGCTCGAATTCCCCGCTGATGTCCTTGAAGAAAGCCTCCAGCGCCGCCAGCTCCTTGCGCACCACGCCCGCGATCGCCTCGAACCCCTTGGGGCTCGAAGATAGGGACTTGCGCAATGCGGCGGAAACAGACATAACAAAGACTTTCAACCCAACTTACCAGAATCCATGAGCAATGACGACCCCATTTTAATCATTCTGACGGTTCTGATGGCGGGCTACTTCGCGAAAATGTGGTGGGGCGACTACCGCGATTTTAAACGCGGCAAACCGCACCCGAAAGCCCTCCCCGGGGCGTCCCCCACGACGCGCAAAGCCGTCATCATCGGCATCGTCGGCGCGCTGGTCATCTTGGCGCTGGAAACGGCGGGCGAATACGAGCTGGGCATTTCGGCGGAACAATCCGACGTGAAAGTCATCGCCTTGGCCGGATGGATCGCGGCGGCGTTTGTTGAGGAGCTCATTTTCCGCGGCTTCCTCGTCGTCGGCAACAGCGGCAAGGCCGCATTGGTTATAAGTGCCGTTTTCTTTTCGGGTATGTTCGCGCTGGCGCACCCCTTCCTGTGGACCTACGACAGCATCGTGGAAGACGGCGACAAAATCTTCGAATGGCACATGACGGCCAAGGCGTTTTGGAGCACCGGCATGGTCTTCCTGCTCTCCATGTGGTTTTACGTGGTGCGCTTTTTGCCGAGCAACCCGAAACGCTCGCTCATCCCCTGCATCGCGGCGCATTTTGCCAAAAACATCGGGGTTTTTGTGGTCAAACTATTGCAAGGGCACGTGGTCGGCTGGTGGTAACAGGTGAACGCGCGGATCCTTTTGCGCGATTAGGGAGGAAGGACACAAAAAAAGAAACCCTCCAAATCGGAGGGTTTCTTTTTTGCGGACCGTCTGCGGCCTGCCTTGCGGCGAGCCGGGGCGTCTTCAGCCCATGCGGCCCCACGTGCGCTTCTTATGGCGGTGCAGCTTGGCGCGCTTGCGGCGCTTGTGCTTGTTCATTTTCAGACGGCGCTTCTTCTTGAGGTTACCCATGATGAGAAAATAATTAGGATGAAAGGGCAATTTTGCCCTATCGCCAAGGTCAAGTAAAGGTTTTTTTTGCCGCTACGCGTTGGAAGGCGGCTCATCCCCGCCGTTTTTCGGCGAAACCACGCGGATTTCAGGGCGGCGCGCGTCGCGCAGGCGGTCGGTGAAAACGAGGTATCCCCCCACCACCAGCATCACCGCCAGCAAAACGACGCAGGCCCAGTGCGCGAACACCGCGATCCCGCCGTAGCGGAACCAAAAGACAATCGTGGGGGCCAGCACCAGCACCAATCCCACCAATGCGATCAGCAAAAACCCGACATGCGAGCGGTGTTTCACCCGCGTGCCCTTCTGAAAAGCCGTGGTGGGCGCGGGGGGCACCGCGCGGTCGGTAACAACCAAATAGGCCCCGTACAGCGTCAGCCCCACGAGGAAGATCAGGCTCACCCAGTAGGCGATGACCGCGTCAAACCCTTCTTGCAACCAAAAGGCGATCGTCGGGGCCGCTATCAAAAAAGCGACAACAGCCCCGATCATGGCCAAACCTTTATGCGTGCGACGCAGCATGCCTGTCATTCTTGGAAACGGGCGCGATTTGTCAACGCCTCAAAGTTCGGGCGCGGCCTTCACCGTCGCCAACAGTTCCTTTTTAAGCGCGTCCAGCCCCTCCCCGCTCTCGCAGGAAATGGGCAGCACCTTCAGTTTCGGGTTAGATTTTTTAAACCGCTTCAAATTTTCCTTCGCCTCGGGCAGATCCATCTTGTTGGCGGCGACCAAGCGCGGTTTTTGGGCGAGCACGTCGGAGTACAGCGTCAGCTCCTTGACGAGCTGGCGGTAGTCCTCGCGCGGGTCACGCTGGTCAACGGCCCCCATGTCCACGATGAACAGGAGCGCCCGGCAACGCTCGATGTGGCGCAAAAACTGGTGGCCCAGCCCCTTGTTTTCGCTGGCACCCTCGACAAGCCCCGGGATGTCCGCCATCGCAAGCGTTTCCTCGGTTTGCGGATAGTCGATGATCCCGACGTTGACGTGGAGCGTGGTAAAGGGATACGCCGCCATCTTCGGGCGCGCGTTGGTCAGGCGGTTGGTCAGCGAGGATTTCCCCGCGTTGGGAAAGCCCACGAGCCCAATGTCGGCGATCGTCTTGATGACCACGCGGTAGCGGCCCGTCTCGCCGGGCTTGCCGGGCGTCGTCTTGCGGGGGGCGCGGTTGACGGAGCTTTTGAACATCGTGTTGCCAAAACCGCCCTTGCCGCCGCGCAGCAGCACGATGCGCTCGTCCACCTCCGTCACTTCCGCGACGGGCCGGTCGGTCTCGACGTCGATCAGTACCGTGCCCAAGGGAAGGCGCACCTCAAGGTCTTTGCCCGTGTGTCCGTCCTGGTCGGCCCCACGCCCGCGCTCGCCGTTCTCGGCGCGCAGGGAGGGCGTGTAGCGGTATGTCGTCAAATCGGAGACGTTCGGGTCGCCGATCAGCACGACGTCGCCGCCCTTCCCCCCGTTGCCGCCGTTGGGGCCGCCCTTGGGGATGAACTTTTCGCGGCGGAAGCTCATGCAGCCCTTGCCGCCGTCGCCCGCCGCAAAAAACACCTCTGTCTCGTCGATGAAAGCCATAATAAAAACACTATACTCGCAGTGGTCCGCGCCGGAGGAAAGCCTATTCGGCGTTTCAAAAAAAATACGCCGCTTTTTAAAAAAAGGCGGCGTATTTTTAAAAAACTTCCATTAGTACCTGTAGTAGTCCGGCTTGAACGGCCCGCTTTGCGGCACGCCGATATAATCGGCCTGCTTTTTCGAGAGCTTGGAGAGTTTCACGCCAATGCGCGCCAAGTGCAGCCGCGCCACTTCCTCGTCGAGCTTTTTGGACAGCACGGAAACGCCCGGCTTGTTGCTGGCGCGGTTTTTCCAAAGGTCCAACTGCGCGAGCACTTGGTTGGTGAAGGAGTTCGACATCACAAACGAAGGATGCCCGTGCGCGCAGCCGAGGTTGACCAAACGGCCCTCCGCCAGCACATAAATCGAGCGGCCCGACGGCAGCGTGTAGCGGTCGACCTGCGCCCGGACGTTCGTCTTTTTCACGCCCTTGCTCGCCTCCAGCGCCGACACCTGAATCTCGTTGTCGAAGTGGCCGATATTGCAGACGATCGCCTGGTCCTTCATCTTGAGCAGGTGGCCCACGGTGAGGATGTCGCAGTTGCCCGTGCAGGTGACATAGATGTCGCCCTTGCCCAACGTGTCCTCGACGGTGACGACCTGAAAACCCGCCATCGCCGCCTGCAGCGCACAAATGGGGTCCACTTCCGTGACGAGCACGATCGCGCCCATCCCGCGCAGCGCCTGCGCGCAGCCTTGGCCCACGTCGCCATAACCGCACACGACGGCCGTTTTCCCCGCGATCATCACATCCGTCGCTCGCTTGATGCCGTCGATCAGCGACTCGCGGCAGCCGTACATGTTGTCGAACTTCGACTTGGTGACGGAGTCGTTCACGTTGATGGCGGGCACGAGCAAACGCCCCTGCGCCTCCATCTGGTAGAGGCGGTGCACGCCGGTCGTCGTCTCCTCCGAGACGCCCCTCCAGTCGGTCACAACGTTGTGCCAGTGCGTGCGATTCTTTTTAAAAACCTTTTTGAGCAAGTCCTTGATAACCTGCTCCTCTTTGCTTTCGCTCGGGGAGGCC
>JAVBTG010000039.1:0-5601 GCA_031556275.1 Opitutales bacterium
CCCAACGACCAGCCCATTATTTACCTGTCCTTCGTCTCCGCCTCCATGACGGGCGAGGAGATGTACGACTATATTTACAACGAGGTGGCCCAGCGCCTGAACATCGTCACCGGCGTGTCGCAGGTGAGCGTGTACGGCTCGCGCCGCAGCGTGCGCATCGCCGTCGACCCCAGCCGCTTGGCGCTGCTCGACATGAGCGTGTCCGACATCTCGGAGGCCGTGCAGACCAACACCAACATGATCAGCGCCGGGCGCATCAAGGGCGACTCCGTCTCCTTCGCGTTGATGCCCCAGACGCAGATGCGCACCGTCGAGGAATACGAGGGCATGGTCATCGCCTCGCACGACGGGGCTCCCGTGCATCTGCGTGACGTGGCCAAAGTGTACACCGCCCCCGAGACCAGCGATTTGAAGATCACTTTCGGCGGCATGGGCATCCCGGAGGACCCGAATTTGTCGTTCGTGATGATGGCCATCAGCAAGGCCAGCGGCGCCAACGCGGTGGAGATTTCCAACGACATCAAGGCCATGCTGCCCACGATCAAGGCGCAGCTGCCCGAGTCGATTTTGATGTACCTGATGCACGACCGCTCGGAGACGATCCAGCGCAGCGTGGCCGACGTGACGGAGACGATGCTTATCGCCTTCGCGCTCGTGGTGCTCATCATCTATCTCTTTTTGGGACGCGTGGCCGACACCGTCATCCCCGCGGTCGCCCTGCCGATGTCGCTTTTGATGACCTTTATGGTCATGAAAATTTGCAACTACACCATCGACAATTTGTCGCTGCTGGGCCTCACGCTGGCCATCGGGTTCTTGGTGGACGACGCCATCGTGTTTCTGGAGAACGTGGTGCGCCGCATGCAGGATTTCGGCGAGAGCGTGGCCGAGGCCTGCTACAACGGGGCGAAGGAAATCTCATTCACCATTTTGGCGATGACGCTCTCTTTGGGCTCGGTGTTCATTCCGCTGGTATTCATGAGCGGGATCATGGGCCTGGTGTTCCGCGAGCTGGGCGTCACCATCATCGTGGCGGTCATGGCCTCGGGCTTCGTGTCGCTGACGCTGACCCCCATGATGTGCTCGCGCATCCTCAAAGACCGCAAGGAGGAATCGCAGACGTTCGTCGAAAAACAGGCCCTTGCGCTCGAGCACAAAGTGCTGGGCATTTACGGCCCCACGCTGACGTGGGCGCTCAAGCACTGGTATTTCTCCGTCCTGGCCTATGTCGTGTTCACCGTGATGACGGGCTGGCTGTTTGTCAAACTGCCGCTGACCTTCCTGCCGGTGGGCGACAGCGGGTTCGCCTTCGGCGCGTTCATCGCGCCCACGGGGACCTCGCCCGACCGCATGAAGGAGTATCAGGTGAAGGTCAACGATGTTTTGGCGCAGAACAAAAACATCGAATTTTACGGCGTGGTCGTCGGGGTGGGGGCGTTCATGAACCCCAACTACGGCATCGTCATCACCTCGCTCAAGGACCGCAAGCAACGCGAGGGCATCCAGCAAGTGGCCCACGAAGTGTCGGGGGCCGTCTCCTCGATCCCCGGACTCTTCTGCGTGCTCAACCCGCAGCCCACGCTCGAAATCTCCACCGGCGCCACTAGCAAGACGCAGGGCGATTACGCCTACGCGCTCTCGGGACTCAACGCCCAAGATATCTACACGGCCTCCTACAAGATCATGGGCGCGATGATGCAAAGCGGAAAATTCTCCGCCGTCAGCTCCGACTTGTTTTTGGATTCCCCCACGCTCAATCTGAACCTCAACCGCGAGACGGCGGCCCTCTACGGCATCAACGCCTACAACTTCGCCTCGCTGATGAAGAACGCGTATTCGGAGAATTATTCCTACCTCATCAAGGAGCCGTTGCAGCAGTATCAGGTGATTATCGAGGTCGACCGCTCCAAATCCCGCACCGCCGACCAGCTCGGGTTGCTGTATCTAGACTCGTCGCTCAACAAGGGCGGGCTTTACAGCGCCACCATGGGCGAGGGCGACGACGGGCTGACGATGAACGCCGTGCCGTATTCGGCGGTGGCCACCACCGTCCAGACCGTCACGCCGCAGACCGTCAACCACCTCAACAAGTTCAACGCGGTCAACATCTACTTCAACCTCGCTCCCGGGGTCGCCATCGGCGACGCCATGACGATAATCGACGGGGTGGCCGACCAAGTCGTGCCGCAGGGCGTGATGAAGGGCTTCCAAGGCGACGCGCTCACCTTCCGCCAGACGATGCTGGACATGGCGCTGATGTTCATCGTGGCGATTTTTGTGATGTATGTCATCTTGGGTATTTTGTACGAAAGCTACCTGCACCCGTGGACGGTGCTGCTCTCGCTTGTGCCCGCGCTGGCGGGCGGCTTGGGGGCACTGTATGTCACGGGCAGCGAGTTGTCGCTGTATTCCGTCATCGGGCTGTTCATGCTCGCGGGCATCGTGAAGAAAAACGCGATCATGATGATCGACTTCGCCGTCATGCACCAGGCGGCCGGCATTGAAACCGAGGAGGCCGTGCACCGCGCCTCCATGGAGCGTTTCCGCCCCATCATCATGACGACGCTGGCGGCCTTCTTCGGCGTGATTCCCATCGCCGCCGGTTGGGGCGCCGACGCCGAGACGCGCCAGCCGCTGGGCTTTGTGGTGGCGGGCGGTCTGATCCTCGCGCAGTTGATGACGCTGTACATCACCCCCGTGACTTATATGGGCTTTGAATGGCTGCAGGAGCATGTGCTGGACAAGATTCCGCTGTTTGCCCGCGGCAACATCGGTTCGTCGCTGCAGTCTTCCGACAAGAAGCCCGCCGCGGAGCAGCCCAAGGCCTAATTTTAAAAAATGCTTTTTTCTTCCATGAAAAAATCCCTTTATCTTTCGCTGGCCGCCTTGGCGCTGCTCGGGTTGGCCGGGTGCGTCGACGTGGACAAGGCCACCGCCCCTGCGGCGCGCGAATACTGGAAGCCCGCCGCCAAGGCGTTGCCGAAGGAACCGCTCGGCATCCAACTGCCGCCCGCCGCCTCGCCGGTCGGGAAGGTCGCCGCCTCGGGGGAGATGCTTTCCCTGCCGACCCTTGTGGACATCGCGCTGGAGAACAACCCTTCGACGCGCCAGTCGTGGTTTGCCGCGAAGGCCGCCGCCGCCCAGTTGGGCGCGAGCCAGTCGGCCTATTACCCGACGGCGACGGGCACCGTCAGTTTGACGCGCGCGCGTACGGGCACGCTCAATCCCTTCACGCCTGCGGGCGGGGTGGACATGAGCTACGCGACCCCGTTCACCGCCGCCATCGGCATGAACTGGCTGATCTATGATTTCGGCAAACGCGCTTCCGACGTGGGCACCGCGCGCGAGGCGTTGTTCGCCGCCAATTTCACCTACAACCAGACATTGCAGGATGTCGTGTACCAGGTGCAGACGGCCTATTACACGCTGAACGCCGCGATGGGAACTTTGGCCGCCGCCGAGGCGAACCTCGCCGACGCCAAGGCCAATTACGACGCCGCCAAGGCCAAGCTCGACAGCGGGCTGGGGACCTCGCAGGACGCGTTGCAGGCCAACGCGCAGATGTTGCGCGCCGAATACGAGATTTCCGGCGCGCAGGCGGAGATTGAACGCGCGCGCGCGCAGCTCGCGGCGATTTTGGGGCTACCGATATCCAGCCAGATCGCGATCGTTCCCGTCAACGACGTGCCCACGGGCGAATACCTCGACAAGCAGGTGAGCGATTTGATGGCGCAGGCTTTGAAGGAGCGCCCCACCTTGCTGGCCCAGTACGCCAACGTGCGGCAGGCCCAGTACGCGGCCGCCAGCTCCAGCGCGGACCGCTGGCCCAAGCTCGTGGCCTTCGGCGAGTACGACTATAATCGCGTGCGGTTTTCCGGCGACGACTATTCCTATAGCCAGTGGTCGGTCGGCGTCGGTTTGCAGTGGGAGGTGTTCACCGGTTTCCAAAAAACCTATGCGCTGATCGGCGCGAAGGAGCAGGAACGCGCGGCCCGCCAAGCACTACGCGCCTCGGAGTTGGAAATCGTCTCGCAGGTGTGGGAATACTATTACACTTTTAAATCCGCGCTCTCGCAGATCGAATCGTCAAAGGCGCAGGTACAGGCGCAGTCCGACGCCTACGACGCCATCAGCGAGGGTTACCGCAGCGGCTTGAATTCCTTCCTCGACGTGCTCACGGCCTCGAACAATTTGGCGCTGGCGCGCCAAATGTACGTGCAGGCGCTCGCGAGCTTGGGGACTTCCGTCGCGGGGCTGGCCCACGCCACGGGCAATGTGGCTCTGACGACGCCCGAGTCGCAGTTGAATGTGTACCGCGAGGAGGCCGCGCAGGAGAAGGCATCGCAGAAGGAAGCGGCGCAGGCGGTTCCCGCCCAAGCGCAGGCCGCCAAGTAGGCGTCAGTTTTGCGCCGCAAAAAATCCCCGCGAGCCGATGGGCTGCGCGGGGATTTTTTTGTGTGCCTTTTCGGAAGGGCTCAGGCCTTTTCGAACTGGTGGGCGGGAAGCTGTTTGTCCACGAAGTTGCATTCGAAGACAACGTACTTGGGCACGCCCATGTCGTAGGGAACCTGCACCTCGCCCTGAATGAGAGGGGAGGCGTATTTTTGGAATTGGAAGTTCACGTTCATGGCGTCTTCCGAGATCCAGTTGGCGGGGAGCGTTTTCACGGCGTTGGCCACTTCGTCGAGGGCGACGATGGTGGTCTCGCTCGTGTAATGGTCGCCCTCGCCGCGCACGATGGCCACCATCTTGCCGGAGGCCCCGGCGACCGCGTGGCGGACAGCCGCCTGCCCGCAGGCGTAGGCCTCGTCCGCGTCCGTCAGGGAGGCGCAATGCGCTGCCGTGCGCTGGGCGATGCCGAGCTTGGCCGAGCGGGCTTTGACGCCCAAATTGGTTTCAATGAGCTGGCGCAGGTAGTCGCCCGCCCCGCCGAGTTGCGAGTGGCCGAAGACGTCCTTGCTCTCGCCCGCGCCGAGGTAGTTGCCGTTGGCGTCGGTCAGGCCCTCGGCCGCCACCACGAAGCAGTGGCGCGACTTTTTCAGGACGTTGCGCACGCTCTCCAGAAATTTCTCGGGGTTGAGCGCGGCCTCCGGCATCAGGACGATGTGCGGGGGGTCTTCGGGGAAGTTGCGGCGGCGGGCCAAGGTTGTGCCGGCCGCGATCCAGCCGGTGTTGCGGCCCATGACCTCGAGGATGGACACGTAGTCATGCTGGCCCATGCCTTCATGGTCGAGCGCCATCTCGCGGATCGTGGCGGACAGGTATTTGATGACGCTGCCGTAGCCCGGGCAGTGGTCGGTCATCGCCAGGTCGTTGTCGATCGTCTTGGGGATGCCCATCACGCGCATCGCGTAGCCGCGGGCCTGCGCCTGGGCGTGGATCTTGTTGGCGGTGTCCATCGAGTCGTTGCCGCCGATGTAGAAGAAGTAACGGATGTTGTGGGCCTCGAAGACCTGGAAGAGGCGGTCGAAATCCGCCGCGCTCTTGAGCTGGTAGCGGCAGGTGCCCAGCGCGGAGGCCGGGGTGTGGCGCAGGCCGCGGATGTTCTGCTGCGATTCGGCGGCCAAGTCGATGATCTGTTCGTTCAGGATGCCTTGGATG
>JAVBTG010000117.1:0-6075 GCA_031556275.1 Opitutales bacterium
GGAACAAAAACGCCTCGTAGCCCAAGTCTTCGTGCGAGCTTTTGACGACGAACACCTTCCATTTGCGCTGCGGCTGCCACTGCCCTTTCCACGAGGCGGGCTGGGATTTGTCGACGGTGGCGCGGACTTCGATTTGCGCCGGTTTGTCGATGTCGGGGATCAGGACGCTTTGTTTGGAAAGGCCGGGGGAGAGCGTCAGTGTCTGCTTGGCGCCGGAAGCCTTGCCGTCGACGAACGTTTCGATCGTGGCGGACACGGCGGCTTTGGAGGTGTTTTCAAAATCCGCGCGGGCGAGCTGCCGCAGGGGCTCCTTGTTGGGGAACAGCACCGTCGGCTCCACGTTGAGGACGCGCAGCTGCGCCGAGAGGGAGAGCGCCGAGGCCGCGAGCAGCGCGGCGAACGCCGCGAGGGTCTTTTTTGTCTGATGCATTGGGGTGTTTATTCTTCGGTTTGGTTTGTTTTCAAAGGCTCGTCGTAGACGCGGATCTCGCACACGCCCGCGCCCGCCGGGTATTCGCGCATGGTCAGGCGCAAGGCGTCGGCCGAAACGCGTTCAAAGGTGTGGACGACGCGGCGGTCCTCGTTGCCCTTCACCTCGGCCAGCGGCTGCCAGCGGCCGTCCACGCGCGCCTCGATGGCGTAGCGCGAGGGGGAAAGCTCGCGCGTTTGGAACGAGACGTGGACGGTATTGAAAGTCTGGGGATTCTCCCACGAGAGCTGCACCCATTGCGGGGCCGCCGCCGAGGGCGAGGGACGCCAGGAATTGGGCCAGCCGCGGATCGCGCGGGCGAAGCCGTTGACGATGTTTTGCGGCACAAACATGTCTTCCTCGCGCTGGCCTTGCGGCACGGTCGGCATGTTGGCGGGGATGAGCTTCGCGGCGGGCTCCAGGCGGAATTGGTAGGCGCTGTCGCGCTGCACCACCCAGCGGTTTGCACCCGCGTAGGCGCGGGACATGTCGGCGGGCAGTTCCGGGAATGTCGCCCAGCGCAATGTCGCCACGCCCTTGAGCACGAGCGCGTAGGTGCGCCCCTTCGAGAGCTGCGCCTTTATCGGAACGGACACCCACCCAAAATGGCGCGGAGGGACGACAACGGTTTTGGAAGCGAGCGTGTCGCCCGCGTCGATGTCGGCGGCTTCGCCCTCGCCCAAGCGCACGAGGGAAACGGACAGTTTGGTTTCTTTGTCGGCACGGTTGTGGAGGAATACGTCGACGGCGTCCGTGCGGTCCGTCGTCGCCTTGAACAGCGTCGCGCGGGCTTGGTCGAGGTTGTGGAACGACTGGCGGCCCTCGTGCTGGACGCGCAGATCTTCGGGACGGGCAAAGCTGGAGGCGTCGACTTTCGCGGCTTGGCGCGCCAGATCTGCCGGGTCGCTGTTGGGCAGGTTGACGAGATAGGCCCCGTTTTTGAGCAGGCGCTGCTGCAATTCCGCGACGCGGGTGTGCGCGAGCTGGCGCGGGGTCAGGTTGAACTTGAGGCAAAGCGCCGCCGCGACGCCGACCGCCTCGCCCTGCAGGCCGTTGGTGGCCTGCACGCGGGCCGCGCCGAAGGCCACGTGGGAGGCTGATATGCAGCGGCCCACCAGAAAGAGGTTTTCAATGTCCTTGGAATAGAGACTGCGCAGCGGGATCGTGAACATGCCCCCCAGTTGCACGGCGTTGGAGGGCGGCTGGTCGCTGAAAAAGCCCTCCGACGGATGCAGGTCGATCGGGAAGGCGCCGTAGGCCACTTGGTCTTCGAAAACACGCAGGCTCTGGACGTCGTTTTGGTTCAGCACATAGTCGCCCATGACGCGGCGCGACTCGCGCTTGCCCACGATGTTGCCGACCCAAACCAGCTCGTGGTTGGGCGCGCGCTTTTCGGGGTCGTGGTTTTTCAGATAATTCCAGATGCCGAAAATGATGCGCAAAAGCTCGTCGCGGATTTCCTCGGCCTCCGCCACCGTGTCGCGCGTGCCGCCGTATTCGAGCCACCATTCGCCCTTCTCCGGCTTGGGTTTGCGCCCCACGGAAAAATCGGAAGGTTTAGTGAAGTGGTGCGCCCACGCGAAGGGTTTGAACGCCACCGATTTGCCCGTGTCGCGCGCCTCGTAGCCCAACGAGGAGCACATCAGCAGGCTGTCCGCCTGTTCGGGGGCCATGGATTCGCCGTACATCTCGCGCGGTTCGCGGCCCTGGCGGAACTCGGCCTTGGCGGCCGCGGCGATGTTGGCGTCGCCCGTGGCGTCGACAAAGAGTTTTCCGCTAAACAGCAGGCGCTGGCCCGTCAGGACGTTGACGGCGTAGACGCCGCCGATTTTTTGCGCGCCGTCCATGGCGACGCCGACGGCGTGCGTGTTCAAAAAGACGTCGAGCGTTTTTTCCTTTTGCGCCAAATCCGACAGCAGGCGCGTGGCCCCGCCGCGGCGACCGCGGATTTCGTCGCGCAGGCCCGTGCCGCCGGGGTCTAGGGCGTCGTCCACGCGGTCGCCCGCCGAGCCGATTTTTATCTCGACGGAAGCGTTGCCGCCCAAGACGGGGCGGTTCTGGATGAGCGCGACTTTCAGCCCCGCGCGGGCCGCGGCGATCGCCGTGCAGCTGCCGCCCATGCCGCCGCCCGTGACGACGAGGTCGTAGGGGCCTTTCTCCTCGATCCCGGCGCTCAAGCCGCCGTGGGCGATGCGCAGGGCGTTCAAGTCGGCCAAGGACGTCGGGCCGTTCCAGTTGGGGTCGTCCGTCAGGACGACGACGTCGCAGCGGGCGTATTGGCCTGCGAGGTCTTTGAGCTGCAATGTGGCCTCGCCCGCTTGGAGAGAGAAGCTACCGCCGTATTCCCAGATCCAGCCGTTTTTTTTGCCGCCGCCCAATGGACGGGAATCCTTGCCCGCGACGTTCACGGCGAACAGGCCCGGGCTGTTTTGCGGGAACCAATCGCGCGTGCGGACCCACAGGTGGTAAGTCCCCGCGCGCGGGATGTCTACGAGCGTCTCGGCGGGGGCGACCGGGCCGTTGAAGCCCGCCGCCAAGAGGTAGGGCGAGCCCATCTGGTCGACGAACTGGGCGTCCTGCGTCCAGCCGCCCTGGCGGTCGAACTGCTCGGCTTCTTTCCACACGAGCGCCGCTTGAGCCGAAATCGCGCATAAAAACAGCGCCACAAACCCCAGCTTGCGAAGAACTTTTCGCAATGCAAAACGTTGGGGTGCGCGGTCGTTTTTCACGGCAAGCAAACAGAAAAAGGGGATAAGACGGTTTTGAAGACCCGCCGGTCTAAAGTATTACTGAAAATACATTATGGAAGACCGCCGCTGTCAACCCTTAAAAATCGTCGCCGCCTAAATTCTGTCTCCCTCGACAAAATCACAGGAGGCGGGCCGCCTTGCCGCACAAAAACCAGAGTGTCGTCGTGCGGGTTTTTCAGCCATATTGAATTAATAATAATACAAATTTTCGAGCGAAATATTTGGCGGTTACATAAATGGATTCGTTAAAAATACATGAAGATACAATTAAAAGGTTGAAATGCCTTTCCTTGTATTGTTATAATGTGTGCCCATGAACCGAAGCGCCGTTATGATGGATTTGTTGCCCCTTTTTCAAAAGGTGCGCATTGAACTGGAGTATGCATTCTCCGCCATGCAAATCGGCGACCGGATCCCCACGGAGCATGAGATCGCCCAGACGTACGACGTCAGCCGCGTGACCGCGCGAAAAGCGCTGGAAGCTTTTAGAAAAGAAGGGGTTGTGAAATCTTACCAGGGGCGCGGCTCCTTTTTGGCGAAAAAGCCCGACCGACCGCTCGCGGCGGGGGTGAAAACGCGGCTCATCGGCATCGTGGTGCCCGACGCGCAGGACCAGCTCTCCCAGATTATCGGCGGGGTCGAGGCGAAGGCCAGCGCGCTGAACTACCACATCATCTTGTCGCACGACCAGAGCGACCCGAAATTGCAGGCCGAGCAGATCCGCAATCTGGCCGCCAAGGTGGAGGGCCTGCTCATTTACCCCAACCGCGAGGCGACCGAGCGACCCGACTTTTTAAAAGCCCTCAAGCAGATCAACGAGCACGGCATGCCCATCGTCCTGCTCGACCGCTACATCCCCGGCATCAACCTGCCCTGCGTGATGACCGACAACATCCGCGGCATGTACGAGGCCACCGAGCACATGATCTGCTGCGGCCGCCGCAGGCCCGCGCTCATCGGGTTTTGGGAGACCAACACCGTTCACAAGGACCGCCGCAAGGGCTTTATCGACGCCATCCGCGCCGCCGGAATCATGGAACCCGTGCTGGAGGCCAACACCGGCACGCGCGAATCGTTCGGCGAGGCCGCCTATGACATCGCAAAGGAATGGATCGCCGGAAAGAGCGCGCAACAGCTCCCCTTTGACAGCGTCGCCTGCATGAACGACGAGATCGCCCACGGTGCCTTTTTGGCGCTCAACGAGGCGGGGATAAAGGTGCCGGAACACGTTTCGCTGGTGGGTTACGACAACGAGGATTCGCCCCTCTTTCGGATGCACGGGCTGCAGCTGACGTCCGTGGAGCAGCCGCTCGCCCAAATGGGGGCCATCGCCGCCGAAATGCTGATCGAGCGCATCGAGCGCAAGCCCGCCGCGCAGATGGGCTCGCACCGGTTGCTGCCGCCCAAGCTCGTGTTGCGCACCTCGTGCGGGCCGCAGCAGTGACGGCGCACACGGCGCGTTTTGAATTTAAAAGCGCGCCCTGCCGCAAGGTTAAAAGCATTGACAGATTAGACGGGCGCAGACATAAACAACTTTGTATTGATAACAAACAAATTGTTGATTATATAAAAATACAATAGCACTTTCACCATGCCTTTGCGCCTCCGGCGATTTTGATCGGTCAAATGTCAGGACGGCTGACAGACCCGGGCGCCATCGGCAAACCATCCGCTTTCGGACACATGTCCATTCCTTCTCCATCAGGCCAAAACTCCCGTTTTCAAAAAACCTATCTGGGGTGGGATATCGGCGGCACCAAATCGGCCGCCATCATCGGCAACGCCGAAGGCAAAATCCTCGACCGCGCGCAATGGCCCAGCGAGGTTGAAAAGGGCCCCCTGCACATGCAGGAGCAGTTTATCCGGCACGCAGAGGATTTGCTCAGGACATTTGAGGTGGACGCGCTCGGCGTGAGCGTCGGGGGACCGATCAACACGCTGGAGGGGGTCATCCTATCGCCGCCGCATTTGCCCGGGTGGGACAACATTCATCTGCGCGATAATCTTTTCCACGTGTTCGGCAAGCCTGTATTCGTCGAGCATGACGCCATCGCGTGCCTGAAGGCGGAAATATACTGGGGCGCCGCGCGCGGGCTGACCCACGCCGCCTATCTGACGGCGGGCACGGGCTGCGGGGCGGGCGTCATTTCGGGCGGGCATATTTTGCGCGGGCCCAACGGGGAATCGCCGGAACTCGGCCACGTGCGCATCGCCGCCGACGGCCCGCTGGTGTACGGCAAAAACGGGTGCGTGGAATCTTTCTGCTCCGGCACCGGCGTGTGCATTTTGGCGCACATGCGCTTCCCGCAGCGCTTCGGCGCGGACGTGGATTTGTACGAGGTGGAACGCTCCGCCCGCGCGGGCGAGCGCGAGGGGTTGGCCGTGCTCGAGGAATCGGGCCGCGCGCTCGGGGACGTGTGCGCGATGCTGGTCGACGTGTTCGCGGTGCAGCGCGTGATCGTGGGCTCCCTCGCCCGCTACCTGCCCGCGCTGTGGCTCAACGCCGCGCGCAAGCGCATGGCCGAGGAGATTTTGCCGCAGTTCGCGGCCAACGGCGTCGAGATCGTGCCCGCGCAGTGCGGCAAGCAGCTGCAGGATTTGTCGGCCATCGCCCCGTGCGTGGGATGCGAGCGGGACACGGGAAAAACGGCTTTTGTGCCGACGCCCTCGGTGGCGTAAAAAGCGCCCGCCGCTTTGGAAGTCGCACAAAAAAAACACCGTCGCGAGGCGGTGTTTGTTGTGCGCTTGAGTTGCGAAGTCAGCGGGGCGGCGGGGGGTGTTTAAACGTTTCCAAATACGCGCGTGTTTGTGCGGGGTTGCGTGCCATGCGCAGGCGCCAGGACTGCTCGTGGATGT
>JAVBTG010000019.1:0-8863 GCA_031556275.1 Opitutales bacterium
GCGCAATGCGGCGACCGCGTTGCGGTGCAGGTGCGCTGCCTCCGGGCCGAGTTCGCCCATCGAGCCGATCACATACAGCCACGGGCGTGCGGCGTCGGCTCGCTGTTGGAAGGAATGCAGCGCGTCCATGAGCGACACGGGGTTCGCGTTGTAGCAGTCCAAATAATAGAGCCTGCCCGCGTGCGCGCACCATTGGCCGCGCATGGGCGAAGGGTTCCACAGGGAAAGCGATTTTTGCAAATCCGCGTCGCCGCGGCCCAAGTGGCGCGCCGCGCACAATGCCAGCGCGGCGTTGCCCGCCATGCCGAGGCTCACCGCCCGCATGGAAAACACGGAGGACGTGCCGGACGGGTTTGTCAGCTTCACTCGGGTGTGCTCCCCTTCCTGAGAAACGGCGTAGCGGCACACGCGCGCGCCCGTCGGACGCGTGGTGTTGGCGTCGCCCTCGTTGGCGACCATCGTCAGGCCGCACGCGAACGGTTTTTGGAACGCCTCGAAACGCATGCACTGGGCGTTGACAAACGCCATGCCGCCCGGCCGCGTGTTTTCGACCATCATGGCTTTTTCGGCGGCGACGGCGTCGACGCTGCCCAGACGCTCAAGGTGCGCGGGTCCGACCAAGGTGACGATGGACACCGTGGGGTCGATCAGCCACGACAGGCGGGCGATCTCGCCGACGGAACTCGTGCCCGCCTCCATGAGCGCGCAGGTGTGCGCGCCCTGCTCGATTGTCAACAGGCTCAGCGGCACTCCGATGTGGTTGTTTAAATTTCCGTGGGTGGCGCAGACTTTGTCCGCGCCCATGAGGCACTTGAGCAGGTCTTTTGTCGAGGTCTTGCCCGCGCTGCCCGTGATGCCGACGACCGGGCCCAAAAACCGCTCGCGGTGGGCGTTGGCGATCTGCTGCAGCGCCTCGAGCGGGTCGGGCACGATGAGCTGCGCCACCGCCGCTTCCGGCACGGCGCGCGAAACAATCGCGCTGCCCGCCCCGTTCTCGGCGGCCGCGCGCACGAACCAGTGGCCGTCGCGCTTGTCTGTGGACAGCGCGACAAAGCAGTTCCCCGGCTCGATGGCGCGCGAGTCGTTGGCGAAACCCGTGATAGGCGAAGCGGGCTGACTCGGCGACCAGACCCCGCCGCTCCACGCCCCCAGCTCCCGTGCGAGAAATTGGTTCATTGCTTCAAAAGGAAAAAAATTTATGTGTTCGGGCGCAACGCGCGCAACGACAGCAGCTCCCCCGCCACCTGACGGTCGTCGAAGGGAATGATGGTGTCGGCGAACTCCTGATACGTCTCGTGCCCCTTGCCCGCGATCAGGACGGTGTCTCCCGGGCAAGCGTTCTCCAGCGCGGCGGCGATCGCCTCGCGGCGGTCGTCGAGCCAGCGCACGCGTTCCGGAAAGAGGACGCCCTCCTTCATATCGGCAAAAATGTCGGCAAGCGGCTCTTTGCGCGGATTGTCCGCCGTGGCCCACGCCATGTCCGCCCACTTCTGCACAGCCGCGACCATGAGCGGGCGCTTGGCGCGGTCGCGGTTGCCGCCGCAGCCGAACACGACCAGCACTCGTCCCTGCGTGATGTCGCGCAGCATGCCGAGGGCGTTGCTCAGCGCGTCGTCCGTGTGGGCGTAGTCGACAAAAACGTTGAACGGCTGGCCCCTGTCCACGCGCTCCATACGGCCGGGCACGCCCGAAAAATCGGCCAATAGCGGCGCGAGCTTGGCGATGTCGGCCCCGCCCGCGCGGGCCATCGCCATCGCCGCCAAGATGTTGGAGACGTTGTCGCGGCCGGGCAATGCCGTGCGCACGCTGGCGCGACCTTCGGGCCAGACAAGGTCGAACGCGCTCCCGCAGGCTTTTAGGGAAATGTTTTCGGCGCGCACCTGCGCCGTCGGCGAGACGCCGAAGAAGGTGCTTTGCGTCGTCGCGGGCAAACGTTCGGCCAAGATGCGGCCGTAGGGATCGTCAGCGTTGATGACGGCGTGGGCGGGCACACTGCCGACTTTTCCCGTGAACAGGCCCGCCTTCGTTTCAAAATACTCCTCGATCGTGTGGTGGTAGTCGAGGTGGTCTTGCGTCAGATTGGTGAAGGCCGCCACCTCGACCGGCAGGCCGTGGACGCGGTGTTGCGCGATCGCGTGGGAGCTTATCTCCATGACCGCCGCCTTGCAGCTGGCCTCGCGCATCTGGTCGAACATCGCGTAGAGCTCCACCGATTCCGGCGTCGTGCGGTAGGCGGGCAATGTCCGCCTACCCAAATCGTATTGCACCGTGCCCAAAAGCCCCGTGGGCGTGCCCGACTGGCGCAGCAGATATTGCAGGAGCGTGGCCACCGTCGTTTTGCCGTTGGTGCCGGTGACGCCGTACACTTTTAAATCGTTTTCCGGATGGCGGTAGAAGCGGCGCGAAATCTCGGCCAGCGCCTTGCGCACGTGCGGCACGCGCACCCACGTCACCTGCGACACACCCGAGGGCTGCGGGTATTCGGAGACGACGGCGACGGCCCCGCGGCTGACGGCCTCGACCACGTAATGCATGCCGCTGGTGTGCGAGCCTTTGATCGCGAAAAACAGAGCCCCCGGTACCGCGCGGCGGCTGTCGGTGATAAGGCACGTGATGACGAGGCCGGAGGGCCCGCGCACCGACGTGTCGGCCATCCCCTTTATCAGCGCCGACAATTCGGGCGCGGAAGGAACCGCGCCGCCCGAGCCCTGCGCCACCGCGCCCATGCGGCGGGCCAGCAAAAACGGGTTGATGCAAATGGTGTTTTGCAGATTTGAAAAACCGATCATGGAACCTTGTTCTCCCAAGCGAGCATATTGCGAAATTGGTCTTCGGGCTGGATGCCCAGATAGCGCACCGACTGCATGGCCACGTTGTGGAACGCGGGCGCCGAAATGAGCCCGCCGTAGGAAACGCCCCCGCGCGCCTTGGCCTCGTCGACGATCACGGATATCACCAGACGCGGATTTTCGGCGGGCAGGAACCCGACGAAGGACGCGACGTGGCGGGTGCTGGAATATTTGCCGTCGACGATTTTTTGCGTCGTGCCGGTTTTGCCCGCGATTTTGTAGCCCTCGACCGCCGCGCGGCGGGCCGTCCCCTTCGGGTCGACAACGTCGACGAGCATGCGCGACACCGTCGCGGCGATGTCGGGCGATATGACGCGGCGCTTGGAATGTGCTTCGTAACTGAAAAGCGTGTTTCCCTGCGCGTCGTACACGCGCTTGACCAGCTGCGGCTGCATCAGCACGCCCCCGTTGGCGATGACGCTCATGGCGTAGTGCACCTGCAGCGGCGTCGCGCTCACGGCGTGGCCCATGGGCAGGCGCGTGATCGTCAGGCCGTCCCACGCTTTGACGGGATGGAGCATGCCCGGCGATTCGAGCGCGCTGCCCAGCCCCGCCCGCGCGCCGAAGCCAAACGCGCTGGCGTAGTTGTACAGACGTTGTTCACCCAGCAGCATGCCCAGCTGCGCCGATCCGCGGTTGGACGATTTCGACACGATCTGCGAGACTTCCAAAACGCCCATCGCGTGGTCTTCCTTGGGCAGGCCGACGATTCGTCCCTTATATTCCATGCTCGTGAGCGCGCAGTTGAAACGGTCGGTCGGCTTGACGATGCGCTCGTTGAGCGCGCCGGAAGCGGCCACGATCTTAAAGGTGGAGCCCGGCTCGAACACGTCGGTGACGGCGCGGTTTTTGAGCGACTCGATCGGGAAGTCCCAATACCGGTTCGGGTCGAAAGTCGGGTAGTTCGCCATCGCCAGCACGAAGCCCGTCTTGGGGTCGCTGATGATGATGCTGGCCCCCTTGGGATCGTGCTCTTGGACGAGGCGGCGCAACTCGCTTTCGGCGATGTCCTGCAAGGCCATGTCGATGGAGAGCTCGACGTTCAGGCCGTTGGCCGGGTCGACTTGACGGCTGCGAAACTGCGCCAGCTCGCGGCGGCGGCCGTCGCGCTCGGAGAGGCGCCAGCCGTCCTGCCCGCGCAGGTAGAAATCCATGAACCGCTCGATCCCCATTTGGGATATTCCCTCTTTGTTCACATAACCGAGCAGGTGAGAGGCCAAGGCGTCGCCGGGATAAACGCGCTCGAACTTGCGGTTGCCATAAACGCCCTTGATGCCGAGCGCCATCACTT
The DNA here is from genome assembly GCA_031556275.1 of Opitutales bacterium. Classification (GTDB taxonomy): domain Bacteria; phylum Verrucomicrobiota; class Verrucomicrobiia; order Opitutales; family JAKPNF01; genus JAKPNF01. The sequence goes on from JAVBTG010000019.1 coordinate 4,141, forward strand.
TCTCGTAGGTCGGCTCGTCGATTTTTTCGACGAGTTTGCGCCAGCGGATTTTGCTGGTGGGGTCGTCCTCGCGGTATTTTTGCGCCAGCAAAGAACGCAACGTGGGCGCGTCCATGCCGATCAGCGCGGCGAGCTCCGGCACCTTGTCAGGGTTGGGCGAGCCGTCCTTTTGCGCGCCGACGCCGACGTCTGCCGGACGGATCATGTCTGGGTCGACGCCCAGTTCCATCACCGTGCGGGTCGTCGCCAGCAGGTGGCCGCGCGCGTCGGTGATGTCGCCGCGGCGGCAGGACAGCGTCTCAAAGCGCTGGCGCGTTTTTTCGGCCACGCGTTGGGCGCGCTCGCCGTCCACCACGTGCAGGAAAACCAGCCGCCCCGCCAGACACGCGAAGAACGCCCCCACGACAAATGTCAGGAGTGCGAAACGCTTCGGACTGACGAGGGCGCACGTCATTAATTGGAAGTCCCGGGACGGTTGTTGGCGGGCACGGGGTTGTAGGCCAGCTCGAAGGAAACATCGACCGGCTGGTAATTATATTCGGGGCGCGTGCGCAGGACTTGGGCAGGCGCGACGTACACGTACTGGCGTTCCTTGGGAACCAGCAAGGTGGCGTTGGTGCGGCGCTTGAGCATTTCGGGCTGCTCCTCTTGCGCGATCTTGGCTTGGAGATGGGCGTACAAGCGGCGCGCCTCGGCCAGATCCTTTTCGTAGGCCTTCACGTTCTGGGCGCTGTGGGCGATTTCTTGGCGCAGCCACACGAGCCCGAAGGCACCGCCCGCCACGACGCATAGCAGCAGGATGGAAACGAAGAAGCACGACAACCGTAGCACATGCAGCGCTCCGGAATGATAGACATGGACAGTGGGCTTGGGGTTCATGAACGGACCTCCTTGAGTTTGCGCACGGCCCGCAATTTTGCGGAACGGCTGCGCGGGTTTTGAGAAATTTCGGCCTCGTCGGCGGTGGCGGGGCGGCGCGTGAGCAATTCGGCCACCGCGACGCGGTCTTGCTGGGCGGTGGAGTCCCGAAAATCTTCGGGACGGCCGCTCAGGCGGTTGAAAAAGCGCTTCACAATGCGGTCTTCGAGCGAATGAAAGGTGATGACGGCGAGCACTCCGTCTTCCTTGAGGCGCGCGAAGGCCTTCGGGAGCATCTCCTCGATGGAGGAGAGCTCGGCGTTGACGGCGATGCGCAGGCCCTGAAACACGCGCGTGGCCGGATGGATGCGGCGCGGGCCGTAGTGCGGGCCGTTGGCCGATTCGATCAGGGAAGCGAGGCTTAAGGTGCGGGAGAGTTGGCCCGTGCCACGGGCGCGCTCGACGGCCTCGACGACGCGTTTCCAGCGCGGTTCCTCGCCGAAGTCGCGCACGGCTTTCACGAGGTCCTCGCGGGATGCCGTTTCCAAAAAGTCGGCGGCGGACACGCCCGAGCGCGGGTCGAGCCGCATGTCGACGGGCGCGTCACCGCGGAAGGAGAAGCCGCGCTCCATCGTGTCGAACTGGAACGAGGACACGCCGAGGTCGAACAACATGCCGTCGTAGTGCTTGTCGGCGGGAGGCACGGTGTCGAGGTCGCGGAAATTCAAGTCGAAGAAACGAAAGCGCCCCGCGTATTCGCGCGCGAGCGGCTGCGCGCGCAGGGCCGCCGCGGGATCGCAGTCCAGAGAATCCACCGAAACGTCCGCGCTGCTTGCCAACAGGGCCCGCGTGTGCCCTCCCCCGCCAAAAGTCCCGTCCATAAAACACGCACGACCGCCCCCGGTCAGCAGGGCGGTCGCTGCATTCAGCAAGACAGGCAGATGGGCCAATTCAGTCACTTTGCCAATGGGAATACGGAGGGTTGCGGTGGGAATTCGGCGCTGTCCAGACGGAACGCGCTCACTGCGGGCAGATCGATGAAGTCGTGGAAGGACCGTGAATGTTCCTCCATGTCCTCCTGCGCCGGGGCGGGAAACAGGTTTGCGGCGTTGACGGTGTTTGAGCGGGACGCGCGGCGCGGGCGCGCCGTGTGCGAAAGGCGGATTGTTTTGGACATGGGGTGTCGGGGTTGGGACGCGGCCGACCTTACAGGCCGAGGTCCATGAGCGTGGCGGTCAGCGAGGCCGAATCCTCTTCGGCCTGCGTGTACCGCTCGTAGCGTTGCGAACTCCAAATCGTAAAAGTGTTCACCAGACCGGCCAGCACGGCGTCCTTGGTGATGTCGGCGTGTTTGACGAGTTTTTCCGTCAGGCTGATGCGGCCCTGCTTGTCGGGGCCGAACTGGTAGCCGTTGGTGAAAATGCGGGTCAAAGCGCGCACGCGGACAGGGTCGCCCAGCATGCTCACCTCGGCGATTTTGGCCTTCAGCCGCTGCACCTGCTCGGGCGGGTATACCGTTATGCTCCCGTTGGGATTGGGCAACGCAAGGTAGGCGGTATCGCTCTCATCGCCCTTGAAACGCCATTTCGAAGGGACGGTGAGGCGATTCTTGGCGTCCAGCGCGTGCCGGAATTCGCCAACGTAAAAGCCATGTGCGTTGTTATCCATTGAGGTTAAGCAAAAAGAGAGCAAATCCCTCCCTTTCGCCCCATTTTCACCCACTATGCCCCACCTGTCAAGTATTTCCCCCCGAAAATTCGGTTTATTTCTTCACAAAATTATTCACAATTCGGCGTTCAAAAGGACAATTGGGCGGGATGTTTCAATTTTTAAAACTTTTTTGGTGATTTTTTTGGATTTTTTAAAATATTTACGGCGCGCAAAAAATGCGTGTCTTGAAGCGGGCGTTTGGTTAGATTGCTTGCTATGTCCAAGACCGCATCCCGCATGAGGGCCGACGAACTGCTGCTTGAAAAGGGGCTGGCCGAAAGCCGCTCGCAGGCGCGCGCGCTCATTCTCGCGGGCAAGGTGCGCACTGGTCCCGATTCCGTCGTCGCGAAGGCGGGGCAGATGCTGCCTGTGGACACGAATTTTATCATCGAACAGCCGCCGCGTTTCGTCAGCCGGGGCGGCGAAAAGCTGGAGGGGTTTTTTGAAAAATTCCCCTTCGGGATCGCGGGAAAAATTATTTTGGACGTGGGGGCCTCGACGGGCGGGTTCACCGATTATCTGTTGCAACACGGCGCGCTGGAGGCCACCTGCGTCGACGTGGGACACGGCCAGCTCCACGCGAAGCTGCGCAACGATGCGCGCGTGAAAAATTTTGAAAAAGTGAACGCGCGGGGATTGGACACGGCCGAACTGCCCCACCCGCGCTACGGGATCATCGTGATGGATTTGTCCTTCATCTCGCTCACGCGCGTGCTGGAGGCCGTGTGGACGCGGCTGGAGGACGGGGGGCTGCTCGTGGCGCTGGTCAAACCGCAGTTCGAGGCCGACCGCGCGGAGGTCTCGCGCGGCAAAGGCGTCATCCGCGACGACGCGTTGCGCGAGAAAATTTTGGCGGACACGATCGGGTTCGCCCTCGCCCATCTCCCCGGAGCGCGGCTCGTCGGGCACACGGAGTCTCCCATTTCAGGGATGGACGGCAACCGTGAGTATTTGATGGGGCTGCGCAAGGAACCGGTCTGATTTGTTTTCAGGCGTAAAATGATAATGCGTGGCAAATGCCACCACGAAAAAAATGGCTCCCGCGTTTTGAGAAAAATCAGCGAAACTTCAAGCGCGCGCACAGCGCAACGCCCAGGAGGCCCAAAGCCACCAGCAGGAAGGAGAACGGCAGCGTGGTCGCGTGGGCGACAAACCCGATGATCGCGGGGCCCACAAGGATGCCGAGATAGCCCAGCGTGCAGACGGAGGCCAGCGCGAGGCTCAGCGGCATCGCTTTTTGCGAGCCCGCAAGCGTGAATAAAACCGGCACGATGTTGGATAGGCCGATCCCGACGAAAATAAAGCCCGCAAGCGATGTCCATTCCCACGGCAAAAACACCGCCAGCGCGTAGCCGACGGCCCCGAGCAGTGCGCCGTAAAACAGGGTTTTTTTGGCACCGAAAGCCTGCACGAAACGGTCTCCTGTGAGGCGGCCCACCGTCATCGCCAGCGAAAAGGCGGCAAAGCCCCACCCCGCCCGCGAGGCCGCCGCCGCGCGGGCTTCCTTCATGAAAACGGCGCTCCAATCCAGCATCGCGCCTTCCGCCAAAAAGACCATGAAGCACAATACCCCCAGCAACAGCACCGCCCCTTTGGGCAGCACGAACCACGGGGCGTCGCTGCGGCTGCCGTACGGCAGGCAAAGCGGTATCCCGAACGCCAGCAACGCGGCCGCGATCCCCACCATGCACAGCACTGCCGCCCAAGGAGAAAGGCCCACGCTCAGAAGCAACGCCATGCTCGCGGCCCCGAGCAGCGCGCCTAGGCTGTAGAACCCGTGGAATCCCGACATGATGGCTTTCTTCGAAGCCTCCTGGACGATGACGGACTGCACGTTCATCGCCACGTCGATCGTCCCGAGGCCCGCGCCAAAAAGCACGAGCGAAAGCGCCATCGCCCAGATTGTCGGCACGCTCGCCAACAGCAGCAGCGCGGACAGCAGGCAGACGCCGGAAACCGCTATCACTTTGCGGCATCCCAGACGCCCGCACAGCGCCCCCGCCAACGGCATGAACACAAACGAACCCAAGCCGAGGCACAACAGCAGCATGCCCAGCGCGCTTTCGGAAAGCGCGAGGCGGTCCTTCACAAACGGCACGAGCGGCGCCCATGTCGCCGTGGTCAACCCCGACACCAAAAAGATCACCCGTGTGGC
>JAVBTG010000093.1:0-7645 GCA_031556275.1 Opitutales bacterium
GTCGGCGGGGCGGGCGCGTACTGCGCTGCCATGAGCGCGAAGCATTACAATTCTTTCCCCGAGTCTGCCGAGGTGATGATAAAGGCTGACGGCGAGGTTGCGCTTATCCGGAAGCGGCAGACCCTCGATCAGATGTTGCAGAACGAGTGTTAGTCTTGAGCGGCGTGTTTGCGGTCTACTATGCGCTGGCCGATGACGAGGGTGGCCTCGTACAATAATGTCAGCGGGATCGCCATCACCACCATCGAAATGCCGTCGGGCGGGGTGGCGATCGCCGACACGATGAAGATGCCGACGATCACGTAACGGCGGTACTCCTTCAGCATTTTCGGCGTCAGGATTTCCAAATAGAACAACAGCAAAAGCAGCAGCGGGAACTCAAAGACAAGCCCCACCCCGCCGATCATCCAGATGATGAGGTTGTAATAGTCCTGCACGTTGGGCTGGAGGAAGAAGCCCATGCTCTCGTTGACCATCAGCGCGAATTTGATGCCCAACGGCAGCAGGAAGAAATAGCTGAAGCACGCCCCGAACAGGAACAGGCCGACCGCCGCGAGACAGGTGGGGAACAGCACGCCCCGCTCCTTCTGCGTCAGCCCCGGGGCCACGAAGCGCGCGAAAAAATACAGCACGAAGGGCAAGGCCAGCATGAAACCGCCCACCAGCGCGATCTCGATGATGACGGAAAAGACCCCGAACATCGTGTTCATGCGCAAAAACTGCTCGCGGTCGGGCCTGCCCTCGATCGCCTGCTGCAGGGGCCACAAGAGCGCGTCGTTCATCTGCGAGAAGAAAAAGCCCACGACGATCGTGCCCAAGACCAGCGCGATGATGGACTTTATCAGCGTGCCGCGCAGTTCCTCCAAGTGATCCCACAGCGTCATTTCGGAACGGCTGTGCGGCGGAGGGTCGGGGTTGGCTGCCGGTTGCGCAACCGCGGGGGGCTCGGGCGGGGGCGGAGGAATGACGGCGGGCGGCGTTCCGGAAGACTCCGGCTCGGCGGGGGATGACTCGTCGTGGGTTCCGTAAAGCTCGGTGTAGTCGCCCGCCTCGTCGGAGGCGTCCTCGCCGTAGTCTTCCATGTAGGATTCGTCCTCGGGCGGCTGCGGCGCGGGACCGCGGCGGGGGGCCGGGATGACGATATGCGCATCCGCCGATTCGATTGATTCGGAGGATGTTATAAGGCTGTCTGATGGCTTATCCGTTGACACCGTCGAGAAAGAGAGGTTTTCTTATAGGGTTATTCTATTCTAAAAAAAGACGGGGAACACAAACCCGAATTGCACTGATCGAACTGAACCATACCTAATATGACCTCAAAAAAGACGGCTAAAGTCGCACAGGAAAAATACGTCTACCGCTTCGGCAACAAGACCGACGGTAACGCCACGATGAAAAATCTGCTCGGCGGAAAGGGCGCCAACCTCGCGGAAATGGCGCGCATCGGACTGCCTGTGCCCCCGGGATGAACGATCACGACCGACGTGTGCACCTATTACTACGACCACAAACGCACCTACCCCGCCAGCCTCAACGGCCAGATCAAGGACGCGATCGCCGCGATCGAAAAACAGACGGGCAAGCGTTTCGGCGATTTGAAAAATCCCCTTTTGGTCGCCGTGCGCTCCGGCGCGCGCGAGTCCATGCCGGGCATGATGGACACGATCCTCAACCTCGGCCTGAACGACGAGACCGTCGACGCCTTGGTGAAGCTCACGAATAACCCCCGTTTCGCGTGGGACTGCTACCGCCGCTTCGTCCAGATGTACGGCGACGTGGTGATGGGCGTGCAAAAACTCCCCAGCGAAGACCACGAGCCGTTTGAAAGCGCGATCTCCGCGCTCAAGCTCGAGCGTTACGGCAAAGCCGTTTCCGACACGCAGCTCAGCGCCGAAGATTTGATGGAGCTCGTCCGCCGCTTCAAGGCGCTCGTCAAACAGCGCACCGGCAAGAATTTCCCCGCCTCGCCTTGGGAGCAGCTCATGGGCGCGGTCGGCGCCGTCTTCGGCTCGTGGATGAACGACCGCGCGATCGTGTACCGCCAGAAGTACGGCATCCCCGCCGAATGGGGCACCGCCGTCAACATCCAGTCGATGGTGTTCGGCAACACGGGCGACCAGTCCGGCTCCGGCGTGGCGTTCACGCGCGATCCGGCCTCCGGCGAAAAGGTGTTTTACGGCGAATTCCTGATCAACGCGCAGGGCGAGGACGTCGTGGCCGGCGTGCGCACGCCCCAGCCCGTGGCCGAGCTCAAGGCATACATGCCCAAGGCCTACGCGAAGCTTGAAAAAGTGCGCAAAAACCTCGAGACGCACTTCCGCGACATGCAGGACTTCGAGTTTACAATCGAGGACGGCAAGCTCTACATGCTGCAGACCCGCAACGGCAAACGCACGGGCTTGGCGGCGGTGCGCATCGCCGTCGAGATGGTGAAGGAAAAGCTCATCGACTGGCAGATGGCCGTGCGCCGCGTGCCCGCCGAGCAGCTCGACCAAGTGCTCGCCCCCATCTTCGACGCCAAGGCCCTCAAGCAGACGAAGGTTGTCGCCACCGGCTTGCCCGCCGGCCCCGGCGCGGCTTGCGGACGCATCTATTTTAACGCCGACAAGGCCGACGCCATGAGCAAAAACGGCAAAGTGCTGCTCGTGCGCGAGGAGACTTCTCCCGAAGACTTGCGCGGCATGATCGCCTCCGAAGGCATTTTGACGGCGCGCGGCGGCGTCAGCTCGCACGCGGCCTTGGTTGCCCGCCAGATGGGCAAAGTCTGCGTGTGCGGCGCGAGCGCGTTGCACATCGACTACGCCAAGAAAACGCTGAAGATCGGCGATCTGGTGTTCGGCGAAGGGGACTACCTCTCCATCGACGGCACCAGCGGCAATGTCTACGCGGGCGAAGTGCCCACGGCCCCCTCGGAAATCGTGCAGGTGCTCGTCAAAAAGAGCATGAAGCCCGCCGACAGCCGCGCTTATCAGAACTTCGCGCAGCTCATGAAATGGTGCTCGCAGGCCACCCGCATGGCCGTGCGCACGAACGCGGACGCCCCCGAACAGGTGGAAAACGCGATCGCCTTCGGGGCGACCGGCATCGGGTTGTGCCGCACCGAGCACATGTTCTTCGAGGGCAACCGCATCGACGCGGTGCGCGAGATGATTTTGGCCGACAACACTGCCGACCGCGAAAAGGCGCTGGCGAAGTTGCTGCCCTATCAGCGCGAGGACTTCATCGGCATCTTCAAGGCGTTAAAAGGCCTGCCCGCCACAATCCGTTTCCTCGACCCCCCGTTGCACGAGTTCCTGCCCCAGACCAAAGAGCAGCAGCTTGACCTCGCGCTCAAACTCGGCATCCCCGTCGAGCATATCATGCAGCGCGTGGCCGAACTGCACGAGTTCAACCCCATGCTGGGGCACCGCGGGTGCCGCCTTGGCGTCGTCTATCCGGAAATCTCCGCGATGCAGGCGCGCGCCGTGTTTGAGGCCGCCGCGGCTGTCATTAAATCCGGCATCAAGGTGAAGCCCGAGATCATGATTCCGCTCGTTTGCTTCCCCAAGGAACTTCAAATCCAGAAGGCCATCGTGGACGAGGTCGCCCAGAAGGTCCAGAAGGAGCAGAAAGTGAAGATCGCCTACATGGTCGGCACGATGATCGAGATCCCGCGCGCCGCCTTGGTGGCCGACGAGATCGCCAAGACCGCCCAGTTCTTCTCGTTCGGCACCAACGACCTGACGCAGACGACCCTCGGCATGTCGCGCGACGACTCCGGCTCGTTCCTGCCCGCCTACCAGAACAAGGAGATCGTCCAGCGCAACCCCTTCGCCTCGATCGACCAGACGGGCGTGGGCCAGCTGATGGACATCGCCAGCCAACGCGGGCGCAGCGAACGCCCCGACATCAAGCTCGGCATCTGCGGCGAGCACGGCGGCGACCCCTCCAGCATCAAGTTCTGCGAAACGCTCGGCCTGAACTACGTCTCCTGCTCGCCCTTCCGCGTGCCGGTGGCGCGTTTGGCGGCGGCGCAGGCTGCCATTGAGCAGGCGGCGAAAAAGGTGGCGGTGAAGGCCGTCGCCAAGAAGCCGGTTGCGAAGGCGAAGAAGGTGGCAGCGAAGAAAGTGGCGAAAAAAGCGGTTGCCAAAAAGGCGGCCGTGAAAAAGGCTCCGGCCAAGAAGGCTGTGAAGAAAGTCGCCAAGAAGGCCAAACGCAAATAAGGCGTTGTCTTCATTCAAAAAAGCGTTCGGAGCATTTCCGAACGCTTTTTTTGTGTTCCCATTTGGCGCGGCGGGCATACACTAAGGGGTAGTGTTTTCAAACGAAAAGGTTTCCGACAAAGCTTTATTGGTCGCGTTGCACACGCGGCAGAACGACGCCGAGGAATGCGCGCGATCGCTTGCCGAGCTCACAGAGTTGGCGAAAAATCTCGGCATCGAGACTGCCGGGGCGAGGGTTGTGAAAATCCGCGACGCCGGGCCCCGCTACGGCATGGGCACCGGCCGCGCCGAGGAATTGGCCGCCGAGGCCGCGGCGCTGGGATGCGCGCTGATTATCTTCGACGACCCGTTGACGCCCGCCCAGCAGCGCAACTGGGAAAAGTTGACGGACTTGCCCGTCGTCGACCGGCACGAGGTCATTTTGGACATTTTTGCCGAGCGCGCGCACACGAAGGAGGCCGCCTTGCAGGTGGAGCTGGCGCGGCTGGAATACGAGTTGCCGCGATTAAAACGCGCGTGGACGCACTTTTCTCGCCAGCGCGGCGGCGGCGTGACCCAGCGCGGCGAGGGCGAAACCCAGCTCCAGCTCGACCGAAGGCTGTTGCGCGCGCGCATTCATCGGCTGAAGGACGAATTGGAAGGCGTGATCAAACAGCGCGCCGTGCAGCGACGCAAGCGCGAGCGCGTGCCGCTGCCGACGGCCGCCATTGTCGGCTACACCAACGCGGGGAAGTCCTCGCTCTTGAACCGACTGACGGGGGCGCGGGTGCTGGCCAAAGACAAGCTGTTCGCCACGCTCGACCCCACGACGCGACGGCTCGACCTGCCCTCCGGCCAGCCTCTCCTGCTGACGGACACGGTGGGGTTTGTGCGGCGGCTGCCGCATCGGCTCGTCGAGGCGTTCAAGGCGACACTGGAGGAGACACTTGTATCCGATTTTTTAATACACATTGTGGACTGCTCCAGCCCCGAGGCCAGCGTCCACGCCGCGACGACGCGCGGCGTGCTCAAGGAATTGGGCGCGGACGGCAAGCCCGCCATTACCGTCTACAATAAGATGGATTTGGCGGACGACCCCGTGGCGCTCGCGGCGCTGCGGGCGGACGACCCGAAGTGCGTCTTTGTCAGCGCGCGCACCGGCGAGGGCATCCCCGAACTGCTGGACGCGCTGGAACGCATGACGCTGGAAAGCGGCGCCTACGACGAGGCGGTTGTGCCGCACGAGCGCTACGACCTTGTGGCCCGCCTGCACAAGGAGGGGCTTGTGCGCCGCGAAGAGGCCAAGGACGACGGCGTGCACCTGCGCGTCCAGCGCTCGGCGCGCTGGCACGAGGCGCTAAAACCTTATTTGACGCAAGCCAAGCCCGCGAAAAGAAAAGCACCCGCGCGAAAAATGAAGTAGGCCGCCGCAAGGGAAAAACGTGCTTTCGCGTTGACCTTGCGCAGGCAAAACGGAAAGATGGGTTTTTTATTGCTCTCGTAGTTCAATGGATAGAGCGAAGGTTTCCGAAACCTTAGATCTGGGTTCGAGCCCCAGCGAGAGCGCCAGTTTTGATCTGGCTTTTTCTAAATGAAGGGAAGCACAGCCAGCCCCGCAAGCAGGGTGGCACCCAAGGCGATCGCGACGCTCTTGCGGTAAACGCCCGTTCCGAGCCAGATGGCCAGCCCGCCCTTGATGATGGTGTTGCCGACGGCCCCGATGATCACGGCCTTGGTGGCCACGTCCACCGCCATGTTGCCCGCCCCCACCGCCTGCGCGGATGATATCGAGATGGCGGCCATGTCCGTCAGACCGGAGAGAAACGCCACGGTGTAGACGCCGCTGTCGATGTTCTGCTGGGAAAGCACTTTCACGGCGAAAGCGACGACCGCGTAGATCAGCCCGAATTTGACGGCCATTTTCAGGCTCAAGGGGTTGCTGATCTGGGGGGTGTCCATCGTCGTGGGCTTCTTGCGCTTGCCGCCGTAGATCAGCCAGAGCAAAAAGGCGATGCCGGGCAGGCTCATCGCGATAACGGGCCACAGGCACGCGACGAAGACGTCGCGGTTGATCACCAAAATCATCACCAGCACGCGCGCGCACATGACGACGCAGGACAGCACGACCGCCAGCGCCAACGGCACGCCCAAGGACGGCGTGTCGCGGCTCTCGCGGCTCATGGCCAGGGTCGTGGCCGTGCTGGATGCGATGCCGCCGACAAGGCCCGTCACGATAATCCCCGCGCGCGCACCCAAAAAGCGCATGGCCACATAACCGACAAACCCAAGCCCCGCGATCAGCACCACCATCAGCCATGTCTCGTAGGGGTTGAACGCCTCGTAGCCCGTGGGCCCAAACCATTTGTCGGGCACCAGCGGAAGGATGATGCCGGTGATCGCCACAAATTGCAGGGCCGAGCTGAGATCCTGCGGGGTCAGCCTGCGCGTCCAGCCGTGCACGCGCTGGCGCGTGCCCAGCACAAGCATGCACAGGCCCGTGAGCACGAGCGCGAGCATGGTGTTGTTGCTATTGCTGCCGCCAAAGCCGATCAGCCCGCCGATAATAAACGTGAGCACCCCCACCACATGGGTCGTCAGCCCCAGCGAGACGCGGAGGTTCCCCAGCGCCACATAGGCCATGCCCATGAAAATGGCGAACACCACGAAGGAGGCGGTGAAAAAATAGGGCACCACGCCGCTCATGTAGGCGCTGACGTAGCCGAGCACCGCCCACAGGGTGAACGTGCGGATGCCCGGGTTGCCGGCCGCCGCGCTTTCCTCGGTGTTCGCCTGCTGGTCCATCCACTGGCGGATGCTGCCGATGAGCGCGCCCAAGCTGGCGCTCAGGATCAGCGCGCGCAGGGTGGCTTCGGAATACTGGATGGCGGAAAACAGCAGCATGACGGTGTTTGTGGGATTGCCGAAGTGTAGAATGAGTGCGGGAAATTTGAAAGGTTAAAGGGAATACGAAGGGCTTCTTAAACATATGAAAAAAATCTCCGATTTTTTCCATTCCCGCGGCTAAAATCCTCCGATACTACGTTCTGCGTCGGCGAAAAGCGGGAGCAGTAAGCATCGTACAGCCCCCGCCTTTCGCCTTCCTTGAACTTCGTCTCGGAGGATTTTATCTCGCGGGAAGAGCGGGTTCTTACGCTGCGCCAAAGGCGCAGTGAGTCAAGTCCGGTGGACTTCTTAAAAGAAAAACACGCAACAGCCTTCGCTTAGATTATGCCCGATTTTCCCGCGTTGGCAAAATCGTCTGTGGCGAAATTTAAGGAGGGATAGGTAGTGGGGCTGTACCTCGGTATTGTGTGTCGGCTAATACGCCGACAGTCCTGCGGACCGCCTGCTACGCAGTCGCACGCTCCGCTCGCTTATAAATAGCTCGCTCCAGCTCCCGCTTCTGGCCAACGCAGAACGCAGTATTACCCGATTTTGACCGCGGGAACGCGGATTTCCGGAGG